>NZ_CP173255.1:2285714-2623452 GCF_044881195.1 Sphingomonas sp. MMS24-J45 | reverse complement strand
GGGTTTCGTAGGTCATGTCTTCTACCTTTCTCCCCTCCCGCCTGCGGGAGGGGTCGGGGGAGGGCCTGTCGGGTCGAGCGCCGTACACGCCCTCCCCTAGCCCCTCCCGCATGCGGGAGGGGAATTCAGTTGGGCGTCCACGTCTCCGCGTCCGACAGCGGAGCGAAGATCTGGTCGAGCACGTGCGGCGTCACGCCCTCGGGCGTGTCCGGGTTCCAGCGCGGGGTATTGTCCTTGTCGATGATGACCGCCCGGACGCCTTCTAGGAAATCGTGCCGCTGCACCACGCGGCAGCCGACGGCATATTCCTGGCGCATCTCGTCCTCGAACGTCGCCATCGTCGCGCCTTCCTGGAGCAGGCGGAGCGAGACCTTCATCGTCTGCGGCGATTTGGTCTTCAGCGTAGCAAGCTGCTGGCTTGCCCATTCCCCGCCATCGGATTCGAGCGCGGCGTAAATGTCCTCCAGCTCGTCCGACGCGAACAGCCGGTCGATCGCGCCGCGCTGCTCGACGATGCGGGCGATCGGCGCGCCGACACCGAACGCCTTGATCGCGGCGTGAAGGTCGGCCTGCCCGCCCGCCGCGACCGCGGCCTTGACCTCATCGAGCCGATCGCTCGGCACATAGTGCGTGGCCAAACCGAGTGCCAAACAGTCCGCCCCATCGGCGCGATAGCCGGTCAACGCCATGAACTGCCCGACCCGTCCCGGCAGCCGCGAGAGATACCAGCCGCCGCCGACGTCGGGGAACAGGCCGATCCCGGTTTCGGGCATGGCAAGCTTGGTATTCTCGGTAGCCACGCGGAAATCGCACGGGCAGGCGAGGCCGACCCCGCCGCCCATCGTGATGCCGTCCATGAAGGCGATCGTCGGCTTGGCATAGGTGAACAGCGCATGGTTCATGCGGTATTCGGTGTGGAAGAAGGCGCGCGCCTCGACCCCGTCCTTCGCGCCCGACTCGGCCAGCATCCGGATGTCGCCGCCGGCGCAAAAGCCGCGACCTTCGGCATGATCGATCACCACCGCCTCGACCGCCGGATCGCTGCGCCACGCGATCAACGCCGCTAGGATCGCCTCGCACATCGGCGTGGTCAGCGCGTGCAGCGCCTTGGGCCGGTTGAGCCGGATACGGCCGACCTTGCCTTCGATGAAGGTGAGGACGTCGCTCACTGGCGGGTCAGCTCGCGCCCGACGATCATGCGCATGATCTGGTTCGTGCCCTCCAGGATCGAATGGACGCGCAAATCGCGCCAGAAGCGTTCGATCGGATAGTCCATCAGATAGCCGTAACCGCCATGCAATTGCAGCGCGCGGTCCGCCACCGCCGATCCCGTGTCGGTCGCCAGCCGCTTCGCCATCGCCGCGAACTTGGTCTTGTCGGGCGCGTTCGCCGTCACCTTCGCCGCCGCCATGTAGAGCAACGCGCGGGCCGCTTCGAGATCGGTCGCCATGTCGGCGAGCATGAATTGCGTGTTCTGGAAATCGGCGACGCGCGTGCCGAATTGCTTACGATCGCGGGTATAGCCGATCGCTTCGTCGAGGCAGCGCTGCGCCCCGCCGAGCGAACAGGCACCGATATTGAGTCGCCCGCCGTCGAGGCCCATCATCGCGATGCGGAAGCCCTCGCCTTCACCGCCGACCATGTTTTCCGCCGGCACGCGCACGCCGTCGAGGATCACCTGACGCGTTGGCTGCGAATGCCAGCCGAGCTTGCGTTCATTCGCGCCGAAGCTGACGCCCGGCATGTCCTTTTCGATCACCAGGCACGACACGCCCTTCGGCCCGTCCTCGCCGGTGCGGACCATCGTGACATAGACGTCGTTCTCGCCCGCGCCCGAGATGAACTGCTTGGTGCCGGTGACGATCCAGTCGTTGCCGTCCTTGATCGCCTTGGTTTTCAGCGCGGCGGCGTCGGAGCCCGAGCCGGGTTCGGTCAGGCAGTAGCTGGCGATGCGGTCCATCGTGACCAGTGAGGGCAGGTATTTGTCCTTCACCGTCTGGCTGCCGAACCGATCGATCATCCACGCCGCCATGTTGTGGATGCTGATAAAGGCGCTGGTCGAGGGGCAGCCATAGGCCATCGCCTCCATTATCAGCGCCGCCTCGAGTCGGCCGAGCGCGATGCCGCCCGATTCCTCGCTGACATAGATTGCCGCGAAGCCGAGTTCGGCTGCCGCCTTGATCGTGTCGCGCGGGAAGATGTGTTTTTCGTCCCATTCCGCAGCGTGCGGGGTGATGCGGTCGGCGGTGAATTTCCGCGCGAGCTCCTGGATTTCGCGCTGATCGGGGGTGAGGTCGAACTGGGTTTGGTCAAGCTGATTCATGGCGCGCGGTCTATCGCGCTTGGGACTGGATTCCTACCCCGTGCAGCGCCCTAACGCGCGGCAATCGCGCCGGTCGGAACGTGCAGCACACGCTCGGCAAACAGGCGATTGGCGCGCGGAATGTCGTTGCGTTCGTAATATAGCGGGCCGGGCAAGCGGCGCTGCCACGCCAGCGCTTCCGGCAACGTTCCGTTGGCGCTGTCGAAATCGCCCTGCTGATCAAAAAGCGGATCGGCATAGGCTTCGTCGGCGGTGACGATCGTCCAGCCGTCGCGGCGCAGCGCCGTGATCAGGTCACCGATATAGCGCGCGGCGATGTCGGTTTCGTGCAGCAGCATCACCTGCGGCGCTTGGCGCCCGGCGACGCGGCGCGTGAGCGCGTCGGAAAAATCGGCGGATCGCACCATCGTCTCGACATAGAGATCGCGCAAAGCCGGGTCATCGATCGGCTTGCCCGCGCGTTTCGCGGCGATCGTCTGGCCCTCGATGTTCCAGTCGGAGCCATCGACCGTGACCCAGGCGATCTGCAGCCGCCGCGCCGCCAGCCCGTCGAGCACCGCGCGCCGTTTCATGCCGTCGCGCCCGCCCTGATTGAGACCGGGAAAGCGAAACCACGGGCGGTAAGTGCTGCGCCCCTTCAGGAACGCCTCGGCCTTGTCGATATCGGTGAGGAAAGCGTGCGCGGACATGCTGCGCAAATCACGGTGCGACCAGCTATGATCGGCGATGACATGGCCGGCGGCGGCGTAAGCGGCGAGCCGCGCGGCACCGTCGCTCCGCCGACCGATCCGGCCGGGATTGGCGAAGAACGCCGCCTGGGTAACGCCGCTGTCGCGCAGCGCCGCGATCAGCCGGGTGGTGCGCTCGGCGGGGGTGTAGAACGCGCCGGGGCCGCGCGGAACATCGTCGAAGGTGAGCGCGATGCGTTTGCCGACGGCGACCGGTTGCGCGACCGGCGACGCGGCGGGCGCGACCTCCCCCGGATCGACCGCCGCTGCCAGCGACAGCGCGACCATCACCAGACCGGCAACAAACATGATCTGGCGAAGCGGTGTCATCGGGCGGGCGTTATAAGGTTAACGCTGCCCTAACCATAGCCCAGATGCACCATCCGGAACCGTGCCCACGCCAAAATCGGGACAGCGTCAGCCCGCCACCCCGGCGCGGCACTTCATCAGCGGTTGAATTCGCGTGCCGAACGCCTTCACGCCTTCCACGAAATCGTCGAAGGTCAGCAGCACGCCGCCGGTATTGGGCACCTCGGCCATTTCATCGAGCATCCGCGCGACGCTCTCATACGATCCGACCAACGTCCCCATGTTGATGTTGACCGCCCCCTCGGGCGCGGCGAGCTGGCGGACGTTGGTGTCCGTGTTGACCGTATCCTTCGCACCCTGATCGGCGAGCCAGGCGATCGCTTCGACATCTACGCCGTCATTATACGATTTCCACTTCGCCATCGCTTCCTCGTCGGTTTCGGCGGCGATGATCATGACCAGCACGAAGATCGACACGTCGCGCCCGGTCTTGGCGGTGGCGGCGGCGAGGCGGGTGTTGTTCGAGGCAAAGGCGGTCGGCGTGTTGACGCCCTTGCCCAGGCAGAAGGCGTAATCCGCCCATTTCGCCGAGAAAGCGAGGCCCTCGTCCGAGCTACCCGCACAGATGATCTTCATGTCGCCTTCCGGTTTGGGCCGGACGCGGCAATCGTCCATCTGGTAATACTCGCCCTTAAAGTCGCTGACCCCCTCCGCCCACAATTCGCGCAGGATATGGGCATATTCGTCGAGCATTTTGTAGCGATTCCGGAAATGCTCGTCGCCCGGCCACACCCCCATCTGGGTGTACTCGGGCGGTTGCCAGCCGGTGATGAGGTTGAGGCCGAAGCGCCCGTGGCTGATCGAATCGATCGTGTTGCACATCCGCGCGGCAAAGGCAGGCGGGATGACGAGCGTCGGGCAGGTCGCGAAGATCTTGATCTTCTCGGTAACGGCGGCGAGGCCAGCCATCAGCGTAAAGCTTTCCAGGCCATACTCCCAGAATTCGGTCTTGCCACCGAAGCCGCGCAGCTTGATCATCGACAGCAGGAAATCGAGCCCGTGCTTTTCCGCCGACTGCGCGATTGTCTTGTTCAGATCGAAGCTTGGCATGTATTGCGGCGCGTTTTCGCTGATCAGCCAGCCATTGTTGTTGATGGGGACGAAGACGCCGACTTGCATGGGTTACCCTTCCGCGATTTCGCCCGCCAGCCAGGCGAGCACGAAGCTGTTGAACGCGTCGGGATCGACGACATTGACCGCATGCCCGCCATGTTCAGCGCGGCAAAACCCGGCGATCGGCAGGCCGTTGGCAAGCGCCACGCCGGCGTTCGACGGCACCAGCATGTCATCATCGGACACCACGACTAGGACCGGCCGGTGAATGTCGCGCAGCCGATCGGTTACGTTGAACCGGGCGAGCGCAGCGATGCGCTTCTCCATCGTCTTAGCGCCGGGGAAATGCGCGAGTTGGTCGGGCAGTTCGGCCTCGAGTACCGCGTCATTCGCCGAAATCCAGTTGGGCGGATAGAGGAACAAAGGCTGCGCGCGGAGATACGCCTCCGGGCCGCTACCGCGCAGTAACGCGAGCCGCGCAGCGAAACAGCGCAGGAAATGCGGATCGGGCGCGGCCCAGCCATTGACCACCACCAATTTGTCGATTCGCTCTGGCGCCAGCAGGGCCAACGCAAGCGCCGCGACAGCGCCAGCGGCATGACCGGCGATCGTCGCCACCGGAATTTCCAAAGCGTCCATCAAGGCGAGGATATCGGTCGCGAAATCCTCGACCGAAACCGTGTCCGGTAAGGCGCGATCGCTCCGCCCAGTACCGCGATGATCATAGGCGATGACGCGGTAATGCTCGGCGAGCGCGGGGATATTGGGTGCCCAATAACTAGCCGAGCCGCCGAGGCCCGATGACAGGATCAGCGGGGGCGCGTCTTCTGGGCCGTGGGTTTCGTAATAAAGGCCGGCAGCATATCCCATCACCTTTCCCCCCGCCGTTCCCCGGCGAAGGCCGGGGCCCAGTTGCGCGCGTTTCGGGGTTCTAACGCTGCGCGCAGTTTCCATCTGCGCCACAACTGGGCCCCGGCCTTCGCCGGGGAAGCAGGAAGGGAAGAAGCCCCGCTGGTCACCTCAACCAAGATGCGCAACGCTGGCGATCTCGACCAAACACTCGGGCTTCACCAGATCGGCGCGGATGCAATAGCGCGCAGGCTTCGCACCCGGAAAATATTCGGCATAGACCGCATTGAAGGCGGCATAATCGGCGAGGTCCTTCAGGAAGATGTGGTTCATCGCCACATCCTCCAGGCAAGCGCCTGCCGCCTCCAGCGTCACCTTGATCACGTCGAGCACATGCCGCGTCTGCGCCGCCGCATCGCCGACGTGCAGCACCGCCCCGCCCTCGCCCAGCGCCAGCACGCCGGAGACATAGACGGTGTTCCCCGCCTTCGCGCCCGCCGAATAGGGCGCGATCGGGGTTGGGAATTGCGGGGGGTTGATGGGGGTGAAGGGCATTGCTGGTTTCCTATCTTCCGTTCGTGCTGAGCTTGTCGACACTGCCATCTTCCCTGCGTTGGAGCAGGAGAGTAGCCCTTCGACAAGCTCAGGGCGAACGGGGGGTCGTGGAAGGGACTTGGCCGAAACTCCCGCAGAAATCCGCGGTCGTGCTGACCCAGCCGAAGAATTTCTCGACATTATACACGCTCGCCGCCTGCATTTCGGGCGGACCGAGATGGTGCGTCGCATCCTCCAGCATCACCCCGAAATATTCGAGGTGGAAGCCGTCGCGTAGCGTACTCTCCACGCAGACATTGGTCGCGATCCCGACGAACACCAGATTCCGAATGCCGCGCGCGCGCAGCACGCTATCAAGCTGCGAATTGAAGAAGGCCGAATAACGCGTCTTGTGGAGCGAAATGTCGCCCGGCTGCGGCGTCAGCGCATCGACGAGCGCATAATCCCACCCGCCGCGCGCGAGCAGCTGGCCCGACAGTTCGGGCCGTTTGCGCATCGTCTTCAACGCATTGGATTTGTGGAAGTTGGGCGATCCCGGCCCGCCTGCCTCGAGATAGTCCGGGTCCCAGCCGTTTTGCAGGAACACCACCTGCACCCCGGCCGCGCGCGCGGTTTCGAGCACGGTGGCAATCTTGCCGATCGTCCCTGCGGCCCCGGCAATGTCGAACCCCGCGAGATCAACGTAGCCGCCCTCGCTGGCATAGGCGTTCTGCATGTCGATCACGACGACCGCGGTCGCCTCGGGCGCGAGCCGCAACGCCTCGGGCCGTGCAGGCAGCGTGATCGCCGCTGCGCCTTCGCCGCCGGGGCAGGTTACGGTCTGGTCGTCGGGCATCGGCGCTCCTGCAAGAGCGCAACATCCTGTCGCGATTGCCGCACAAGCGCAAGGGCAGCGACTTGCACTGTACCGCAGGCCACGCTAACCGGAGCCAATCGCCGCACCAGCGATGAGCGAGCGGGTATAGTACAATGGTAGTACAGCAGCCTTCCAAGCTGAATACACGGGTTCGATTCCCGTTACCCGCTCCAATTTTCCCGTGACCGCATCCCCGCTGGCCGAGACGCAACCGCCGCGTTCGTTTTTCGAGCGTGTCGGCGCACTGGCCGGCGCGCGCTTTCGCTGGGCAATCGGTGCGATCGTGCTGGTCGCCTTCGTGTTGCGCGTGGTTGCGCGTGCCGCTGGTGGTGCCGCCGGGTTCTGGACCAACAGCTATTTTCTGTTCTTCATGCTCGCAAAGCAGCTTGCGGAGGGTCATGGCTATGCCTTTCCGGGCTTTCCGCCAACCGCGTTCCGCGTGCCATTCTATCCGATCTTCCTCGCGGCAGTGACGCAGGGGCGGCAGGATTTCTGGGCCGTGCTGATTGCACAGGCGCTGGTGTCGGCGGGGACGGTGGCGTGCGTTGCCTGGCTGGCGCGACTGTGGTTCGGGCGACCGGTCGCGCTGGTCGCCGCCTGGATCACCGCGCTCTACCCCTATTATCTGTGGCACGACACCGCACTGCAGGAGACCGGGTTCTTCACCTTCCTTGCCACACTCGCAATGGCCCTGGTGGTGGTGACGCAGCGGCGGCGCGGATTGGCCGTGGCGTTGCTCGCGGGATTGGTGCTGGGCCTTGCGATCCTGACCCGCGCGACGTTGATGCCGTTCGCGCTGTTTGCCGTTTTCTGGCTGCTGATGCCCGATCGCGCCGGTGCGCCCCTGCGACGGCGGATGGTGACGGCGCTGCTGTGCCTTGCGGCGCTCGGCGCGACGCTTTCGCCCTGGCTGATCCGCGCGCATCAGATCACCGGGCGCTATACGCTCGGCACCGAATTCGGGGCCGCGGTGTGGGGCGGCAACAACCCGATGACTTTCCGCTTCTATCCGCGTCAGAGCATCGATCTGAGCCGCAGAGCCGCGATCCTTTCCTTGACGCGCGCGGATCGCGCGCAATTGATGCCGCTGAGGGACAACGAAGCGGAGGTCAGCGACTGGTTTCTGCGCCGGGGTCTCTCGTACATCTATGCCGATCCGGCCCGTTTCATGATCGGCGCGATGCGAAAGAATATCGCGGCCTTCGGGGTACTCCCGAGTCCAAGGCATGATTGGAAGACCGATGCGGTCCAGGCGCTGGCTTATGGTCCGATGCTGGTGCTCGGCCTGATCGGCCTGTGGCGGACGCGGTCGCGGTGGCGCGAGTTCCTGCCGGTCTATGGCAATTTCCTTCTGTTCGCGGGGATCACAGGCGTCTTGTGGGGGCATTCCAGCCACCGCGCCTTTTTGGATGTCTATCTGATCATCTTTGCGAGCAGCGTGATCGTCCCCACGCTGCACAGGATCGGCGGCGCGGCACCAGTTCAGCGCAGATAGGTCCAGATCGGTTGGCGTTCGATATCGAGCCGACACACCTTCATCAGCGCGTGCCGGACGGCATAGCGCGCGATGCGCGTGTCGTAAGTGGGCGCATGGGGCTCGGCAAAATCCCAGTCGGGCGGCTGGAACGTCGAGAAGCCGTTGACCGTGGGCAAGTGCCACAGTTCGGCCAGCAACATAGCATCGACATTGTGCGGGTAGAGCGCGGTGTGTTCGAGGTCGATATAAGGCGGTTCATTCCGCCGCGCGGTGACGACGTAGAAGCTGGCGCAATCCTTGGGCGGGGCTGGGACTGCCGATAAGGCGGCACCGTCGGCCGAGCGGCTGACGGCGACCGGAACGTCGTTGCCGAATTGCTCGGCGACCAGCAATGCGACCAGCCCGGCGAGCAATATTGGCCGTTTCCGCAGACATTCGCCGGCCAGACCGCGCCAAGCGCCGACCACGAGCAACAGCACGGGCAGGATCAGGAAGAGTTGAAGGCGCAACACAACGCGCAACCCCTTCGCGCCCGGCACGAGCTCATAGACCAAGGCCCAGCCGGACCACGGCCCGATCCGAATCGCGAGCAGCCAGCACAACAGGATTGCGGCTGCGAAGGCCCGAAAGGCGGGATCGACCGGCGCGCCGCTAACCGTCCGCCGCCGCACGATCGCCTGCCACAACGCGACCACCGCGAGCGTGAACAGCAGCAGCGGGAGGCCGGTGTTATGTTCGCCATCCGTCATCCCGGGTCCGAGCGAGCGGATCAGCCAGCCCCACAGGTAATTGGCGGTGCCGACGTTGATCGGATCGAGCGGGCGAATGAGATAATGCAGTGCGGCCTGATACGCCTGCCCGCCGGTCTCGCGCGCCTTGGGCAGATAGACGGTCAGGAACGGGATCACCGCGATCGCAAAGACGATGCCCCCGACCTCAAGGACGAGGTGATGCCGCACGATTATCCGCAGCAGCGCCACCGGCCGCCACCACCCACTCGCCACCGCCCAGCACAGCACGAACACCGCGCCGAAGAAAATCGTGAACCACGCCATGTAGAAAGCGGTGAACAGCCACGCCGCGAGCAGCAGGGCGAGGCCCGCCGCGGCGAGACATGCCGCCATGCGCCGTCCTTCGCGCTCGGCACGCGGGATTGCGACCGCGAGCAGCATCGCTACCGGCAACAGCGTGATGCTCTGCAATTGCGCATGACCCGCCTGCACCATCAGGCCGTTGGCGTTGGTGAACAGGAACGCGACCAGCAGCCCCGCGCCACGCCCCCAGCGCAGCGACCGTGCGACCAGCAGATACGCCGCGACGAAGCCGATCGTCTTGAACGTCGCGAGGTTGAGCGTGTCGGCCAGGAACGGGTCGGCGAACAGCCGCCAGAAGGCATAGCTCAAGCCATAGAGGAAATAGCCGTCATTATACCCGAGCGTCGCGGGATATGGATAAAAGTAGTTGGTGACATTCCAGCTCGACGCGCCCGACAGCACATTGCGCCAATGTTCGAGGATGCTGATTTCGATGATGCCATCCGCACGATCGCTGAATCCAAGATCGAAACCGCTGGCGATCACCCGGCGAAAAAACAGCAGCAGCGCGGTGGCCCAGGCCAGCGTGACGAGCGCAAGGCCACGCCACATTGGTTTCGACGGTGCCCCCTGAACGGTCATCCCCAAACCCCTAGTGATGCAAACGTCGTCGCGCAAAAATTCGATCGCACGGCCAAGCGGCGTTGCGCCCGCCCCATCCCTGCGGCAACACCGCGCAACGATGTCGGAAACAAGCGCCTCTGCCCGCCCGCGCCGCGTGTTCGTGCTTGGGGCGACCGGCACGATCGGCCAAGCGACGGTGCGGGCTTTGCTGGCGCGCGGACATCAGGTCGTATGCCTTGTACGCGGTCGCGGGGACACCTCCGCCGAGGCCAGCGCGCATATTCTGCCCGACGCTGAGTTGCGCTTCGGTGACGTCACCGACCCGAAATCGCTGGCCCGCGACGGGTTCCGCGGGGAGCGGTTCGACGTGTTGCTCTCCTGCCTCGCCTCGCGCACCGGTGCGCCCAAGGATGCCTGGGCGATCGACCACCGCGCGCATGTCGACGCGCTGGCGGCGGCGCAAGCGGCGGGCGTGACCCAGATGGTGCTGCTTTCCGCGATTTGCGTGCAAAAGCCGTTGCTCGCGTTCCAGAAAGCCAAGCTGGCATTCGAGGCCGAGTTGATCGACTCTGGCCTGACCTATTCGATCGTCCGCGCGACCGCTTTCTTCAAATCGCTGTCGGGTCAGATCGATCGCGTGCGGCGCGGCAAGCCGTTCCTGCTGTTCGGCGACGGTATGCTGACCGTGTGCAAGCCGATCAGCGACGACGATCTCGGGCGCTATATGGTCGAGTGTATCGATTTGCCCGAACGCCATAACCGGATCCTGCCGATCGGCGGCCCCGGCGCTGCGATCACCCCGCGCGAGCAAGGCGAGCGCTTGTTTGCGCTGCTCGGCCGCGAGCCGCGCTTCAAATCGGTGCCGGTCAAGCTGCTCGATACGATCATCGCGGTGCTGGGCACGCTCGGGCGCGTGGCGCCGACGCTGGCGGACAAGGCCGAACTTGCACGGATCGGGCGCTATTATGCGACCGAATCGATGCTGGTGCTTGATCCCGTGAGCGGGCGTTACGACGCAGCCGCGACGCCATCGACCGGCACCGAGACGCTGTTCGATTTCTATGCCAGGGTCATCGCCGAGCAAGCCTCGGTAGACCGTGGCGACCATGCGGTATTTTGAAACGATGACCGAACACACTTCCTACGACGTCCTGATCGTCGGTGCCGGACACGGCGGCGCACAAGCGGCGATCGCGCTGCGGCAGCGCAAATTCGCCGGGAGCATCGCCTTGCTCGGCGACGAACCCGAACTGCCCTACGAACGCCCGCCGCTGTCGAAGGAATATCTCGCTGGGGACAAGCCGTTCGAGCGCATCCTGATCCGCCCGGCTGCCTTCTGGACCGAGCGCGAGATTACCCTGCTGCCGGGCCGGACGGTGGTGTCGGTCGATCCCGCAGGGCACCGTGTGATCACCGCAGACGGCGCGACGATCGGCTACGGGACGCTGATCTGGGCGACCGGGGGCAGCCCGCGACGGATGAGCTGCGAGGGCCATGATCTGCGCGGCGTCCACGGCGTGCGCACCCGCGCCGATGTCGAGCGGATGATGGCGGAACTGCCGCAAGTCACCCGCGCGATCGTCGTCGGCGGCGGCTATATCGGGCTGGAGGCGGCAGCGGTGCTGACCAAGCTCGGCAAGCACGTCACCGTGCTGGAGGCGGCGCCGCGCGTGCTGGCCCGGGTAGCGGGGGAAGCGCTGTCGCATTTCTACGAAGCCGAACACCGCGCGCACGGGGTCGACCTGCGCACCGGCGTGACGGTCGACTCGATCGTTGGACAGGAAGGCACGGTCGCGGGGGTGCGGCTGGCGGATGGGACGGTCCTGCCCGGCGAACTGGTGATTGTCGGGATCGGGATCATTCCGGCGGTCGGCCCACTGATCGCGGCCGGAGCCGCAGGGGGCAATGGCGTCGATACCGATGCGCTGTGCCGAACCACCCTGCCCGACATCTTCGCGATCGGCGATTGCGCGGCGCACGCCAATAGCTTTGCCGACGGTGCCAAGATCCGGCTCGAATCGGTGCAGAATGCGAATGACCAGGCAACTACCGTCGCCAAGCTGCTGACCGGGGAGGAGCATCCGTACGAGGCGGTGCCGTGGTTCTGGTCGAACCAATATGATCTGAAGTTGCAAACCGTCGGCTTGTCGACGGGCTATGATGCGACCGTGGTTCGCGGGGACATGGCGGCGCGTAGCTTCTCGGTGATCTATCTCAAGCAGGGCCGCGTGATCGCGCTCGATTGCGTCAATGCGACGCGCGATTATGTGCAGGGCCGTGCGCTGGTGCTGGCGCGCGCGGTGGTCGATCCGGCGTCGCTGGCGGATGCGAGCGTGCCGCTGAAAGAGATGCTGGGGGCTTAGGACGCGACTGAGAACCCAAATCCGTTCGAGCTGAGCTTGTCGAAGCCCTGCCCTTCCCTTGCGGCGTTGAGAGGGTGCAGCCCTTCGACAAGCTCAGGGCGAACGGGTGTTCAGCGCGAACGATAGCCGTTTAGCAGCACATCAAATCGGCCAGCTCCACCAGCGACCCAGCGCTGAACTCCCAATCCTGCGCCGCCGCGCGGTCGGGCGCTGGCCGTCCGCCATATTCCATCGGCCGATCGACATAAGCCGTACGCAATCCCGCTGCCCGCGCCGCCGCCAGATCGCTGTGATGCGCCGCGACCAGGCACAGTTCCGACGGCGCGATGCCGAGAATATCCGCCGTGCCGAGATAGGCTTGCGGCAGCGGTTTATAGACCCCGGTCGCCTCCGCCCCGAGGATCGCATCCCACGGCAGACCAGCGCGCCGCGCCATCTCCAGGATCAGCGCGACATTGCCGTTGGACAGCGTGACGATCGGGAACCGCGCCTTGAGCCGCGTCAGCCCGGCGACCGCATCGGGCCAGGGATCGAGCCTGCGCCAGGCCATCGCAAGATCGGCGACCGCCGCGTCGTCCGCATGAACGCCATGCTGTCTCAACAGCGTATCGAGCGTCTCGCGATTGAGCACATCCAGCCGCGTATAGGCGCGACGGCCAGAACGGCATTCCTCCATCGCCGGCTGGTACAAGCCACGCCATGCATCGGCAAACCCGGCCGGATCGATGTCATCACGCCCGATCACGCCAAAGAACGCCGCCGCCTCGCGTGCGATGCTGCTGCGCCAATCGACGACCGTACCGAAAACGTCGAAGGCGAGCGCCTTTATCAGCCGACGATCTCGCGCAATGCAGCCATCACGCCGCGCGTTTCGTCCTCGGTGCCGATCGTGATGCGCAGGCCGTTGCCCAACCCCTGCCCCGGCAGCCAGCGCACGATGTAGCCGCGCTCCATCAGGCCCTTATACGCGGTTTCGGCGCTTACCGCGCCTTCGAACAGGACGAGCACGAAGTTCGCGGCACTCGGCACCGCGCGCAGGCCCGCATTGCCAAGCTTGGCGATCTCGTCGTTGAACCACGCACGCCACACGCGATTATGCTCGCGCGAGGCATGGATGAAATCGGCATCGTTCAGCGCGGCGACCGCAGCTTCCTGCCCCGCCGTCGTGCAGCAGAACGGTGCGCGAATCCGGTGCATCGCGCCGATCGCCTCGGCCGAGCCATAACCCCAGCCGATCCGCTCGGCGGCGAGGCCGTGGATCTTGGAGAAGGTCCGCGTGACGATCACGTTCGGCTGCGTCCGCGCGAGGTCGAGACCGCCGTCATCCTCTTCGGCCGACAGATATTCGGCATAGGCCTGGTCGAGCACCAGCATCACGTGCGGCGGGAGGCCGGCGTGCAACCGTGCGATCTCGGCGCGCGGCGTGAACGTGCCGGTGGGATTGTTGGGATTGGCGACGAACACCAGGCGCGTCCGGTCGGTAACGCAGGCAAGGATGGCATCGACATCGGTGGCATAGTCGCGATCGTCAGCGATCACCAACGTCGCGCCGACGCGGCGGGTGGCGATTTCATAGACCGCGAAGCCGTAGCGCACCTGAATCACTTCATCGCCCGGCCCGGCATAGGCCCCGGCGACGAGATGCAGGATTTCGTCCGACCCGGTGCCGTAGATGACGCGCGCCGGATCGAGATCGTGATGCGCCGCGATCGCCTCGCGGAGCAGGGCCGCACCCGCATCGGGATAGCGCGCCAGGTCGGCGGAATGCGCGACGAATGCCGCCTGCGCCTTGCCGCTGGTGCCGAGCGGGTTTTCGTTCGACGAAAGTTTGACGACGGGGGCGCCGCTGTCACCGGTCGACCGCCCCGGTACGTACGGGGCGATGTCCATGATCCACGATTTGGGCTGGGGTGCGTTCATGCGGACGCGCTTAGCGGGGAAAACGACCGCCTTCAATTCCTTCTCCCCTCCCTGAAAGGGAGGGGTTGGGGGTGGGTAGGCCAGTTTGTCGGACGAACCTCACCACCCATACAGACCCACCCCCGACCCCTCCCTTCCAGGGAGGGGAGGCGTTAAATTACCCGCGCGGCCGCTTGTGGCCACTGCCGCCAGCCCCCGCCGGGCGCAGCGTCGGACGTGCCTGATGCCGCACCGGTGCCGGCCCATTATTGGCCCGCCGCGGACCGCGATCCGGTTGCGGCGGCGCGCCCTGGACCTGCTCGAACTGCACCGCGCCCTCGTCTTCCTGGCCGACGGTACGCTTCACCGCCGCCATGAACTTGCCCGCAATACCGCGCGGCACCTGGAACATCGTCTCGTTCGCGGCGATACGGATCGCGCCGACTTCATTCTTGGTGATGTGCCCGCGACGGCAGATCAGCGGCAGGATCCAGCGTGGGTCGGCGTTCTGGCGACGGCCGATGTCCATGCGGAACCACACCGTGTCATCGAAGCCCTCGCGGTGGTGTTCCTTGCCTGCCGGTTTCTCCGACGATTGCGACAGCATCTCCTCGGGCGCCGGCATTTTCGAGCGGAAGCTCTGCACCAGCATCGCGGCGATTTCCTCGGGCGTCTTCTGCTCGAGCAATTTCGCGGCCAATTCGCGGTCGTCATCCTCGATCTCGACCGGCGCCATCAGCATCTCCAGCAAGCGCTCACGGTCGGCCTTGCGGATGTCGTCGACGGTGGGGGCGTTCATCCATTCGACCGCGATGCGCGCGCCGCGCAGCATCATCTCGACACGCCGTTTGCGCTGATACGGCACGATCAGGATCGCGGTGCCCTTCTTGCCTGCGCGGCCGGTGCGGCCGGAGCGATGCTGCAGCGTTTCGGCATCGCGCGGCAATTCGACGTGGATGACGAGGCTCAGCGACGGAAGATCAATCCCGCGTGCCGCCACGTCGGTGGCGACACAGACGCGCGCGCGCTTGTCGCGAAGTGCCTGCATCGCGGCGTTGCGCTCGTTCTGGCTATGCTCGCCCGACAAGGCCACCGCCGCGAAACCGCGTTCGATCAATCCCGCGTGCAAATGGCGGACATTGTCGCGCGTCGCGCAGAACAGCATCGCCGTCTCGGCCTCATGCAGGCGCAGCAGATTGACCACGGCATTCTCGATGTCGGCCGGGGCAACCGTCACCGCCTGATATTCGATGTCGCCATGCCCGCGATCTTCGCCGACGGTCGAGATGCGCAAAGCGTCCTTCTGGTAACGGCGGGCGAGCGCGACGATCGACTTGGGCATCGTCGCCGAGAACAGCAGCGTGCGGCGTTCGGCGGGCGAGGCGTCGAGGATCAGTTCGAGATCCTCGCGGAAACCCATGTCGAGCATCTCATCGGCTTCGTCGAGGATGACCGCCTTGAGGTTCGACAGATCGAGCGCACCGCGTTCGATATGATCGCGCAAGCGGCCCGGCGTGCCGACCACGATATGCGTGCCGTGTGCGAGACTCCGGCGTTCGCGGCTGGCGTCCATGCCGCCGACGCAGGTCGAAATGCGTGCACCGGCCTTGCCGTACAGCCATTCGAGTTCGCGGCTGACCTGCAGCGCGAGTTCGCGCGTCGGCGCAATGGCGAGCGCGAGCGGGGCGCGCGGCGATGACAGAAGCTGGTCTTCGCCAAGCAATTGCGGTGCGATGGCAAGACCGAAGGCGACGGTCTTGCCCGAACCGGTCTGCGCGGAGACGATCAGGTCGCGGCCCTCGGCCTCTGGCTGGATGACGGCGGCCTGGACCGGGGTGGGCGCGGCATAGCCACGGGCAGAGAGCGCTTCGCCGAGAAGCGTGGGAAGATGTGAAAAGGGCATGATATTCCGGATCTGGGGCGGCGACGTCGCACGCCAAAGCGGGCCCTTAGCACGGACGTGCGGGAAATGCACGGGGGGTTGGGATATCCCTATCTTCTCCCCTCCCTGGAAGGGAGGGGTTGGGGGTGGGTCGCCCCGACGCGGAGTGCGACCTCCGCCAAAATCACCTCGGCAACACCAGCCGGATTCGCAACA
This sequence comes from Sphingomonas sp. MMS24-J45, assembly GCF_044881195.1. Taxonomy (GTDB): domain Bacteria; phylum Pseudomonadota; class Alphaproteobacteria; order Sphingomonadales; family Sphingomonadaceae; genus Sphingomonas. The sequence continues at coordinate 2,607,224 of NZ_CP173255.1, read as the reverse complement.
ACGTCGGAATTCCAGAAACGGAGGACGCGCCACCCTAGGCTTTCGAGAAAGCTGGTCCGCGCCGTGTCATACGCTGAGTCGGCATGCTGGCTCCCGTCGAATTCGACGGCCAGCTTGGCTTCGCGGCACGCTAGGTCGACGATGTAGTTTCCGATGACGAGTTGGCGGGTAAAGCGCGGTCGATAATTGCGCAGCCGCAGCCATAAGCGACGCTCGGCGTCGGTTGCGTTCGTGCGTAACGCGCGAGCGCGACGGGTCATCTCTGGCGGCACACGCGGCATTGTTCGAAGCTGGCGTAGCGCGATTCGGAGAGCAACCCACCCCCAACCCCTCCCTTTCAGGGAGGGGAGAGACTGGGGACGCGCATCAGGCCACCATCCCCGCCGCCCAGCCGCTCGCCCAGGCCCACTGGAAATTGTAGCCCCCTAACCAGCCGGTGACGTCGACCGCCTCGCCGATCGCGTAGAGCCCCAGCACCTTGCGCGCCTCCATCGTCTGCGAGGAGAGATCAGCGGTGGAGATGCCGCCCGCCGTCACCTCGGCCTTGGCGAAGCCTTCGGTGCCGTTCGGCGTAAAGCGCCAGTCGGCGAGTTGCGCCGCCGCCGCCGCGACGGCCTTGTCGGTATGGGTCCCGAGTTCGCCGTCGAGTCCGATCCGGTCGGCCAGCGTATCGGCGAGGCGGGCGGGCAAGTGATTACCGAGCGTATTGTCGAGTCGCGCGCGCGGGCGGGCGTGCTTGATCGCGACGAGCCAGCCGGGCGCGAGATCGGGCAGGAAGTTGATCCCGACCGGCTCGCCATGCCGCCAGTAAGACGACACTTGCAGGATCGCCGGGCCGCTCAGCCCCTTGTGGGTGAAGAGCGCGGCCTCGCGGAATTTGGCCTTGCCCGCTTTGGCCACAACCTCTGCGGCGACACCCGAGAGCGAGCGGAACAGCGTTTCGTCCCCGCCCAGCGTCAGCGGCACCAAGGCGGGGCGCGGCTCAACCACCTTCAGTCCGAATTTCCGCGCAAGATCATAGGCAAAGCCGGTCGCGCCCATCTGCGGGATCGACGGACCGCCGGTGGCGATAACGAGTGAGGGGGCGGTGGCGGTGCGCTCACCTACGGTCACGCGGTACTGGCCATCGGCGTGGCTTACATCGCGGATCGGATGGCCCAGCGCGATCTCCACCCCGCCCCGATCGCATTCGTCCTGGAGCATCGCGACGATCTGTTTGGCCGAGCCATCGCAGAATAATTGCCCGAGCGTCTTTTCGTGCCACGCGATGCCGTGGCGCTCGACCAGATCGATAAAGTCCTGCGCGGTGTAGCGCCCGAGCGCCGATTTGGCGAAATGCGGGTTGGCCGAAATGTAGCGATCGGCCGCAGTGTAAAGATTGGTGAAATTGCAACGCCCGCCACCCGAGATCAGGATCTTCTTGCCGATCGCCTCGGCATGATCGACCAGCAAAACGCGCCGCCCGCGCTGACCTGCGGTGAAGGCGCACATCAGGCCGGCCGCACCTGCGCCGAGGATGATGGTGTCGTAGGGAAGTTCGGTCATTCAGCCGCCAAGAGCGCAATTCGAAAGCAAGCGCCAGCGCTAACCCGTTCCGCAACGATCGTCCCGCCGCTCGCTGCCAGTAGCGAGCGCGCGATCGCGAGCCCGAGCCCTGCCCCGCCTTCCTCGCGTCGGCCGGTAAAGAAGGGTTCGAAGATGCGCTCGATATCCGTGGCCGCAATCCCCGGGCCATCATCCGCCACCGACACGCGCACCCCGTCTTCCGCCTCGATCCGGATGGTCACCATCGACGCCCCCGCCTGCCGCGCATTTTCGACGACGGTTTCCAGGATCGTCTCGATCGCAGCGCTCGTCACTCGCGCATCCGGCACCGCGCCCGCAATCACCTCGACCGCGAACGCGTCCCCCCGAAAAGAATCCGCCACCCGCCGCGCCGCCGCCGCGACATCCGCCCGCGCATCGGCATCGATCATCGTCATGTCGGCGCGCGCCAGATCGAGCAGGCGCTGGACGAGGCGTGCCAGCCGATCGGCATCGGCGGTCGCGTTGCCGAGAAAGCGGGCACGCTCCGCCGGGCTCATCTCCGCGCCATGATCGCGGAGCAGCTCCAGCGCCCCGCGAATCCCCGCGATCGGCGTCTTGAATTCATGGCTCACCGCCGCCGCGAAATCGCGCAGATAGCGTGAGCGGCGCTCGATCCGCGCCGCCATGCTGCGGAAATTGTCGTAGAGTTGCGCAATCTCGATCGCTGCCGTGACGGGCGTCTCCGGCACCAATGGCACACCGCGCGCGACGTCTTCACTCGCGCGCGCCAGCGCCGAGATGGGCCGGGCAATGCCGCGCGACAGCAGGCCGGCCAGCACCAGCAGCGTCAGGAATATCACGCTAGTGCCGAGCAGGATCGCCACCCGGTCCTGCCAGATGCCGATGAATAGCCCGCGCGGGGATCGCGTCACCGTCACCACGCCGATCACTTTGCCGTCCGCAATGACCGGGCGGGCATGGTGGACGCGGATCGCATAGGCGCGGCTCAGCATCGCACGCCAATCGGCCATTTCCTGTGCACTGCGTTCGCGCAGCACGGTCGCCGGATGTCCACGCAGAGCGGCGCGCACTTCGGCCAGCCTGGCAAAATTCAAACCGGCATCGTCGCGGCCGAGCACGACGGTCCCTCGCGCATCGAGCAATCGCGTCGCGGTCAGCGTCACCGCCACCGCATCGCTGACGATCGGACGGAGCGCCAGCGCGACTTGCGCGGCATGTGGGTCCGGCGACCCTGCCGTTCGCCCCCGCGGCGCGCGCGGCAGCACCGCATCGGTACGCAAGTCGATCCCCGGCACCTCGGGCGCAAGCGGGCGCGGGCTCGGATCGGGCACGCCACCGCGCCACGCCGATTTATACGCCGCCGCCAGCACTACGCTCTGCGCGATCAGTTCGGACTCGGTCTGCTGGACGATCGTATTCTCATACACGCGCAGCGAAAGAGCGGCGACGCCGGGCAGGGCCGCGACGAACAGCAACGTCCCGAACAGGATGACGCGCAAATGCAGCTTCGGCCAATGCGCCTTGGCAAAGCTCTTCAGGGCAGCGATCAAGCGCAGCTGCCGATGCGATACCCGATCCCGGCCCGCGTCTCGATCAGGTCGACGTGCGGAAATTTGCCGCGCAAATTGCGGACGTGGCTGTCGATCGTCCGGTCGGTGATGGCAAAGCCCGGACCGTGCAGCCGATCGATGATGGCGTCGCGTGAGAAGACCTTGGTCGGACTGGTTGCGAGCAGCAGCAACAACTGGAACTCGGTGGTGGTAAGCAGCACCGGTACGTCGTCGAAACGCGCTTCCCATGCCTCGGTATCGAGCGACAGGCGCGCGTGCGTCACTGCCTTGGGCGGCATGGCCGGTGCGGTCCCGCGCTTCAGGATCGCACCGACGCGGGCCACCACTTCGCGCGGCGAGAAGGGCTTCACCACATAGTCGTCGCCGCCGATCTCGATCCCGACGATGCGGTCGATCTCGTCGTCGCGCGACGAAAGGAACAGGATCGGCAGCGCCGCCCCGGCCCCGCCCTCCGCCCGCAGTTTGCGGCACAGATCGAGCCCGTTCAAACGCGGCATGTTGATGTCGAGCACCATCAGATCGGGCATCCGCCGCGCGAGCGCCGCTAACGCATCCTCGCCATCGGCGGCCTCCGCCACGCTCATCCCGGCCTTGCCGAGCGCAAAGGCGAGCAATTCGCGGATGTGTGGGTCGTCGTCGACGATCAGGATGTGGCTCATGGACGGCATAGTGGCTCCGGGGCGCGGTGGGTCAAGGCCGCCTTACCGTGCGGCCATCCACCGCTGATCCCGCGCTTGTGGAGAAACCGTGCAGACGGTACGCCGCGCCATCCCAAGCGAAAGGCCAGTCTCATGCGCGAAGCCGCGATCGTTTCCACCGCCCGCACTCCCATCGGCAAAGCCTATCGCGGCGCCTTTAACGCGACCGAGGCGCCGGTGCTGGCGGCGCATGTGATGAACGCGGCCGTCGAGCGTGCCGGCATCGACCCGGCGCGGATCGACGAAATCTTCTGGGGCATCGGCAATCAATGGGGCAGCCAGGGCGGCAATGCCGGGCGCATGGCAACCTTCGCGGCGGGCCTGCCGCAAAGCGTCCCCGCCTTCACGCTCGACCGCAAATGCGGCTCCGGGCTGACGGCAATCGCCCTCGCCGCGCGCAGCATCATCTGCGACGAAATGGATGTCGCGCTGGCGGGCGGCATGGAATCGATCAGCTTCACGGTCACCAAGGATGCACCGCGCTTCGTCAACAAATCGGTGATCGCGCAGGAGCCCGCCGCCTATATTCCGATGATCGAGACCGCCGAGATCGTCGCCGATCGCTACGGCATTAGCCGCGAAGCGCAGGACGCCTATGCCGCGATGAGCCAGCAACGCGCGGCGCGCGGGCTGGAAACGGGGGCGTTCACCGATGAGATCGCGCCGATCACGGTCGAGAAAGCGATCTTCGACAAGAGCGGCGAGCGGACCGGGAGCGAGACGGTGACGCTGTCGCAGGACGAAGGCATTCGCGCCGGGACCACTGCCGAGGCGCTCGCGGGCCTCAAAACCGTGTGGCCGGGCGGCGAGTTCACCGGACCGGGACAGAATGTCACGGCGGGCAATGCGAGCCAGCTTTCGGACGGTGCCTCCGCGCAAATCGTCATGGATCATGCCACCGCCAAGGCCGAGGGGCGCGAGATCCTCGGCATCTATCGCGGGTTTCAGGCCGCTGGCTGCGCGCCCGACGAAATGGGGATCGGCCCGGTCTTCGCGATCCCGAAATTGCTGGCGCGCGCCGGGCTGTCGGTCGCCGACATCGGCCTGTGGGAATTGAACGAAGCGTTCGCATCGCAATGCCTGTATTGCCGCGATTTCCTCGGAATCGATCCGGAGAAATACAACGTTAATGGCGGGGCCATCGCGATTGGGCATCCGTTCGGCATGACCGGATCGCGGCTGGTCGGCCATGCGCTGATCGAAGGGCGGCGGCGCGGGGTTCGCAATGTTGTGGTGTCGATGTGCACCGCTGGGGGAATGGGCGCGGCGGGGTTGTTTGAAATCGTGTGACGCAAGATTTTGCGAAAGCTAAATCGCGCCCCCGTCACACGATCGGCCGACGGCGCCAAAGCGCCGACCGACGACGCGGCTTCGCCGCGTCGTCCCCGCGCCCTACCGCTTCGTCTCCGTCAAAAACAAAAACGAATAATCCGAAGCATAAGGCTGCGGCGCGGCGCCCACGACGCTCGACACCTTGCGCAAGCCACCTTTAGCCGCAGCCCGCAGTCCGGGCGCAGAGGCGATGGACGTAAAGTTGGCATGGCAATCCATGCACCCCGCCTGCGTCTGCTGGAATGATTCGAGCGTGGCATCGGCAAGGATCTGCGCGGTCCCGCCCGCCGCGCCCTTGGGCGAGGGCGCGCCCTGCGGCAACGGCAGGCGCTGGCCCGCCGGGAGCGGATTGCCGCTGGCGGTCGGCCATTGCACGCCGACCAGGCGGTAATAATTGAACACAGATTTGGCCGGCAGCAGGCTCCAATAATAGGCCGTGACGCCGTTTGCCGTGGCCGACACAGGCGTCACCCGCGTGATCTGCATCGGCGCGGTGAACGGCTGACACGTACCGCCCGGCGCGGGCGGGCATCGAACCGGCGGGGCATTGTGCACGCACTTGAACGCGTTGGTCCGTGGATTGCAGTTCGGATTGAAGAACGTGTAACCCGGCGACGGCTTCTGATTGGGGTTGGCGGGCAAGGTCGGCGCGACGAAGCCACCGCCGGGTGCCTCATCCGGCGTATTGTCGATCTGCTCGAACGTCGCCCAGATCCACTGGTGGAATGCCACCGTCTTGCGCGCGATGTGCAGCCCGACCAGGCCGACCGTCACTCGGCGCTTCATCTTGGAAACGGGATCGACGATTTCGGCGATCGCGGTCTTGTAGCGATAATCCAGCGAATGGTCGGCGGGCAGCGGCGTCCACGATGCCTTCACCTCCATCGCGCCGACATTGTCGCCATAGGTCTTGATGTTTCCTGCGCAGTCGGTGTCGTCCCACCCGTTCGACTGTCCTTCGGGCATGGTCAGGCCGCCACGCATCAGCGCGCCCGGCGGCGGCGGCCCCGGTGGGCCGTCGCTGAGATATTTACCCGGCTGACTGGCGCACGCCAATTGCCCGGCGGCCGTAGTCAGATTCTGCGTCGTGATAAATTCATATTCATCGCGGTTCATCATGATTTCGTAATAGGTCAGCCCACCCCGCGCGTTCGTCAGCCAATGATGCCCGCTGCCCGCCTGATAGATGTCGCTGAGGTCCGCCGCGCCGAACTTAGAGGTTCGGCTGAGCACTTTCATCGCTGGCCGTTTCGCCTGCCACGTCCCCTTCATCGGCGTGGCCGTGAAAACGGCGGACGCCTCCATATAGCTTTCCCAGACCTTCGGGCTGACGTCGCCCGGCGTGCCGAACGAAGCGGGCAGCGCCTTGGGATTGGGATAGCCCGGCCGGGTCGGATCGGCCTGCCAATTAAGCGCGACGAATTCCTGCCAGGCGAAGCAATAAACGCTGGTCTCATCGCGCGCCGGACTGGAGGTTAGCGTCGATTGGAGCGTCGTAGGGCCGGCGGCGCACGGGTTCGCCAAGATCGGTGCCGCTAGCGCTGCCGCCCCGCTTGCGCTCGTCGAGTCCGCCGCGCCGATGCTGAACCCGCCGACCGCAAGGCCGAGCGCCAACACGCCAGCCGCCGCAACACGCGTCGATTTACCGATTGTGTCCAACCCCCACATCGCAGCCCCCTGCTTGCCGATTGTTCCTGGTCGATTGTTTCGCAACCGTATCGCACAGTTTAGGGCAGTCGAACAGAGTATCGCGCGCCGGGCGCGTCAAACCCGGACCTCCTGCCAAGCGCCTTGCGGGATACCGTCGAGGGCCCAGTCCCCAATCCGCCAGCGCACCAGCCGCAGCGTCGGCAACCCGACCGCCGCGGTCATCCGCCGCACCTGCCGGTTCCGTCCTTCGCGGATCGTGAGCTGCAGCCAGCAATCGGGCACGCTCTTGCGAAAGCGCACCGGCGGATCGCGCGGCCACAGTTCGGGCGGATCGATCTGCTTAACCTCGGCCGGGCGCGTCATGCCGTCTTTCAGCAGCACGCCCTTGCGCAAAGCGGACAGGCTGGCGGCATCGGGCTCCCCCTCCACCTGGACCCAATAAATTTTGGGCAATTTGAAACGCGGGTCGGCGATGCGCGCCTGCAAGCGCCCGTCATCGGTCAGCAGCAGCAACCCCTCGCTATCGCGATCGAGCCGCCCCGCCGGATAGACGCCAGGCACCTGCACATAGTCCGACAGCGTGGCGCGTGCGGTGTCCGATCCCACATCGGTGAATTGCGACAGGACGCCATACGGCTTGTTGAACAGGATTAGCCGCGCCATCGGCCGCGCTATAGCAGCCGCGTCTCGATCCGGGGATGATTTTCGAGCGTGCGGTGCACCGGGCATTTGTCGGCGATCACCAGCATCCGCGCGCGCTGCGCTTCGTTCAGATCGCCCTCCAGCCGGATCACGCGGTCCAGTACGTCGAGCATCGGGCTGCCCGTTGCGCACGCCGCGCAATCATCGGCGTGACGGCGATAATGGCGCAGCACGACCGAAACGCCGGTCAGCGGTATCCCTTCCTTCTCCGCCACCAGCCGCAGCGTCATGGCGGTGCACGTGCCGACCGCGGACAGCAGCAGATCATAGGGCGTCGGCCCAAGGTCGCTGCCACCGGCTGCGACAGGTTCGTCGGCCAGGAAGCTGTGCTGCTCGGTCTCGACGATCTGGACGAACTTCGCTTCGGTCGAGGTGACGCGGACATGCCCCTCGGGGACGGCGTCGATTGCTTCGGCGGGGGCAAGGAAAGGCTGTACCCAGGCGGCGATGATCATTGCGGCATAGCTGGCCTGCGCCGCATCGGTCAGCAGATGATCCGCGCCGTTGAGCGCCACGAAGCTTTTCGGATGCTTTGCCGCGTCGAAAATGGCACGCGCGTTTTCGATCCCCACGGTCGCATCGGTCGCGGAATGCAGCACCAGCAGCGCGCGCTTCAGCCGCGCGAGCCGCGCCGCCTGATCCTGCCGCGCGACCGATTCGATAAACGCGCGCCCGATCCGGAACGGGCGGCCACCGATCGACACTTCGGTCTGCTGCTCACCGACATTTTCCGTCCCCTTGATGAGGTGCAGCACATGCGCCGGATCAAATGGCGCGGCGATCGTGACCACGGCCTTGACCGAGGGGATCCGCTCCGCCGCCGCGATCACCGCCGCCCCGCCGAGCGAATGGCCGATCAGGATCGCAGGTGCGCCGATGCTGCGTTCGAGGTACGCCGCCGCGGCAACCAGATCATCGACATTGGCGCTGAAATGGCTGTCGGCAAACGCACCTTCGCTGTCACCGAGACCGGTGAAATCGAAGCGCAGCGTGGCGATGCCCTGTTCGGCGAGCGCGAGGCTCACCCGCCGCGCGCCGTGGCTTCGCGCGGTGCAGGTGAAGCAATGCGCGAACAGCGCGACCGCACGAATCCTCCCCGGCGGCAGCTCGATCGACCCGGCGAGCATAACCCCGGCGGCATTGGGGAACCGTACCTCACGCTTCATCGCAATCGCCCTCCCGGCCGGTGCGTCAGATCACCCGACGCCGCCGACGAGATAGCATGGCGACGCGCATCCCGTGCAAGGCGATGCTTATGGGCACGCTTTTGATAGCCGAAGCGCCGCAGGAAGCCCGAAAGGCTTCATTCGCCGCCATCGCGGGACGGCATCGCGCCGCCGCGGCGTCCACCCGGCCCGCCGGGACGATGTCCGCCCGCCCCGGCTGGCGCGAGCTTGGGCAGTTCGTCGAAGGTCAGGCGCCCGTCGCCGTGCTTGTCGAGCGAGGCGAAGCGCTGCTCGGCGGCAGCGCGAAACTCGCGGATATCGACGCCACGGTTGAGGTTGGCGTCGGCAGCGGTAACCGGTTCGGGAAAGGCGAAGAAGCCAAAGCGGGCCGCACCCTGCGCGCTTGCGTCATACGATCCGACCGGAGGCGCGGTCGCTTCGCCGCCGCCATCTGCACCGCTTTCGGGCCCACCGCCGCCACCGCGATGCCCACCCTCGCCGCCGCCGCCTCTTCCGCCGCCGCCCTTGCCGCCCCCTCTGCCGCCGTGCCGACCGCCACCGCGCGCGAAGGCGCCACCCCCGCCGCCACTGCGGATTTCCGGCGCGAGCACGGTTTCGTAATAGTCGATATCGTCCGGGTCGATCTCGCCGTCATGCCCTCGGTCGAGCACCAGGAAGAAGCGATCGGCATCGGCGATGAATTCGGCTTGCGTAACCACGCCGTCATGGTTCGCATCGGCGTGATCGAACCAGATGTGCACCGGATTTGGCTCGTGAACCGGCTCGCCCATCGGACTGATGAACAGCGGCCCGCGCGGGCGAAAGCGTTCCGGCCCGCGCGCGTCAGGCGCATCGAGCGGCGGCAACTGCCCGGCGAGCGGCTCGCTATGGACTTGCGGCGACGGTGATGGCGCGGGCGCTGCCGCCTGAAGCAATGCCAGCGCCAAGACCCAGTTCGCCATCGTCCACACTCCACGCTACTCGACTGAAGCCGCAGCTAAGCCCGGATTGTCGCAGGAGTGTGTCGATGCGGTCAGTCCGCGAACAGCAGGACCGGCGTCTCCAGATAGCGCTTCAACGCCTGCACAAAGCTCGCCGCGTCCCAGCCGTCGACGACGCGGTGGTCGCAGCTGATCGACAGGTTCATCAGTTTTGCGCGCACGATGTCGTCGCCGACGAAAATGGGCCGCTCGACGATCTTGTTCGGGCCGATAATCGCGACTTCGGGGCGGTTAATCACCGGCGTCGTCGCGATCCCGCCCAGCGGACCGAGCGAGGTGACGGTCAGCGTGCCACCGCCCATCTCGTCGGGCTTCAACTTGTTGGCGCGCGCCGCTTCGGCCAGCCGCAGGATTTCGGCGGCGAGTTGCCACACATTGCGATCCTGCGCGTCGCGGATCACCGGCACGGTTAGCCCCGCATCGGTCTGCGTCGCCATGCCGAGATGCACCGCACCGTGGCGCGTTACCACGCCCGCTTCATCATCGTAGCGTGCGTTGATCATCGGGAAGGCGGGCACGGTCTTGCAGATCGCGGCGATCAGCAACGGAAGCATGGTGAGTTTGGGCCGCTGCCCGCGATTGGCGTTGAGATCGGCGCGCATCGCCTCGAGCGACGTAACGTCGATTTCCTCAACATAGGTGAAATGCGGGATCGCGCGCTTCGATGCCGCCATATTCTCGGCAATGCGGCGGCGCATCCCGATGACCTTGATCGCTTCGTCGGCACGGGCGTTGCTGGCGTGCGGGGCGTGATAGCCCTGCCCCTGGCCGTAGCGCAGGAACGCGTCGAGATCGCTGTGACGAACGCGGTCGGACTCGGTCTTCACGTGCGCAAGGTCGATTCCAAGATCCGCCGCGCGGGCGCGTACGGCGGGGGATGCGAGGACGTGATGGGATGCGTTTCCCTCTTCCTTCCCCGGCGAAGGCCGGGGCCCAGCCGCGGAGGTCGATGTTGGTGAGGGCTGCGCTTCATTGCCAGCCGCGCGCGACTGGGCCCCGGCCTCCGCCGGGGAAGGAGAAGAAACGGAAGAGGGAGAAGGAGAAACCTCCACCCCCGGATTCTCCGCCTCATATTGCTCGGCCACTTCCTCCTGCTCGGCACTGAGCGGCGCGGCCTTCACTTCATCGGTAACCGGCTCGAGCGCAGGCGCTTCGGATGCCGAGAAATCGCCCTCGGTCTCGATCACCACTAACGCCGCGCCGATCGACACCTGATCTCCGACCTCACCCGCCAGTTCGACCACCACGCCCGAAACCGGCGATTCCATTTCGACGGTCGCCTTGTCGGTCATCATGTCGGCGAGTTGCTGGTCTTCCTCGACCCGGTCGCCGACGGCGACATGCCAGGCGACGATCTCGGCTTCGGAAATGCCTTCGCCGATATCGGGGAGTTTGAACGTGAACCGCGCCATTACAATAATCCGTTCGTTTCGAGCGAAGTCGAGAAACTGAGGGCCGCGCAGGTGTCTCGACTTCGCTCGACACCAACGGGCTGGGGAAGGCCGCCATTATGCGTCCTTCATGATCTTCTTGAGCGCCTCGCCGATACGGACGGGGCCCGGGAAATATGCCCATTCCAGGCTATGCGGATAAGGCGTGTCGAAGCCGGTCACGCGCTCGATCGGGGCTTCGAGATGGTAGAAGCAGCGTTCCTGCACCAGCGCCGACAGTTCCGCGCCAAAGCCGCTGGTGCGCGTCGCCTCGTGCACGATCATGCAACGGCCCGTCTTCTGCACCGACGTCGCGATCGTGGCGATGTCGAGCGGCACCAACGTGCGCAGATCGATCACCTCGGCATCGACGCCCGCTTCCTCAATCACTGACAGCGCGACATGCACCATCGTGCCGTACGCGAGCACGGTCAGCGCCTCGCCCGGTCGCACGATCTGCGCCTTGCCGAGCTCAATCTTGTAATAACCGGTCGGCACCTCGCCTGCTGGATGTTGCGACCAATTCTGCGTCGGGCGGTCCCAATGGCCGTCGAACGGGCCGTTATAGATGCGCTTGGGTTCGAAGAAGATCGTCGGATCGTTATCCTCGATCGCTGCGATCAGCAGGCCCTTGGCGTCGTAGGGGGTCGAGGGGATCACCGTCTTGATACCCGAGACGTGCGTAAAAATGCCCTCGGGCGACTGGCTGTGCGTCTGCCCACCGAAGATGCCGCCACCGAAGGGCGATCGCACCGTGATCGGCGCGGTAAATTCCCCCGCCGAGCGATAGCGCAGCCGCGCCGCCTCCGACACGAGCTGATCCAGCGCCGGGTAGATGTAATCGGCGAACTGGATTTCCGGCACCGGGCGGAGACCATAAGCCCCCATCCCAACCGCGACGCCGATGATGCCGCATTCGGTGATCGGCGTGTCGAACACGCGGGTCTTGCCATATTTCGCCTGCAACCCTGCGGTCGCGCGGAACACGCCGCCGAAATAGCCGACATCCTCCCCCATCACGACGATATCGGGATCGCGCGCCATCATCACGTCCATTGCCGAATTGATCGCCTGGATCATGTTCATGCGGGTCGAAGCCGGGGTCTCGGTCATGCTTTCCATCGTCTCGCTCATGCCGCCTGCTCCCGATCGATGAACCTGTCACCGTCCGCAGCTCGGAAGGCCTTCAGTCGTCGCCGCGCCGCGGCCTGGTTCAGCCCGTAGCCGCGCACGAACTGGGTCACCGCCGGTTCGGCACGGGCAAAGGCGGCGGCATTGGCGACCAGCCCATGATCGCCATCGCCGATAACCAGGCCGAACTTATCGCCCGCTGGGGCGGATTCGATCGGGAACAGGTGATCGGCCGGATCGGTCACCCATCCGGTCACCAAATCCTTCGTTCCGGTCACCAGCATCGTCGGCACGGCCAGCCCGGCATAAGCGGTCGGCTGCACTAGGTTGGGGATCTTGCCCGGTGAGGAGAAGCACAAGACCGCCTTGACCGCCGGGTTCCGCAGCTTGCCCATATAGGGCAGCGCGCCGCCGAGGCACATCGACACCAGCGACCCAAAACTATGGCCAACCGCGATGATCGGCAGGCCCGCAAAATGCCCGTCGGCATAGCCGCTGGTCGCGCGCAGATCGGCAAAGCGCTCCAGAAAACCGTTCATCATGCCGAACTTGGCGCGATCGGGATACTGCATCGAATCGACATGCAGCGGCGCGAGCACGGCGAAACCGTTGGCTACAAGCAATGCCGCCAGGCGTTCATACCGCTCCGGCCACGACCCGTGACCGGTCGAGAACAGAGCGACGCCGCGCACGACCGTCGGACGCCAGATCGTCATTTTGGTCGATCGCGTGGCAGAGACGGTAAGGTCGATAGTCTCAGTAACGGGTGTGCCACGTGCGGCCAGCGCAAAGCCCGGTGCGGCGGCGGTCAGGCCGAGCAGCCCGCCGCCGATCAGCAGGGCGCGACGGTCCAGAAGCACGCTCACGACTTGCGCGCCCACGGACGGCCGCTGGCGGTTTCCTCGGCGATCATCTGCGCTTGCTGCTCGCGCAGGTGCCACGGCATGTCCTCGAACACGCCGTCGAACAGCGTGTCGAGCGGCTGGTGCAGGCCGTGGCCGAGGATGCCGTTCTGCTCGGCTTCCTTCTGCGCGCGCTTCACCGATTCGGCGAGTTCGAGGTCTTGCGCGGCGTGGGCGGCTTCATCCCATTCGCCGATCGCGATCAGATGCTCCTTCAGCCGCTTAATCGGGTCCCCCAGCGGCCAGGCGGTCGGCTCACCGGCGGAGCGATATTGGCCAGGGTCGTCGGAGGTGGAATGGCCCTCCGCGCGATAGGTGAAATGCTCGATCAGCGTCGGCCCCTGATTGGTCCGCGCGCGCTCCGCCGCCCAGGCGGTCGCGGCATAGACCGCCAGCGCATCGTTCCCGTCGACGCGCAGTCCGGCGATGCCATAGCCGACCGCGCGCGCCGCGAAGGTGGTCGATTCCGCGCCAGCGAACCCCGAAAAGCTCGAAATCGCCCATTGGTTGTTGACGACGTTGAAGATCACCGGCGCGCGGTAGACGCTGGCGAAGGTGCAAGCCGAATGGAAATCGCCCTCGGCGGTGGACCCCTCGCCGCACCACGTCGCGGCGATCCGCGTATCGCCCTTTGCCGCACTCGCCATCGCCCAGCCGACCGCTTGCGGATATTGCGTCGTCAGGTTGCCCGATATCGAGAAGAACCCGGCTTCCTTGACCGAATACATGATCGGCAATTGCTTGCCCGACAGCCGGTCCGCGCTGTTCGAATAGATCTGGTTCATCATGTCGACCATCGACCAGCCGCGCGCGATCAGCAGGCCCTGCTGGCGATAGGACGGGAAGCACATGTCTTCATAATCGAGCGCATAGGCCGCCGCGACCGCGACCGCCTCCTCGCCCGTGCACTTCATGTAGAAGCTGGTCTTGCCCTGACGTTGGGCGCGAAACATGCGCTCGTCGAACGCGCGGACCAGCGCCATGCTGCGCAGCATCGCGCGCAGCGTATCGGGCGACAGCCGCGGGTCCCACGGGCCGACCGCCTGGCCCGAATCGTCGAGCACGCGGACCAGATCGAAGGCAAGATCGCGGAAACTGTCGGCGGCATCACCGATCTCGGGGCGGCGCGCCTGTCCTGCCGGGGGAATCGGCACTTGCGTGAAATCGACCGTGTCACCGGGCCGGAACTTCGGTTCGGGCACATAGAGCGACAGAGGCGGCAGATTAGGCTTCAAATGGGCAGGGACGCGGTCGCTTGCCATGATCTCTCCAGCGGAACGTGCTCTGATATACGGTCGGCACGCGGATTCGTTCTATTCACGCCGTTGTTATAAAATTTCGTGGCCGTTGGCGAGAGGGTCGCGCGGGCGGAATGCGACGGCCCGTCCCGTTGCGGTTACGGAGTAGCTTGACTCGGTGAGACAAAAGAGAACAAAATAGGAACAATTCTGCTTCTGTGAGTCGTGTCCTGTGTCCTCCGTCGTCCGTCCTCATAGCGCAATCGTCGCCGAATTGCGCGAAAGCCTGAAAAAGGTCGAGAGCGATGGCTTGCGTCGGCGCCCAATGCTGCCGTTCGGGATCGGCGCGATCGATGAACGCTTGGCGACGGGTGGCTTGCGGCTCGATTCGCTCCACGAAATCGCCGCGGCCAGCCCCAGTCCCTCGGACGATGCCGCGGCGACGCTGTTCATGGCGGGCATCGCGGCACGCGCCTGGGGGCCGGTGCTGTGGGTGGTGCGGCGGCGCGACCTGTTCGCGCCCGGCCTGTATCAGGCGGGGCTCGCGCCCGAACGGGTGATCTATGCCGAGGCGGCCGATGATGCCGAACTGCTCGCGCTGATGGAAGAAGGGCTGCGCCACCGCGGGCTCGGCGCGGTTGTAGGTGAGGTCAAGCGCGCCGCGATGACCAATACCCGTCGCCTGCAACTGGCGGCGGAAGGGGGCAAGACCGTCGCCCTGCTGCTGAAACGCCATGCGCGGGCGGTGACCAACAAGGATGGGAAAACGGAGGGCAGCGGCAATCCGCTCGCCGTTCCCTCCGCCGCGGTGACGCGCTGGCGCATCGCTTCTGCCCCTCCACCCCGTTGCCGGTCGGTGCGGCGGGGGTCGGGCGGGCGATGTGGCGGGTGGAACTGGTCCGCCAACGCGGCGGCGAAGGTGCCGAATGGACGATGGAGGCATGCGATGAAACGGGTCGCCTCGCTCTACCTGCCCGACTGGCCGATCGAACGGATCGTTCGGCTGATGGCGCAGGGCGAGCGTTCAGCCGCGCCGCCTGACGCCGCGCCGTTCGATCCGCATCCGCTCGCCGAGCAGGTCGCGCGCGAGCAGGCCGTCGCCTGTTCGGTGCCGCGCGGCGGCGGATGGCGGCCCGGCGCGCGCTGGGCCCGCACCGAAGATGCCCCCGCCCGCGCGACCGCCGCATGGGCCGCACCAGCGAAGCCGCCGCGCATCCCTTCAAGGCGATGCCGCCGGATGAAGGCGGTGCGGTGGTGCGCGATGCGCGGGCGAATGGTCAGAGTCCTTCGGCCCCAGCACACCGTCACCCCGGCCTTGTGCCGGGGTCCACAGTGCAAAATCGGCCACCGTATAAAGTGAGGCGTGGCCCCCGGCACAAGGCCGGGGTGACGGCGGGGGATGATGGAGGGGTGCAAATCCCTACCCCTCGCGTCACCAGCCTGCAGCAAGGCAACAAGGTCGTCATCGCCGCCGCGTGCCCCATCGCGCGCGGACTCGGCCTGCTGCCCGGCATGGCGATCACCCATGCCCGCGCGCTGGTGCCCGAACTCGTCATCACCCCGGCCGATCCCGAGGGCGATCGCGCTGCGCTGCTGCGTCTCGCGATGCTGGGGGCGCGGCGGTGGTGTCCGCTGGTGATGCCGTCCGGGCCAGACGGCCTGTTCCTCGACATCAGCGGCAGCGCGCATCTCTTCGGGGGCGAGGCGCGGATGGCGCGGCGGATCGTCGGCTTGCTCGCCCGGCACGGCTTCACCGCGATCATCGCCATCGCGGACACGCCGGGCGCTGCCTGGGCGTTGGCGCGGTTCGGCGGCGGGCCCGTGATCGTCTGCCCGCCCGCCGCGCATGTCGATGCGATCGCGCCCCTCCCCGCAGCGCTGCGGCTGGAACCGCCCGCGATCGACCTGCTCAAGCGGTTGGGCGTTGAGACGGTAGGACAGCTTGCCGCTCTCCCCCGCGCCCCGCTCGCCCGGCGTTTCGGTGGCAGCGTGATGGCGCGGCTCGATCAGGCGACCGGGCGATTGCCCGAGCCGCTCGATCCTGTCGTGCCGCCTGAGGCGATTGCGGTCACGCGCCGCTTTGCCGAGCCGATCGCCACGGCCGAGGCGATCGAACATTGGCTGCGCGACCTGATGCCGCGCCTCGTCACCGCGCTCGCCGAGGCCGGGCAAGGCGCACGCGCGATCGAGCTGGTCGCTGATCGCATCGACGGCGTGCCGCAACGGCTGCGCATCGGCCTCGCCCGCCCGACGCGCGATGCCGCGCATCTGCTGCGCCTGACGCTCAGGCGGATCGAGGAGATTGCGCCGGGTTACGGCATCGACGCGCTGACGTTGCATGTCCGCCGCGCCGATCCGCTCGGCGCGCAGCCCTTTGCCGAGACGCTGGAGGCGGGCACGCCCGATCTCGCCCCGCTGGTCGATACGCTCGCCAACCGCATCGGGCCGGATCGCTTGTGGCGCACCGCCGCGCGTGAAAGCGACGTGCCGGAACGATCGGTCGCTGCCGTGGCTCCGCTCGACCCGCCACAGCGCGCAGCTGCAAAGCTGAAGCCCGACGATGTGCGGCAGCTCGACCGCTCACCCGATGTGCATCCCTGGCATCCGCGCTGGCCGCGCCCGGTGCGCTTGCTGCGACGCCCCGAACCGCTCGACAATGTGCTCGCCGCTTTGCCCGATCAGCCGCCGCGCCGCTTCACCTGGCGCGGCAAGACGCACCGCGTGGTGCGCGCCGACGGCCCCGAACGGATCACCGGCGAATGGTGGAAACGCGCGACCGAACGCCACAGCGTCCGCGATTATTTCCGCGTGGAGGATGAGGTCGGCGAACGCTTCTGGCTGTTCCGCCGCGGTGATGGCGAACGCAGCGAAAGCGGCGATCTCGCCTGGTTCATGCACGGATCGTTCGGATGAGTGCGCCGTCAGCGGCGCGCGTCGATCGTCTGGAGATGGCCGTTCGCCGCGTAGCGCAGGATCGCCCGATCCGAGGTCACCAACGGACACCCCAGCGCCCGCGCCGTCGCGATCATGATCCGGTCGCACGGATCGCCGTGAATATTCCCTTGCAGCCCCCCCGCATCGCGGCCGATCGCGCCAGTTACCGGGACTCCGATCAATTCCATCTTTGCTTCGATATTCTGCATCCAAGTCCCAAGCGGTTGTCCCAGCGTCAGCCGACCCTTGTCCAGCAACATGGCCAATTCCCAACCGACCATCGCCGACATGCGACGGTCGCTTTCAGACGCAATCCTCTCTCGGGCAGCTACGCCGAGTTGATCGATCCCAAACGCCAGCCAGACGACAACCTGGGTATCCAGCAAAATCATGGAAGCGCCGTACCGCGGAGCTTCTCATCCCATTTCGCTTCCCACTTCGCCTCCCAGTCGGGATCGAGCGGTTCGTCGAGATCCCCGATGATCATGCCGGTACCTTTCATCGCGCCAAAGATCGGTGCCCGCGGCTCGCTCTGCCGCGGGGCGGAGGGCGAGACCGTTGCCACCGGCTTGCCGCGCTTGGTGATGGTGATCGACTCGCCGGTCGCCTGCACCTCGTCCAGGATGGCCAGACATTTCGCCTTGAACTCCGCCGCGCCTATCATCTTCGTCACGTGCGTCGCTCCCGCCGAACTGGTCACTTCATATAGTCACTTCGTGGGTTTGCGGCAATGAGCTACCACGAGCTTCAGGTCACCACGCATTTCTCCTTCCTGCGCGGCGCGTCTTCGCCGGAGGATCTGGTCAAGGCGGCGGCGCTGTGCGGCATGACGACGCTGGGCATTACCGATCGCAATTCGGTCGGCGGCGTGGTGCGCGCGCTCTACGGGTGCGAGCAATTGGCAAAGATTGGCTGCCATATCCGTCCGGTGGTCGGGTGTCGGCTCGATCTGGTCGATGGCACGTCGCTGCTCGTCTGGCCCGAGGATCGCGCGGCGTGGAGCCGGCTCACGCGCCTGCTGACGCTTGGCAAGGGCCGCGCCGATCCGCAACGCGGCGAGAAAGGGCAATGCTTCCTGCATTGGGAGGATGTGGCGGATCATGCCGAGGGGCTGGTCGCAGCACTCGTACCCGGCCTGTCCGACCCCGGCGATCCGCTCGCCTTACGCTGGATGGCCGATCTTTTCCCCGACCGCGGGCATGTCTGCCTGACGCAGCACCGCCGCCCCGGCGATGCCCAGCGGCTGCACGACCTGTCCGCCGTGGCACGGCGCTTCGGCCTCATGCCCCTCGCGACCGGCGACGTGCTGTACGACACGCCCGATCGGCGGATGCTGCAGGACATCGTCACCGCGATCCGCCACGGCTGCACGATCGACGACCTCGGTTTCCGCCGCGAACGCAGCGCCGACCGGCATGTGAAGGCCCCAGCGGAAATGGCCCGCCGCTTCCGGCATTTCCCCGAAGCCCTCGCCGCCAGCGCCGCGATCGTCGAGCGCTGCACCTTCTCGCTGCGCGACGTGACGCAGCATTATCGCTACCCCGACGAGATCGTCATCAGCGGCAAGAACCCGCAGGACGCGCTGGCGACGATGGCGCGCAATGCTTTGGCTGAACGCTTCGACGGCGCGCCGCCGCCCGCTTATACCAAACTGCTGGAGCATGAACTCGAACTGGTCGAAGCGATGGGCTACGCGCCCTATTTCCTTACCGTCCACTCGATCGTGCAATATGCGCGCAGCCAGGAAATCCTGTGCCAGGGGCGCGGGTCGGCGGCCAATTCGGTGATCTGCTTCGTGCTCGGCATCACTTCGATCGATCCGGTCAAGCACACCCTGCTGTTCGAACGCTTCATTTCGACCGAGCGGCAGGAGCCGCCCGACATCGACGTCGATTTCGAACATGAACGGCGCGAGGAAGTGATCCAGTGGATCTACGACACCTATGGCCAGCGCCACGCGGCGTTGACCGCGGTGGTCAGCCGCTTCCGATCGCGCGGCGCGATCCGCGAAGTCGGCAAGGCGCTGGGCTTGCCCGAGGACATGACTGCCGCACTCGCCAGCCAGGTGTGGGGCTGGTCGAGCGAGGGCGTGCCCGAAGAGCATGTCGCCGCGCTCAATCTCGATCCGACCGAACCGCGCCTCGCGCTCGCGCTCGACCTCGCCCGGCAGTTGATCGGCACGCCGCGCCATCTGTCGCAACATCCCGGCGGCTTCGTCCTGTCGCACGGGCGGCTGGATGAACTGGTGCCGATCGAACCCGCCGCGATGGTCGACCGCCGCGTGGTCGAATGGGAGAAAGCCGATATCGAGGAACTCGGCCTGATGAAGGTCGATATCCTCGGGCTCGGCATGTTGGGCTGCATGCGGCGCGGGTTCGATCTGCTGCGCGCGCACAAGGGCATCGACCTACGGCTCGACAGCGCGGTGCTGCAGGACAATGACACCAAAACCTTCGAGATGATCTGCAAGGCCGATACGCTCGGCACCTTTCAGGTCGAAAGCCGCGCGCAAATGTCGATGCTGCCGCGGATGCGCCCGGAGAATTTCTACGACCTCGCCATCCAGGTCGCGATCGTGCGGCCGGGGCCGATCCAGGGCGACATGGTCCACCCCTATCTCAAGCGCCGCGAACAACAGCGCGCCAACCGGCTGGCCGGGCGCCCCGACGATATCGAGTATCCCAGCCCCGCGCTGGAGGCGGTGCTCAAGAAGACATTGGGCGTGCCGCTGTTCCAGGAACAGGCGATGCAGGTCGCGATCGTCGGCGCGGGCTTTACCGCCGGCGAGGCGGATCGCCTGCGCCGCGCGATG
Organism: Sphingomonas sp. MMS24-J45; assembly: GCF_044881195.1. GTDB lineage: Bacteria > Pseudomonadota > Alphaproteobacteria > Sphingomonadales > Sphingomonadaceae > Sphingomonas. The sequence goes on along the minus strand of NZ_CP173255.1, from coordinate 2,587,109 downwards.
GCGACCTTCAAACAGACCGGCGGCGTCGGCGAATTTCGCGACAAATTGATCTCAGGGATGCGCGCCAACGGGATCAGCCAGGACTTCGCCGAACGCCTGGTCAAGCAGATCGAAGGCTTCGGCAGCTACGGCTTCCCCGAAAGCCACGCCGCGAGCTTTGCCAAGATCGCCTACGCCTCGTGCTGGCTGAAATGCCATCACCCGGATGTGTTCTGCGCGGCGTTGCTGAATGCGCAGCCGATGGGGTTTTACGCGCCCGCGCAAATCGTCCGAGATGCGCGCGAACATGGGGTGGAGATCGAACCCGTGTGCGTGAACAGGAGCGACTGGGATACGATTCTTCTTTCCCCCTCCCGCGTGCGGGAGGGGAGGAAAGACACCCCCTACGCCTGGGCTTGCGCATCGTGCTCGGCCTGTCGGGCGAGGAAGCCGGGCGCATCATCCTCGCTCGCGCCGTACGCCCCTTCACCTCGGTCGAGGATGTCTGGCGGCGCAGCGGCGTGTCGCGCGGCACGCTTGAAAAGATCGCACAGGCCGATGGTTTCCACGGCCTCGGGCTCGACCGGCGGCAGGCGCTGTGGGCAATCAAGGCGCTGGGCGAGAAGCCCCTCCCGCTCTTCGCCGCGACCGAATCGCCGGCCGAGCCGCAAGTCACGCTCACCGCGCTGACCGCGGGCCGCGAAGTGGTCGAGGATTACCGCGCGACGCAATTGTCGCTGCGCGCGCATCCGGTCAGCTTCCTGCGCGACACGCTCGATGCCCGCCGCATCACGCGCTGCGGCGATCTGAGGCGGACCAAGGACGGCACCCGCGTCGAAGTCGCCGGCCTCATTCTGGTGCGGCAACGCCCGGGCAGCGCGAAGGGCGTGGTGTTCGTAACATTGGAGGACGAAACCGGCATCGCCAACGCGATCCTGTGGCCCGACCGGTTCGAGGCGCAACGCCGCGTTGTGATGGGCGCGGCGATGCTCGGCATCACGGGGCGCGTGCAATGCGAAAGCGGCACGATTCACATCATCGCCGACCGCATTACCGATCTGACCGGGCTGCTACGCCAGATCGGCGACCTAGACCTGCCCAACATGACGATGCCCGGCGACGGCGCCACGCACGGCGGCACGATCGATCCCCGAGACAGAAAACCGGATTGGAAACCCGATTCCCGCACCGACTATCACTATCGCGTGCGCGCCGAACCGGTCATCCCGATCAAGAGCCACGATTTCCACTGATGGGGTTGACTGAAAGGAAGCGCTCGCTTCCCTGACTCCCCTCCCTGAAAGGGAGGGGAGTTTGCGCCACTCGCCGCGAGCCTTATCCCTCACCCACCGTCTGCTCGATCACCCCGAAGATCGGGTGGCGCTTGTCGTCCTCGGCCCAGATGCGCACCGTGTCGCCGGCGGCCAGGAACGGGGTGTGCGGGCTGCCGGTGCGGAGCATCTCGATCGTGCGCAATTCGGCGAGGCACGAATAGCCCACCCCACCCTCGGCGATCGGCTTGCCCGGGCCGCCATCGGCATCGCGGTTGGAAACGGTGCCCGACCCGACGATCGTGCCCGCGCACAGCGCCCGTGTCTTGGCGGCGTGCGCGATCAGGGTGCCGAAATCGAAGGTCATGTCCTCGGCGGCATCGGCGCGGCCGAATGGCGTGCCGTTGAGATCGACGCACAGCCGCCGGTGCAGCTTGCCGCCCTGCCACCAATCGCCGAGCGAATCGGGGGTCACGAACACCGGCGAAAAGGCGCTGGCCGGCTTCGACTGGAAGAAACCGAAACCCTTGCCCAGTTCACCCGGAATGAGATGGCGCAAGCTGACGTCGTTGGTCAGCCCGACCAGCCGCACGCTGGCAAGCGCTTCGTCACGGCTCGCGCCCATCGGCACGTCACCGGTGACGACAACCACTTCGGCTTCGAAATCGCAGCCCACCTCCTCGTCCGAGAACGGAATGGGATCGCGCGGGGCCAGGAACCCGTCGGAGCCGCCCTGATACATCAACGGATCGTGCCAGAAACTCTCGGGCAATTCCGCACCGCGCGACTTTCGCACCAACGCGACATGGTTCACATAAGCCGATCCGTCGGCCCATTGATAGGCGCGCGGCAGCGGCGACGCGGCGGCATGTTCGTGGAACCGCCGCATCGGGATCATCTCATGTTCCAGATCGGTCGCCAGGTTTTCGAGCGCTGGCGCGATCCGGTCCCAATCATCCAGTGCCGCCTGCAGCGTCGGCGCGATGTGCCCGGCGTCAGCGCACCAGGCGAGATCGTTCGACACGACGACGAGTTTCCCGTCGCGACCCGATTTGAGACTGGCCAGTTTCACGCACGCTCTCCTACCGTTTTTCCCAGCATAGCCCGCCTGCCTCGCTTGTCATCCCCGCGAAAGCACGGATCGCCCGACAGAGACGCTTGACGCTTCCGGAAACTCACCGCAAACCCTCCAAAACAGTTGCAAGAGAGGACTTATCGCATGTCATCGACGCTCGACGCTGTTGCCGGCCGTTTCGCCTATACCGAGGATCACGAAGCCTTCCGCCAGACCGTGCGCAGCTTTCTGCAGAAGGAAGGCGTGCCGCACGTCAACAAATGGGAAGAAGAGCGGCTGGTCCCCAAATCCTTCTGGCTGAAGGCGGGCGAGATCGGGATGCTCTGCCCCACTGCGCCCGAGGCGTACGGCGGGCTCGGCCTCGACTTTGGCTACAACGCGATCGTCGATGAGGAGATGGCCTATAACGGCGTCCCCGCCGGCTTCTCGCTCCAGTCCGACATCGTCGCGGGCTATATCGAGACCTACGGGTCGGAAGAGCAGAAGCAGCAATGGCTGCCCAAGATGGTTTCGGGCGAAGTCATAACCGCGATCGCGATGACCGAACCGGGCACCGGATCCGATCTGCAGGCAATCCGCACGAGCGCCAAGAAGGATGGCAATCACTACGTCATCAACGGCTCCAAGACCTATATCACCAACGGCCAGAACACCGATCTGACGCTGGTCGTCGCCAAGACCGACCCCGATGCCAAACCCGCGTGGAAGGGCATGTCGATCATCTTGGTCGAAAGCGACCGCGACGGCTTCAAGAAGGGCCGCAAGCTCGACAAGATCGGGCAGGATGCGGCGGATACCTCGGAATTGTTCTTCGAGGACGTCCGCGTGCCGATCACCAATTGCCTGGGCGAGGAAGGCAAGGGCTTCATCTACCTGATGAGCCAATTGCCGCAGGAACGCCTGTCGATCGCGGTGTCGGTGCAGGCTTCCGCGCAGAAGGCGTTCGACGAGACGGTCGAATTTACCAAGACGCGCAAGGCCTTTGCCGGGATGGTGTTCGACTTCCAGAACACCCGCTTCGTGCTCGCGGACCTGAAGGCCAAGCTGCAAGTCGGCTGGGCGCATCTCGACTGGGCGATCGCGCGGCATCTGAAGGGCGAGCTGACCAACGAGGAAGGCGCTGCAGCCAAGCTGTGGCACACCGACCTGCAATGGGAAGTGATGGACAAGTGCCTGCAATTGCACGGCGGTGCGGGCTATATGAACGAATACCCGATCGCCCGCGCGTGGCGCGCCGCCCGCGTGACCCGCATTTTCGGCGGCACCAATGAGATCATGAAGGAACTGATCGGCCGGTCGCTCTGACGGAGACGGCCGCAGCGACATAAAAAGGCCCGGCGGGGTTGCCGCCGGGCCAGAGGTTTCGCCTAGGGAGCTAACCTGGCGTTTTCATCATAGGATGGTGTCGCGAAACGCGACCTTACATCGCGTTCCCTTCGACAGCGACGTTGCCGTCGACGGCGTTGGTTTCAACGGCGTTATCGAAGCCGCCGACGTCGTTGGTGACGACTTCGTTGGTGACGTTGGTTTCGACGGTGTTGGTGGTGGTCGAACCACCGCCGCAAGCGGCCAGCGTCAGGGCAGCAGCAGCGGTCAGCGTGATCGCGATAACTTTCTTCATGGTCATATCTCCAAAAATCAAATCGGCCCCCCAAGCGGCGTCCGCGACGCCGCTCCCTAGACCCGATGCAATGTCTATCCACGCAATGGGCATTCGATCAATGAGATTCTTTCGCAGACGCAACAATTTTATCGTGCTGCTTTGCGCCGATCACGTCTGCCGCCACTGCCCCGATGCGATTGACAGTGGTCTCCAATCCCGGAATGTTATTCGGAACCCGCAGTTTGGGTCATAAGGGGGACAAGGATGACGGATCGGATTCGGGGCGCACGCCGCATGGCGTTGCAAACGGCGATCACCGCGTCGATCCTGCTCGCGGGATGCGCCACCGACGGCAGCGCGCGGCCCGCGACCGCTAGCAATTCGGCGAAGCCCGGTCCCGGTCTTAACCAGGGATACAGCCACGATCCCTTCCCCTCGACCTACAAACCCTACCCCGGCGTCCCGACGCTGGTGACGCACGTCACGATCTTCGACGGTGAAGGCGGGCGGATCGACGACGGTTCGGTGCTGTTCGCGGATGGCAAGATCGTCGGTGTCGGGCGCGACCTCGCCGCCCCGGCGGGCGCGACGGTGATCGACGGCACCGGCAAGACGCTGACCCCCGGCATCATCGATATTCACAGCCACCTCGGCGATTATCCCTCGCCCGGCGTCAACGCCAATTCCGACGGCAATGAGGCGACCGGCCCGGTTACCGCCGACGTATGGGCCGAACATAGCGTCTGGCCGCAGGACCCGGGGTTCAGCCGCGCACTCGCCAATGGCGGCGTCACCACGCTGCAGATCCTGCCCGGCTCGGCCAATCTGATGGGTGGCCGTTCGGTCGTCATCAAGAACGTCTATGCCCGCACCGAACAGGGCATGAAGTTCCCCGGCGCGCCCTATGGCCTGAAGATGGCGTGCGGCGAGAACCCGAAGCGCGTCTATGGCAGCAAGGGCCGCCAGCCCTCCACCCGCATGGGCAATGTCGCGGTCGATCGCCAGACCTGGGCGCGCGCGGTCGAATACAAGCGCAAGTGGGACAAATACGAAAAGGATGGCGGCGAAGCGCCCGGTCGCGACATCGCGATGGACACGCTACGCGGCGTCCTGTCGGGCGAGATCCTAGTCCAGAACCATTGCTACCGTGCCGACGAAATGGCCATCGTCATGGATATGGCGAAGGAATTCGGCTATCATGTCAGCGCGTTCCACCACGCGGTCGAGGCGTACAAGATCGCCGACCTGCTGCAGGCGAACGGCACCTGCGCCGCGGTGTGGGCCGATTGGTGGGGCTTCAAGATGGAGTCGTACGACGCGATCGGCGAGAATCTCGCGCTGCTGCAGAAGAACGGCGCGTGCGCGATGATCCATTCCGACGACGCCAACGGCATCCAGCGCTTGAACCAGGAAGTCGCCAAGGCACTCGCCTCGGGCCGACGCGCGGGGATCGACATTTCGGACGCGGTGGCCTGGACCTGGCTGACCTACAACCCGGCCAAGGCGCTCGGCATCGCCGACAAGACCGGCAGCCTCAAACCCGGCAAGATGGCCGATGTCGTGCTGTGGAACGGCAATCCGTTCAGCGTCTACACCCGGCCCGAAAAGGTGTGGATCGACGGGGCGCTACTCTACGATTCTGCCAATCCGAAGCTGAGACCGGTGTCCGATTTCGAACTTGGCCAACCCGGATCGGGAGATGTGAAGTGAAGCGCCTCCTGCTCCTCAGCGTCGCGTTCCTCGCGACCCCGGCCACCGCACAGTCGGTCGCGATCACCAACGCCAAGCTGGTCATCGGCGACGGCTCAGCTCCGATAGAGGGCGGCACCGTAGTGGTGCAGAACGGGCGCGTCGTCGCGGCGGGCAAGTCGGTCGCTGTGCCGGCGGGCGTGCCGAGCGTCGATGCCGGCGGCAAATGGGTGACGCCGGGCATCGTCGCGGGCTTTACCCGCATGGGCATCGTCGAATCCGACGGGATCGAGGAAACCAACGACACCGCCGCGCGCGGCAGCCCGTTCCATGCCGCGATCGACGTGGCCCCCGCGGTCAACCCGGCGACCTCCTCCATCCCGCTCAACCGCGCCGAGGGAATCACCCGCGCCATCGTCGCGCCCGACAATGACGGCTCGATCTTCGCTGGCCTGGGCGCGGTGATCGATCTCGGTTCGGACCGCGCACCCATCACCAAATCGCGCGCCTTCCAGTTCATGGAATATGGTGGCGGCGGGTCGCGCTCGGGCGCCAGCCGCCCGGCGATGATCGCGATGTTCCGCAACGCGCTCGCGCAAGTGAAGGACTATGTCCGCAGTCCTGCCACCTATGCCGATCAGGGCAAGGATGCGCTGCTCACCCGCGCCGATGCCGCCGCGCTCGTGCCGGTCGCCAACGGCACGATGCCGCTGTTGATCCATGTCGAACGCGCCTCCGACATGCTCGCGCTGATCGATCTGAAGCGCGACTTCCCCGCGCTGAAACTGGTGTTCGTCGGGGCATCCGAAGGTTGGCTCGTCGCGCGCGAACTGGCTGCCGCGCGCATCCCGGTTATCGCCTCGGCACTGAACGATCTGCCGGGCAGCTTCGATCAGCTTGGCGCCACGCAATCGAACATCGGCCGCATAAAGGCCGCGGGCGTGATGGTAGGCATCGGCACGATCAACGACGATGAAGCCCGCCAGGCACGGCTCGAAAAGCAATATGCCGGAAATCTGGTCGCGCTGACCAAGCTGCCCGGTGCAACCGGGCTCGATTGGAACGCAGCCTTCGCCGCGATCACCTCGGTCCCCGCCGAGGTGATTGGCTTGGGGAACGAGATCGGCTCGCTTAAGGCCGGGCGGCGCGGCGACGTGGTGATCTGGGACGGCGATCCGCTCGAACTCGGCACCGGCGTTGCGGCAGTCTATATCGACGGCGTCAAGCAACCGCTGCGCACGCGCCAGGATGCGCTGCGCGATCGCTACATGCTGCCCGGCGAAGGCGCCCTGCCCAAGGCGTACGAACGCTAACGGAGCGTCAACCCGCATTTCGCCGCGTCGGTCGGACGCCGCCTGCCGCGGCACCGCTCTATAATGAACGGAGTGGGGCAGGCGGCGCCCCGGCGTTCGAGCGGGATATTGATGACGGATCGGCAGCAACCGGGCACGCAGGCTCCGCAGGCGCAGGCGGCGGAGATCGGGGGCCTGGGGCGATGCTGAAGCGCATTCCCGTCGCCGAAGTGAAGCTCGGCATGTATATTCATGCGATCGAAGGACCGTGGCTGGCGCAGCCGTTCTGGCGCCCCCGTTTCCGCCTGACCAGCATCGATCAGCTTACCGAATTACGCCAAAGCTCGGTAAAGGCCGTGGTGGTCGATCTGGCGCGCAGCAACACGCCGCCCAAAGCCGACATGGCGACGCGCGTACGCCGCGCACAGACCCGTGCCGCAATCGAACGCCGCGCCGCCGATTTCCGCGCCGCACGCCACCTGACCAATGATGCGCGCACGGTGATGAAGGCAGCCTTCGAAGCCACCCAGCGCGGCGAAATCCCGAATGCCGACGAAATCGACGGGGTGGTGCAGTCGATCAGACAGGCGCTCGACCGCAACCGGTCGATGCTGCTCGGCATGATGCGGCTGAAGAAGAGCGATTCCTACACCTATTTCCACTCGGTCGCGGTGGGCACGTTGATGATCAACTTCGCGCGCGAGCTCGGGCTGCCCGACGAAGAGGTGCGGATGATGGGCCTGGGCGGCCTGTTCCACGACATCGGCAAGATCCGCATCGCGAAAACCGTGCTCAACAAACCCGGCAAGTTGAGTGCCGAGGAATGGGACGAAATGCGGCGGCACCCCGCGATGGGCCATGCCCTGCTCGAGGAAGCCGACGTCCCCGCCACTGCGCTCGACGTGTGCCTGCATCATCATGAGAAAATGGACGGGACCGGCTATCCCTTCGGCCTGACCGGCGATCAGATCAGCCTGGCGGCGCGGATGGGCGCAATCTGCGACATCTATGACGCGCTCACCTCCGAACGGCCGTACAAGGCCGCGTGCGCGCCAGTCGCGGCCGTCGCGGCGATGGCGAGCTGGGCCGGGCATCTCGACCCCGATCTGTTGTTCGTCTTCATGAAAAGCATCTGCGTCTTCCCGGTGGGGATGCTGGTGCGCCTGCGCTCCGGGCACCTCGCGATGATCCGCGACAATGGCCGCCAGACCGCGCGCGCACGGCTGTCCGTGTTCTACGACATTGCCGAGCAGCGCTTGTTGCCCCCGTCCGAGCTGTTTCTCTCGGACATCGATGTCAGCACGGCAATGCTGGAGTCGCCCGATCCACTGACCTACGGCCTGGACAATTGGCCGACGATCAAGGAAGCGTTGCTGGAAGGGCATGATCCGTCCGCGCCGTGACGCGGCAGCCGCAACCTTGACTTTTCGGCGCGCGCTGCGTATCTACGCCGCATCGAGGCGTCATGCAGCGTGATTAGGCATGCCCATAACCGGCAGCCCTAGCTCCGCCTCGGTCGTTGTTTAACGGACTTCCCTTTTCACGCGGGGTGTCATCCTCCCCCCGCCATCCGTGCGTCGATGACGCGCGTCCATGGCCTATGCAATGGACTGAACCACTATGACTTTCGCACATCTCGGCCTGGCAGAGCCGCTCGTCCGCGCGCTCGAAGCAAAGGGCTATACCACCCCCACCCCGATCCAGAAGCAATCCATCCCGATCCTGCTCGAAGGCAAGGATCTGCTCGGCATCGCGCAGACCGGCACCGGCAAGACGGCGGCCTTCGTACTCCCGTCGATCCAGCATCTGGTCAATGCCGAGAAGCGCGTGCTGCCGACGCATTGCCGGATGCTCGTGCTCGCGCCGACGCGCGAACTGGCCAGCCAGATCGCCGAGAGCGCGCGCGAATACGGCAAATTCTCCAAGATGTCGGTCGCGACCGTGTTCGGCGGCACCAGCATCAACAAGAACCGCCAGGACATGGCGCGCGGCGTTGACATTCTCGTCGCCACGCCCGGCCGTTTGCTCGACCTGATCGAACAACGTTTCGTCAGCCTCGCGATGCTCGAAATCCTCGTGCTCGACGAAGCCGACCAGATGCTCGACCTGGGCTTCATCCACGCGCTTCGCAAGATCGTGAAGATGTTGCCGCGCCAGCGCCAGACGCTGTTCTTCTCGGCGACCATGCCGAATGCGATCCGCGAACTGGCTAACCAGTTCCTGAACGATCCGCAGACCGTCAAGGTCGCGCCGGTTTCCAGCACGGCCGAGCGCGTCGAACAGAAGGTCGTGTTCATCAACCAGAGCGAAAAGCAGGCGATGCTGACGATCCTGCTGCGCGACGAAGCGATCGATCGCGCGCTGGTCTTCACCCGCACCAAGCATGGTGCCGACCGCGTCGTGAAGCTGCTGGCGGCAAACGGCATCGTGTCGAACGCGATTCATGGCAACAAGAGCCAGCCGCAGCGCGAACGCGCGCTTGCCGAGTTCAAGTCGGGCAAGGCCAAGGTTCTGGTCGCGACCGACATCGCCGCACGCGGCATCGACGTGTCGGGCGTGTCCCACGTGTTCAACTTCGAGCTGCCCAACGTGCCCGAGCAGTACGTCCACCGCATCGGCCGCACCGCGCGTGCGGGCGCGAGCGGCATCGCGATCAGCTTCTGCGCTGATGACGAGCGGAGCTACCTGCGCGACATCGAAAAGCTGACGCGCGTGAAGCCCGACATGCTGCCACTGCCCGAAGGCTTCATGGCCGAAGCGGCACGGATCAAGGCAGCACGTCCGGCGGGGTCCGACACGTTCGAGCGTCGCGACGATTCGGGCCGTCACCGTGCGCCGCCCAAGGCGACGCACGCCGCGCGCCCGACCGGCGAACGTCCGGCTGGCGGCGGGCGTCCGTTCAACGCCGGCGGCGCAGCGCGTCCGGCCGGTGGTGGTCGTCCGGGTGGTCAGGGTCGCCCCGGCGGTCAAGGTCGGCCCGGCCAGGGCCGTCCGGGCGGCAATGGCGGTCGTGGCCAGCAAGGCGGCGGCGGTCGCCGTTCGCCTGCGGCTGGCTGAACCTAGCCTCTAAACGTCAACCACTCCCCCTCAGGAGCCCGTGCACTGCGCAAGCGGTTCGCGGGCTCTTCGGTGTCTTCGAACCCGATCGCCATCCCGCAGAACAGCATCCGCTCGGGCGGAATCTCGATCGCCGCGCCGACCGTCTCCGGGTACATCGCCCAACATTCCTGCGCGCAGGTGGCGAGCCCCGCCTCGACCGCGAGCAGCATCACGTTCTGCAAATACATGCCGAGGTCAGCCCATTGCGGCGGGCCCATCCGCCGATCGACCGTGCAGAACAAGGCGGCGGGCGCGCCGAAGAACTGGAAATTGCGCGCAAACCACATCCGCCGCGCATCCTTGTCTTCGCGTGGGATGCCAATCTCGGCGTACATCGCTTCCCCCACGCCGAAGCGCCGGTCGCGATACGGCGCCACCAGCTCCTTGGGATATATATCGTAAGCGGGCGTCTCGCTCTCTCCGCGCCACAGTTTCGCGGCAATCGCCGCCTTCAATGTGGCCAGCGGCTCCCCGGTCACCACGTCGATATGCCAGGGCTGTAAGTTGCCCCCGGTTGCTGCGCGCGCCGCCTTGGTCACGATGCCGCGCAACACCGCTGGATCGACCGGATCGGCGCGATAGCCCCGGACCGATCGGCGTGCCGCAATCGCTTCGCTGACGTTCATGCAATCTCGCCTTTCGATCCTCGGGTACGCCAATCCACCTTGCCCAACGCCTCGGTTCGCGGCAAGAGGTTGCAAACAACAACCGATCTGGAGAGTCGAGCATGGCCGAAGCCTATATCGTGGACGCAGTCCGTACCGCCGGTGGCAAACGTGGCGGCAAGCTGGCCGGGACCCACCCGGTCGACATGGCAGCCCATGTGCTCGACGCGATCGTCGCACGCACCGGTATCGACGGCGCAGCGGTTGACGACGTTATTATGGGCTGCGTCATGCAGGGCGGTCAGCAGGCCGGACAGATCGGCCGCAACGCCGTGCTCGCTGCCAAGAATCTGCCCGACAGCGTCCCCGCCGTCTCGATCGATCGCCAGTGCGGATCCTCGCAACAGGCGATGCAGTTCGCCGCTCAAGCCGTCATGTCGGGCACGCAGGACATCGTCATCGCAGCGGGCGTGGAGAGCATGACGCGCGTCCCGATGGGATCGACCGCGACGCTGTTCATGAAAGAGGGCCTGGGCAATTACAAATCGCCGCGGCTCGAAGAAAAATACCCCGGCATCATGTTCAGCCAGTTCATGGGCGCCGAAATGATCGTCAAGAAGCACGGGTTCAACCGCGAGCAGCTCGACACCTTCGCGCTCGAAAGCCACCGCCGCGCGATCGCCGCGACCGAGCGTGGTGCCTTCGCTGATGAAATTGTCGCGATCGATGTAGAGACGCCCGAAGGCACGATCTCGCACGCTACTGACGAAGGCATCCGCTTCGATGCGACGCTCGAAAGCATCAGCTCGGTCAAACTATTGCAAGAGGGCGGCAGCATCTCCGCCGCCAACGCCAGCCAGATTTGCGATGGCGCGAGCGCGGTGATGATTGTCAGCGAGGCGGCGCTAAAGGCGCACAACCTCACCCCACTGGCGCGGATCGTCAATCTGACCGTAACCGGCGGCGACCCGGTCATCATGCTCGAAGAACCCCTGTTCGCGACCGACCGCGCCCTCCAGCGTGCAGGCATGAAGATCGACGAGATCGACCTGTACGAAGTCAACGAAGCGTTCGCGCCGGTGCCGCTCGCTTGGCTCAAGCACACCGGTGGCGATCACGCGAAGCTCAACGTCAACGGTGGCGCGATCGCGCTCGGCCATCCGCTGGGGGCTTCGGGCACGAAGCTGATGGCGACCTTGGTCCATGCGCTGAAAGCATCGGGCGGGCGCTATGGCCTGCAGACGATGTGCGAAGGCGGCGGCATCGCCAACGTCACGATCATCGAGCGGCTTTAAACACTACCGTCACCCCGGCCTTGTGCCGGGGTCCACCGGGCAACGGGCTCGGGCATCGCAGTTATAAGCACCGTCGTCCAAGCGGCCGGGTGGACCCCGGCACAAGGCCGGGGTGACGATTTTAGAGGGGAAAGTCCATGAACATCGATTCCACCACCGCAGCCGTCGTCACCGGCGGAGCCTCCGGCCTGGGTGCCGCGACGGCGCGCGCGCTCGCCGCGAAGGGCGCCAAGGTCGCGATCTTCGATCTTCAGGTCGAAAAGGGCGAAGCGCTCGCGGCCGAAATCGGCGGCATCTTCTGCGAAGTGAACGTCACCTCCGAAGAATTGGTCGACGCCGGCTTCGCGAAGGCGCGCGCTGCCAATGGCCAGGAGGCCGTGCTCGTCTGCTGCGCCGGCACCGGCAATGCCATGAAGACCGCGAGTCGCTCCAAGGAGGACGGGAGCATCAAGCATTTCAGCCTCGCGGCGTTCGACTGGCTCATCCAGATCAATCTGGTCGGCACGTTCCGTTGCGTCGCCAAGTCAGCCGCTGGCATGTTGACACTCGAGCCCGGCACCGACGGCGAACGCGGCGCGATCGTGATGACGGCATCGGTCGCCGCCGAGGACGGCCAGATCGGCCAAGCGGCCTATTCGGCGTCGAAGGGCGGCGTGGTCGGCATGACCTTGCCGATCGCGCGCGATTTGATGGGCGAAGGCATCCGCATCAATACGATCCTGCCCGGCATCTTCGAAACCCCGCTGATGCAGGGCGCGCCGCAGCAAGTGAAGGACAACCTCGCCGCCTCGGTCCCCTTCCCCAAGCGGCTCGGTAATCCGGCGGAATATGCGCATCTGGCGCTGACGATGCTTGAGAACTCGTACTTCAACGGCGAGGACGTGCGCTTGGACGGCGCGATCCGCATGGCGCCTCGGTGACGCGTCGGCGGTGGCGCGCACGCTGAGCGCCGACTCGCCCTAGCGCGGCCGACGGGCATCAACCCGTCGACGACCCGGGATCTACTCCCGGGTCGCGCCCCTCGATCGAAAGCTTCCCCATGACCACCACCCTCTTTACCTTTGTTGACCTGTTCCGCCGCCATCTCGACACCACCGCGCACCTGCTCGCCAAGGGCAGCGCCTTCGCCACCGAGAAGGGCATCGCTGAGGCAGACATGCTCGGCTGGCGGCTTGCCGAGGACATGCACCCGCTGTCGTTTCAAGCGATGGTGGTGATCAACTTCTCGCAATCGTGGATCGCCCGCGGGATCGACGTGGCGATCCCCGATCCGGTGACAGCCGACCTCGACGTCGCAGGCTATCAGGCCGCGATCGTAGGCGCCAAAACGTGGCTCGCAGCGCTGACGCCCGAGCAGTTCGCCGGTCGCGATGACGTACCGGTCACCGCACAGGTGGGGCCGACCATGACGCCGACGCTTCCCGCCGGGCACTGGATCACCGTGTTCGCGGCGACCAACATCGCCTTCCACGCCAACATGGTTTACGCGATCCTGCGGTCGAACGGCGTGCCACTCGGCAAGCTGGACGTCTTCCCGACCGGCCTGTAGTCGGACGCATGGCCAAACCCGAACCCTGGCGGACCGACCCCGCATCCTATCCGCACAGCGAGTCGATCCAGACGCGCTTTCAGGATCTCGACGTGCTCGGTCATATCAACAATGTCGCGATGGCGGCCTTGTTCGAAAGCGGGCGGGTGCGCTTCAACCGGTCGATGAACCTGGCTGGGTGGGCCGGGCATCGCTGGCTCGTCGCCAAGGTCGAGATCAATTATCTGAGCGAAAGCTTCTTCCCCGCCGATATCGAGATTGCGACCGGAATCGGCGACATCGGCAATCGTAGCTGGCATATTTTGTCAGCAGCATTCCAGAAAGGCGAATGCGTCGCCACCTGCGACGTGGTGATCGTGATGAGTGCGAGTGGTGGCATCACCACCCTGCCCGACGATTTCCGCGCCGGGTTGGAGGCGCACAAAGTCCGCCGATAAACGGTCGGTTCACCCCCGCACGATCAGATAGTTCATCCGCGCCGCCGCGATCGGCTTGGCGGGATCGTCCTGCCACGCGATCGCCTCGACATTGGCGACACGTCCACCGAGCCGGGTGACGCTACCGCGTGCAAAGGTCGGCTTTTCGCGCCCGCCGCGCATGAAATCGACGGTGACGTTGATCGGCTTGATCTGCCCGCCACCATCGGCCGCGAGCGCATGACGTAAAGCGACGATCGCCGCCATTTCGAGCAATCCGCCGATCGCGCCGCCGTGCAGATAGCCCGGCCGTCCGAGCACGGTGTCGGCACTCGGCATCGTCAGCAGCGTGGGATCGTCGCCAGGGACCGGCTCGATTCCAAGCAGTTGGGCGTAGGGCGGTAAGGTCATGCGCCCGCTCCAGCGGGCGCGTCGGTGAACATGAAGGTGCCCGCGACATGCGCGAGCGGATCGGCCGGGTCGCCGTCATGCGCTTGCCCCCGCACGAACGAGATCGACCGCGTGATGCGATAGCATTCGCCGCGCCCGAACACCGCCTTGCCCGGCGTTGCGGGGCGCAGATAATCGATCCGCAGATCAAGCGTCGCGTGCGGGCGAAAGCGGCCGAGCCGAGTCCACACCGCGAGGCTTGTCGCCATGTCCATCATCGTCAAGATCGGGCCGGAGGCGAGCACGCCGCTGTCAGGATCGCCAATCAATTCAGCACGATAGGGCAAATGCAGCTCGACCCAATCGGGACCGTGCGCGTGATGGGTCAGGCCCAGCAAGCCGCCATGCCCGCCAACGCCGTGGCGCAGGAAACGGTGCGGATCGAAGGCGGGAGGCTGATCGGGAAACATGTCGCCTCTCGTACCGCAATGCAGCATCGGTGCAAGAGTGGCGGTGCGCAGCCAATGTTACAGCGATTTAACTAAGCAGCGGCGGGGTACCCGGATTAGCCTCGAACGCGCGGAATCACCCGCATCCTGGGGGCAGCCGATGGATATTTTCAGCATCGATATCAATCACATCGTCGATCTGACGACACAAGTGGGGACGAGCGGCGCGATCCGGTCGCTTGAAATGGTTGGCGACGATGTGTTCGATTACATCATCGGCGTCGCGATCCTGATTTATGAGGTGCATCCCTTCGTATGACGGGACCGCCCGACCGGGCTGCGCTGGAGGCAGCGGCGGGGAGGTCTTTTGCTGCTGCCGTCGCGTTCCGGGCGAGCGCGCCGTATCGCGGATTGGAGCTTTTGTTCGCCGAAGTTGCAATCGAGCGTGCGATTTCGACCCTGATGAGCGATGACGGCTGGGTCGGCGAATTGATCGCGCCGCTGATCGCCGCATTGGCCGATGATCCGTGGTTCGAACCGCCGTTTCGCGTCGCGCGGGATGGGTTGCGGATCGGGACGGTGCTGTTCGAAAATGCCGAGGTCTCGATCGCGGCGACGGTGCTGTCCGCCGACGCGCTCGCCGCCGTGCCGCCGCCGCGAACGGTGGTGGTGCCGGGACGGGTGACGGTGACGCGCTATGTCCGATCGGGTGGCGCGCGAATGCGGCTGTGGCAGGCCGAGGAGATGCGCGCGGATTTTTCCGCGGCGACCGCCAAGCCTTGTGTAGCGCTGCCCGATCGGCACCTGACCGACGGCGAAATCGGGCGGATCGACGGGCGGACGCACGGACACATTCTGGCCGATGCGACCAGCGATGTCGTGACGCTGAGCGCGACGCTCCGCGCGGAGACGATTCCGTACGCGCGCGAATATGCGATCGACACCGGCGCGCTCGTGCGGGTCGCGACCAACGACGACCGCGCGGCGCGGACGCAGATGCTGCTGGCCTATCTACGGCTGGCCGGGCGGCGGGGCAGCGGCGCGTGCTTTGCCGCCGCGACGCGCGACCCGGCGTTCTTCCTGCGCTGGGCGGCGATGCGCGAATGGCTGGCGAGCGATGCGCGGGCCGCCCTGCCCCGGTTGCGCGAGATGGCGGAGGGCGATCCCAACGAAGAGGTGCGCGGGGCGGCGGGGGCGACGCTCGCGATGATCGAACAGCGGTTGGCCGCCTGATGCCGCGGGTGATCGATCCGGGACACGGTGACGCGATCGGGCTGGACGATCTGGCCGAGGCGCTCGACGCCAGCGCGTTCGATCCGCGTGACGAGGGCTCGCTCGCGGAACTTGGGCCACTGCTCGCGCGGCTGGGGCGCAATCGCAGCTTCCTCGCCGATCTCGTCATCGCGGAACTGGAGGATCGTTGTTCGGGCCAGTCGGCGGGCAATGCATATGGCGCGCAAGTCTTCATGCTGCGGCCGCCCAATGGCCGCTACGTGCTGCGCGCAAACTTCTGGCCCGCGCGGGCCGATGCGGTGGTGCGGGCGAGCGGCACTGCGCCGTTCTTCTACGACATGCCGCACGACCATAATTTCTCGTTCCTGACGGTCGGCTATCAGGGGCCGGGCTATTGGAGCGATTATTACGAGTATGACGTGGACGCGATCGTGGGCGTACCCGGCGAACACGCTGGCCTGCGCTTCATCGAGCGGTCACGGCTGGAGGAGGGCAAGGTCTTGCTCTACCGCGCGCGGCGCGACGTGCATGTACAATTGCCGCCCGACAGCCTGTCGGTATCGCTCAACATCCTGACCTTCGACCGGGCGCAGCCGTGGTGCGACCAGTTCCGCTTCGACGTGGCGGCGGGCACGATCGCCGAGGGGCTGACAACCGCACCGTCCGAGGCGCTGGTGGCGCTGGCGGTGCATTATGGCGGGGAGGTCGGGCGCGGTCTGGCGGAGGAACTGGCGGGGCGGCATCCCGCACCGAGGATGCGGCTGACCGCACTCCGCGCGCTGGCCTCGTGCAAGGCAGGGACGGCGCGGCGCCGCGCGGTGCTGGAACGCGGGATCGACGATCCGGACCCCTATGTTGCGGGGGGCGCCCGCGCGCTACTCGATCCATAACGGACTCATAACACGCCATTTACGCATCAAGCTCGCGGTATAGCGTTGGATTGTGGAACCCGTCGTCGCTTTCGGAACCGTACGCCCTGGGCTTTCCGCAGAAATCGCCAAGCGCGGTCTGCATCTGGTTTCGACCAGTCAGCGCGTTCGCGCGGGCTTGCGCTTCGTGGGGAGCGATGCGGCCTGGGCGAATGCCGTGCCCGCTATACCCACGCTGCACGTCGTGCGCGGCGGGGACGCCGCCGTCGCAGCGGCGATCGATGCGGGCGCGGACGACGCCGTGGCCGTGTCGGCAAGTGACGGGTTGATCGCGGCGCGGCTGGCGGCGCTGGTGCGGCGCCTGCCCGCCGCGCTGCGGCTAGGGCCGCTGCTGATCGACCGAGTCGAGCGATCCGCGATGCGCGACGGGCGAGCGCTCGGCCTGCTGCCGCGCGAGTACCGCCTGCTCCTCCATCTCGCCGAACAGGCCGGGCAGATCGTGTCACAGGATGCGCTGCTGAGCGCCGTATGGGGCCTGCGGTTTCATCCCGGCACCAACTTGGTCGCCGCGCACGTCTCGCGGCTCCGGGCGAAGCTCGACCGCGACTTCGACCAGGCGATGCTCCATACCGAAAAGGGGCTTGGCTACCGGCTTGCCGTGCCCGAAACGCGCGGCTAGCATCGGGTTGCAAAACGAAACCAAAAGCCTGGAGAGGCCACCATGTCGCACCCGAGCATCCATGCGCGGACCGATCCCGCAAAGCCCGCGCTGATCGTCGCGGAAACCGGCGAGACGATCAGCTTTGCCCAACTCGACGCGCGGTCGAACCGCGCCGCCCACCTGTTCCGCACGCGCGGATTGGTGGCGGGCGATACGATCGCGCTGATGCTGGAGAACACGCCCGAATTCTATGACATCGCCTGGGGCGCACAGCGTGCCGGGCTGTTCTTCGTGTGCATCTCGACCAAGCTGACCGCCGCCGAACTCGACTATATCGTCAGCGATTCCGGCGCGAAGATGCTGATCGTTTCGGCCAGCCTGACCGGCAGCGCAGATAGCGTAAGCGCCGAGACGCTGCGCTTCGTGGTCGGCGGTCAGGTGCCGGGCTGGGAAAGCTGGGACGATGCGGTCGCCGCCCTGCCGAATACGCCGATCGGGGACGAACGCGCCGGGATCGACATGCTCTATTCCTCCGGCACGACCGGGCGACCCAAGGGTGTGCGCGTCGCGCTGCCCGAAGACCCCGATATGGCCGCGCCGACGGTGCTGATGATGCTTGCGCGTGGGCTGTATGGCCTCGGGCCGGACAGCATCTATCTCAGCCCCGCGCCGCTCTACCACGCAGCGCCCTTGCGCTGGTCGATGACAGTCCAGCGGCTTGGCGGGACGGTGGTGATGCTGCAGCATTTCGACCCCGAGACGGCGCTCGCCGCGATCGAGCGCTACCGCGTCAACGCCAGCCAATGGGTGCCGACGCATTTCGTGCGGATGTTGAAGCTCGATGCCGCCGCGCGGGCGCGGCACGATCTGTCTAGCCTGAAGGTCGCGATTCACGCCGCCGCGCCCTGCCCGGTACCGGTCAAAGAGGCGATGATCGAATGGTGGGGGCCGGTGCTGTACGAATATTATGCCGGGTCCGAAGGCAATGGCCTGACCACGATCGATTCCGCGCAGTGGCTGGAGCATAAGGGTTCGGTCGGCAAGGCGGCGTATGGCGTGCTGCACATCTGTGGCGAGGATGGCAGCGAGCTGCCGCAGGGCGAGGAAGGCCTGGTCTATTTCGAAGGCGGCGGCGCGTTCGAATATCATAACGATCCGGCCAAGACGGCGGAGGCGCGCAACGCGCTCGGCTGGTCGACGCTCGGCGATATCGGGCGGATCGACGCGGACGGCTATCTGTATCTGACCGACCGCAAGAGCTTCATGATCATCTCCGGCGGCGTGAATATCTATCCGCAGGAAATCGAGAACCGGCTGATCACCCATCCGCGCGTGGCGGACGTTGCGGTGATCGGCGCACCCTGCCCCGAAATGGGCGAGCGCGTCGTCGCGGTGGTGCAGCCGGTCGACATGGCCGAAGCGGGCGAGGCACTGGCCAGCGAACTTACCGCTTGGTGCCGCGCCGAACTGTCGGGGGTGAAGACGCCCCGCCAGATCGATTTCAGCGCCGAATTACCGCGGCACGCCACCGGAAAATTGTATAAGCGCCTGCTGCGAGATCAATATTGGGCTAAGCCAGCAGAGGCTGGGGCCGGGAGTAAAGTCGCATGAACGACCGCGTATCGATTACCGTCACCGATCATATCGCCGACGTGCGGCTGACGCGCGCAGACAAGATGAACGCGATCGACCCGGCGATGTTCGAGGGGATCGGCGAAGCGATCGACGCTTTGCACCCGCGCAAGGATGTGCGCTGCGTCGTGCTGTCGGGCGAAGGCAAGGCGTTCTGCGCCGGGCTCGACATGGCGAGCATGGCGGGCGGCGGATCGGGCCTGTCGCGCGTCGACCGCAACGAGCAGGGATCGATCCTGCCGCAGCATGTCACCTGGGGCTGGCGCAACCTGCCGATGCCGGTGATCGCGGCGGTCCACGGTGTCGCGTTCGGCGGCGGGTTTCAGATCATGTCGGGCGCCGACATCCGCATCGCCGCGCCGACCACGCGCTTTGCGATCCGCGAGAGTTACTGGGGGCTGGTGCCCGATATGGCAGGCTTTCCGATCTGGCGCGGGTTGGTGCGCGACGATGTGTTGCGCGAACTGGTCTATACCGCGCGCGAATTCGATGCGACGGAGGCGCTGCACCACGGCTTCATCACGCGCATCGCGGAGGACCCGCACGCCGCCGCGATGGCGCTGGCGCGCGACATTGCCGCGAGGAGCCCCAATGCGATTCGCGGCGCCAAGCGGCTGTGCAACATGGCGCACGATGCCGATCCGCTGACGATGCTGGAGGCGGAGACGCGGGAGCAGATCGCGGTGATCGGCCAGCCGCCGATGATGGAACAGGTCGCGGCGAACATGCAGAAGCGGGCTGCGGTGTTCGGGGACGCGGATTAAGGGTTTCGCGCCGGGCGACGAACACACCCTCCGTTCGCCCTTAGCTTGTCGAAGGGCAGCTGCCCCCTCGCGCGGGGGCTGCAGGGCTGCGACAGGCTCAGCCCGAACGGGATTTGGTTACGACCCTAGCGCTTCGGCGTCAGCCGCAGCAGCGCGCCTTCGTCCTCGATCAGCCAGATCGCGCCGTCGGGGGCCTGCGCCACGTCGCGGACGCGCGCGCCCATCGACCATTGCTCGACCGCCTTGGCCGTGTCGCCATTCACCGCAACACGAATCAGCGCCTGACCGCCAAGCGCGCCAATGAACAAATTGCCGCGATACTGGGGAAACATCGCGCCCGAATAGGCGATCATGCCGCCGGGTGAAATCGACGGGTTCCACCACAGTTTCGGTGCTTCGAGGTCGGGGCGGCTGGGGTGATCGGGGATCATCTGGCCCGAATAATTGTCGCCGTTGGAGACGATCGGCCAGCCGTAATTCTTGCCCGGCAGGATCAGGTTGAGCTCATCGCCGCCGCGCGGGCCCATCTCCTCTTCCCACAGCCGACCGTCGGCGGTGAAGGCGAGGCCGTAGGGGTTGCGGTGGCCGGTACTCCACGTCTCGGCGCGCGCGCCGCCGGCCTTGTACATCGGGTTGCCGGGCCATGCCTTGCCGTCGAGAGTCAGGCGCAGAATCTTGCCGAGCCGCTGCCCGGGGTCTTGCGCAGGCGTGAAGCGCTGGCGTTCGCCCGACGACAGGAACAGGGATTTGCCATCGGGCGCGAAGACGATGTTCGCGCCGAACTGCCCGCCGACGCCGTTCATGCCGGAGCGCCAGAGGACGCGCAGACCCTCCAGCGAGGCTTGCGGCGGGCATGGCGCGCGGACGCACTGGACCTGCGTGATTTTCAGCGTCGCGTGAGCCAGCGCCAGCGCCGCGCCATCCTTGCCGGGCTCGGAGTAGGTCAGATATACGCCGCGATCGCGCGCGAAGCCGGGGGCGAGCGCCACGTCGAGCAAGCCGCCCTGATCGACCACCGCAACGCGCGGCACGCCGCCAACATTCGCCACCGCGCCATCGGTCCAGCGCAGCTTCAGCACCCCGGCCTTTTCCGTCACCAGCGCAGCGCCATTGGGCAGGATCGCCAGCGCGAAGGGTTCGGTGAACGTCCCGATCTTGGTCATGGTGAAAGGGGGCGGGGTTTCGCGCAGGTTCGCGCGACCGGTGGTCGCGGGGACGTTCTTCACCGTCGCCTCCGGCGCGTTGCGCGGCAGTTTCTGCGGCCCTTGCGCCGAACAGGCGGTGCCCGCCAGCAAGGCGGCGGCGAATACGAAACGACCGAACATCAACTTCTCCCGGACTGGCCTCTGCTGCGCCCAACGCCCCATGATATTGCATGGTTGCCAGCCGACCGCGAGCGGCCTATATCGCGATCACTCTCTACATCGTTACGGTGAAGAGGCTGGAGCCACCCGGTTCCGGCACCGAGGACCAGTGCTTGCAACAAACGCCCGATCTCACCGCGATCATCGCGCCCGAAGCCGAAGCGCTCGGCTTTGATCTCGTGCGCGTGAAGCTGTTCGGCGGCAAGGGCGATTTGACCTTGCAAGTGATGGCCGAGCGGCCCGACACGCGGCAGCTGACGATCGACGATTGCGCCGAACTGTCGCGCCGCATCTCGGACGTGCTCGACCAGCTCGAAGCCGAGGGGCGCGACCCGATCACCGAGGAATACCGCCTCGAAGTGTCGTCGCCGGGGATCGACCGTCCGTTGACGCGGCTCAAGGATTTCATCGATTGGGAAGGCCATGAAGCGCGCATCGCGCTCGCCGCGCCGATCGACGGACGCAAGGTGCTGACCGGCTTGTTGAAGGGTGTCGAGGGCGACCTGATCCGCATCTATGTCGCGACCAAGGGCGAGATGGACGTGCCCTTTTCCGCCGTCGGCACGGCCAAACTGCTGCTGACCGACGCGCTGATCGCGGCGACGCGCCCCTCTCGATGGAGGGGATAGACGAAATTGAAGACGAACCGGCCGACAGTGCCGCTGAAGAGGAAACCAACTGATGGCCACCGCAGGGAATACCGGCGTCACCGCCAACCGCGCCGAACTGATCGCGATTGCGAACGCCGTTGCATCGGAAAAGATGATCGACAAGGCGATCGTGATCGAGGCGATGGAGGACGCGATTCAGCGCGCCGCCAAGGCCCGCTACGGCGCCGAAAACGACATCCGCGCGAAGCTCGATCCGAACACCGGCGACCTCCGCCTGTGGCGCGTCGTCGAAGTGGTCGAGGCGGTCGATGACTATTTCAAGCAGGTGAACCTGAAGGAAGCGCAGAAGCTCCAGAAGGGCGCGGAAGTCGGCGACTATATCGTCGATCCGCTGCCCCCGATCGAATTCGGCCGCATCGCAGCCCAAGCCGCCAAGCAGGTCATCTTCCAGAAGGTCCGCGACGCCGAGCGCGAGCGCCAGCATGAAGAATTCAAGGACCGCATGGGTGAGATCATCACCGGTGTGGTCAAGCGCGTCGAGTTCGGTCACGTCGTCGTCGACCTGGGCCGCGCCGAAGGCGTCATCCGCCGCGATCAGCAGATCCCGCGCGAAGTGGTGCGCGTCAACGACCGCATCCGTTCGCTGATCCTCAACGTGCGCCGTGAAAACCGCGGGCCGCAGATCTTCCTCAGCCGCGCGCACCCCGATTTCATGAAGAAGCTGTTCGCGCAGGAAGTGCCCGAAATCTACGACGGCATCATCGAGATCAAGGCCGCTGCCCGGGATCCGGGTTCGCGCGCCAAGATCGGTGTCATCAGCCATGACAGCTCGATCGACCCGGTCGGCGCGTGCGTCGGCATGAAGGGCAGCCGCGTTCAGGCCGTCGTACAGGAAATGCAGGGCGAAAAGATCGACATCATCCCCTGGTCGCCCGACACCGCGACCTTCGTCGTCAACGCGCTGCAGCCGGCGTCGGTCAGCCGCGTCGTGATTGACGAGGAAGAAGATCGCATCGAAGTCGTCGTTCCCGACGATCAGCTCAGCCTCGCGATCGGCCGTCGTGGCCAGAACGTGCGTCTGGCGTCGCAGCTCACCGGCAAGGCGATCGACATCCTCACCGAGGCCGATGCCAGCGAGAAGCGCCAGAAGGAATTCGCCGAGCGCACCGAAATGTTCCAGACCGAGCTCGACGTCGATGAGACGCTGGCGCAGCTGCTGGTCGCCGAAGGCTTCGGCGCGCTGGAAGAAGTGGCCTATGTCGAGGTCGACGAAATCGCCTCGATCGAAGGTTTTGACGACGATCTCGCCGCCGAGCTGCAGAGCCGCGCTGCCGAGGCGCTCGAGCGCCGCGAAGCCGCCAATCGTGAGGAACGCCGCGCGATGGGCGTCGAGGATGCGCTGGCCGAACTGCCGCACCTCAACGAAGCGATGCTGGTCACGCTCGGCAAGGCCGGGATCAAGACGCTCGACGATCTCGCCGATCTGGCGACCGACGAGCTGATCCAGAAGAAGCGCCAGGAACAGCGCCGCCGCGCCGAGGGCACCGAGCCCAACAAGCGTCCCGAGGACAAGGGCGGCGTGCTCGGCGAATATGGCCTGACCGAAGCGCAGGGCAATGAGATCATCATGGCCGCGCGCGCGCACTGGTTCGAGGATGAGCAGGCCTGATGCCCTTCGTCTCGATCCGCATCTCCGGCACCGCCACGAAGGAGCAGAAGTCTGCAATCGTGGCGGACGTCACCCAGTCGCTCGTCGAGCGGCTGGGCAAGAACCCGGCTGCGGTGCAGATCGTGATCGAGGAAGTCTCGACGGAAAATTACGGTGCGGGTGGGATGCTGATCGTCGACCGCGATGCGCCTAAAGTGCAGGAGGACGCTAATGCGGAATCCTCGCAATGAGACGCTAGGCGCTCAGGCAAAGCAAGGCGGGCGCTCGCTCCCCCTCCCTTCCAGGGAGGGCAGGACTATGAACGCGCCCGACCCGATCCGTCGCTGCATCCTGCTGGGTGAGCGCGCGCCGCGTGATTCGCTGATTCGACTGGCGCTGTCGCCCGATGGCGCGGTGTTCCCGGATGTGCGTGCCAAGGCACCGGGCCGCGGCGCCTGGATCGGCGTCACCCGCGCCGAGCTTGAGACCGCGATCGCCAAGGGCAAGCTGAAAGCTGCCCTCGCGCGCGCGTTCAAGACCGGGACGATTGCGATTCCCGACGATCTGCCCGCGATGACCGGCAGCGCACTCGAACGCGCGGTGCTCGACCGGCTGGGGCTGGAGGCGCGCACCGGCAATCTGCTGACGGGTGCCGAAAAAATCGAGGCGGCGGCGCGATCGGGCAAGCTGCATCTGCTGCTCCACGCAAGCGATGCGGGCAGCGACGGCAATCGCAAGCTCGACCAGGCGTGGCGCGTCGGCAATGACGAAGAAGGCAGCACGCTCAGGGGGTTGGCACTGCCAGTGCCGCGCACCATATTGGCCGTGGCACTGGGTCGGCAGAATGTGGTACATATCGGCCTGACAGAGCGCGATGCGGCGCGGCGGGTGAGCGAAACGCTGACCCGCTGGCTGCATTTCATCGGATCCCATCCCGCCCTTGAGTCTTGCGAAACCGTTTCGCAGGGCGCATCGGCGCTTCAAAATACCACGAGCGGAACTGGCAAGCCGGGCGCGGACGACGACACATGCGAGGAACTTGAGTGAGCGACACCGACAACGAAAAGCCGAAACTCGGAATGCGCCAGCCCTTGGGGCTGAAGCGCACGGTCGAGACCGGCAAGGTAAAGCAGAGCTTCAGCCACGGGCGGTCGAACACCGTCGTGGTCGAAGTGAAGCGGCGCCGCATCCTCGGCCCCGGTGGTCCGGCCGAAGCGCCCGTGGTGGAAGCGGCCCCTGCCCCCGCGCCCGTCGCCGAGGCACCGCGCCCGGCCCCGCCGCCCGCAGCCGCCCCCGTCTCGCCCGGCAATTCGCTGCTCTCCCGCCAGGAGCTGCAGGCCAAGCTGCTGCGCGAAGCCGAGGAAGCGCGGATGAACGCGCTGGAGGAAACGCGTCGCCGCGAGGAGCGCGAGCGTCTCGAAGCGCAAGAGGAAGAGCGTCGCCGCGCCGAGGAGAATCGCCGCGCCGGTGATGCGCCCGACAGCCCAGCCGCGCCCGATCCCGCGCCGCAGCCCGCCCCTGAGCCGGCCACCGAAGCGGCTGCTCCGGTTGCCGCGGCACCTGTCGCTGCGCCCGCCGCAGCGCCAGCACCGGCGCCTGCTCCGGTTCCGACACCCCCTCCGCCGCCACCGCCGATCCTGACGCTGGGTCTCGATCCGTCGCTGCCCGCGCCGCGCATGTTCTCGCCGGTCCCACGGCCCGAGCGGCCCCGCCCGGCGCCGCCACCGCCCGCGCCCGAGCCAACGCCCGAGACGAGCACGCCCGCCAGCAGCGGCGCGCCGAAGCGTCCCGCGATCGGCGTCTCCGCGCCGGTTTCGACCGATTCGCCTTCACGGCCGGGTCAGCGCGATCGCAAGGGCGACGAGCGTCGCGGCGGCAAGCTGACCGTCAACCGTGCGCTCAACGATGGCGACGGCGCGCGTGCGCGCAGTCTCGCCGCGCTGAAGCGGGCGCGTGAGAAGGAAAACCGCCGGATGGGCGGGCCGCGCGAAGTGCAGCCCAAGCAAGTCCGCGACGTCGTCGTGCCGGAAGCGATCACCGTCCAGGAACTCGCCAACCGCATGGCGGAAAAGGGCGCCGACCTGGTCAAGACGCTGTTCAAGATGGGCATGCCCGTCACGATGACGCAGACGATCGACCAGGACACGGCCGAACTGCTCGTCACCGAATTCGGCCACAACATCGTCCGCGTATCGGATTCGGACGTCGACCTGACCAACGACACGAATGAGGATCACGACGAGAATGCGGTTCCGCGTCCGCCGGTCGTGACGATCATGGGCCATGTCGATCACGGCAAGACCTCGCTGCTCGACGCGCTGCGCGGTACCGACGTGGTGCGCGGCGAGGCCGGCGGCATCACGCAGCATATCGGCGCGTATCAGGTGACGTTGAAGGACAAGTCGAAGATCACCTTCCTCGACACGCCCGGCCACGAAGCCTTTACCGAAATGCGGCAGCGCGGTGCCAACGTCACCGACATCGTCGTGCTGGTGGTCGCTGCCGATGACAGCATCAAGCCGCAGACGGTGGAAGCGATCAACCACACCCGCGCGGCGGGCGTGCCGATGATCGTCGCGATCAACAAGGTCGACAAGCACGACGCCAATCCGCAGAAGGTCCGCGAGGCGCTGCTTCAGTATGAAGTCGTGGTCGAGGAACTGTCGGGTGACGTACAGGACGTCGAAGTCTCGGCGCTCAAGAAGACCGGGCTCGACGAGCTGATCGAGAAGATTCAGCTGCAGGCCGAATTGCTCGAACTGAAGGCCAACCCGGATCGCTCGGCCGAAGGCACCGTGATCGAGGCCAAGCTCGACAAGGGCCGTGGTCCGGTCGCGACCGTGCTGGTCAACCGCGGTACGCTCAAGGTTGGCGACATCTTCGTCGTCGGCGCCGAGAGCGGCAAGGTCCGCGCGATGACCAACGACAAGGGCCAGCAGATCAAGGAAGCTGGTCCCTCGATGCCGGTCGAAGTGCTGGGTCTGTCGGGCGTACCGCGTGCGGGTGATCCGCTGTCGGTGGTCGAGAACGAGGCGCGTGCGCGCGAAGTGGCGGAATATCGCCAGGGCGTGATGACCAGCAAGCGCACCGGTGGTGGTCCTGCCAGCCTTGAGAGCATGTTCAGTGCTTTGAAGGAAAAGCAGGCGATCGAATATCCGCTGGTGGTGAAGGCCGACACGCAAGGTTCGGTCGAGGCGATCGTGAATGCGATCAACAAGATCTCGACCGATCTGATCAAGGCGCGCGTGCTGCATTCGGGCGTCGGCGGCATTACCGAGAGCGACGTGACGCTCGCGGGGGCCAGCGGCGCGCCGATCATCGGCTTCAACGTGCGTCCCAACGCCAAGGCGCGCGAGATTGCCGAGCGGCACAAGGTTGCGTTCAAATATTATGACGTGATCTACACGCTGACCGACGAAATCCGCGCCGGCATGGCGGGCGAGCTTGGCCCCGAGGCGTTCGAAACGGTCGTCGGCCGCGCCGAAATCCGCGAGGTCTTCTCGGCCGGCAAGCATGGCAAGGCGGCGGGTCTGCTCGTCACCGAAGGTAACATCCGCAAGGCGCTCAAGGCGCGCATCACCCGGGCCGATGTCATCATCTACCAGGGCGAGATCGCCTCGCTGCGTCGTTTCAAGGACGATGTGGCCGAGGTCCGCGCGGGTCTGGAGTGCGGGGTGACCTTCACGCAGAACTTCGTCGACATCAAACCGGGCGACTTCCTGGAGACGTTCGAAGTCGAACTGCGCGACCGGACGCTGTAAATGCCAAAAGACCGGGGAAGGTGGCTAAAACCGTCGCAATCCCCGGCCACTAGGCGCAGGCGCGTGTGGAAAAGCGTGTGGCAGGGCATCGACGGCGGTTTCACCGTCGCGTGCCTGCCTTCGCTCCTTATGCTGCTTGTGTCCCCCGCTCTCATCGCTTGGTACTTCCGCATATGAGCCGCCCAACCGAAACCCCCGAAACCCGCTCGGTCCGCCTGCTCCGCGTGGGCGAACAGATGCGCCATGTCATTAGCGACATCCTCGCGCGCGGCGATGTGCATGACGAGACGCTCGCCAAGCATCCGGTGACGATCACCGAAGTGCGCATGTCGCCCGATCTGCGCCACGCCACCGTGTTCGTGAAGCCGCTGCTCGGCCGCGACGAGGAGGCAGTGCTCAAGGCGCTGCGCACCAACACCGCCTATCTGCAGCGCGAAGCCGCCGCGCGCGTGCAGATGAAATATGCCGCCAAGCTGAAGTTCCTGGCGGACGAGAGCTTCGACGAAGGCAGCCATATCGACACGCTGCTCCGCGCACCGCATGTGGCGCAGGATCTGGGCGACGACTGAGCGCGGCACCGCCATCCTCGCGACTGGGACATGGCTCACTGGATGATCTGATGGCCAAGCTCTATTTCTACTACGCGTCGATGAACGCGGGCAAATCGACCAACCTCTTGCAGGCCGATTTCAACTATCGCGAGCGCGGGATGCGGACTGTGCTGTTCACCGCCGCGATCGATGATCGCTTTGCGGCGGGCAGGATCGCGTCGCGGATCGGGCTCGATACACCTGCTTTGGCGTTCGATCGCGCGACCGATCTGGTCGCGAGCGTGCTGGCGACCGGCGAGTCCAAACCCGCCTGCGTGCTGGTCGACGAAGCGCAATTCCTGACCGGGGCGCAGGTCGATCAGCTCGCCACGCTGGCCGATGTGCATAACGTGCCGGTGCTCGCTTACGGGCTGCGGACGGATTTCCTCGGAAATCTGTTCGAGGGGTCGGCACGGTTGCTGGCCATTGCGGATTCGCTGATCGAGATAAAATCGGTCTGCGAATGCGGGCGCAAGGCGACGATGAATTTGCGCGTCGACGCATCGGGGCGCGCGGTCGCGGCGGGCGCGCAGACCGAGATTGGCGGCAACGACCTGTACATTGCGCTATGCCGTCGCCATTTCAGCGAGAAGCTGGCTGAAGCCAGCTGAAGCGAACGGAACCCATGACCGACCTCCCCTTGTCCTACACCATCGCGGTGTGGCTCATCCCTCTCGTCATCGCGATCGTCTTCCATGAAGTGGCGCACGGTTATGTCGCGCGACTGTTCGGCGATCATACCGCCGAGCGGATGGGGCGGCTGACGCTCAACCCGATCCGGCATGTCGATCCGGTCGGCACGGTGGTGCTGCCGATGGTACTGGCGATCGCGCACGCGCCGATCTTCGGCTGGGCGAAGCCGGTGCCGGTCGAGGGGCGCAATCTGCGCAACCCGCGCCGCGACATGATCTTCGTTGCGCTGGCCGGGCCGGGGACGAATTTCGTGCTGGCGACGCTGACGGCGTTGCTGCTCGCGGCGTTCTTTTCGGGTAGCGTGCCACCCGACGATGCGCTCTACACGGCGTCTGGCTTTGCGTTCCTGTCGCTGCTGAGCTTTCTGCAGGTCAATGTGTTCCTTGGCGTGTTCAACCTGATCCCGTTGCCGCCGTTCGATGGCGGGCACGTCGTGCAGGGGCTGTTGCCACGCGCCGCGGCGGTCCAATACGCCAAGCTCGCGCGCTTCGGTTTTCCGGTGCTGCTGATCCTGCTGTTCGTGCTGCCGATGCTCAGCCCGCAGCTCGATATCGTCCGGCGTTTGATCGGGCCGATCGCCAATGCGGTGTTCGAAATCTTCCTCGGCATCGCGCAGCTCACGGGATTGTGAGCGGGGTGCATGGCTGGCTGATCCTCGACAAGCCGCTGGGCTTGGGTTCGACGCAGGGCGTGTCGGCGGTGAAGCGCGCTTTGCGCGACGCCGGGTTCGACGTGAGCAAGCGCGGGATCAAGGTCGGGCATGGCGGTACTCTCGATCCGCTGGCGACCGGCGTGCTGCCGATCGCGCTCGGCGAGGCGACCAAGCTTGCCGGGCGAATGCTCGACAGCGACAAGGTGTATGATTTCACGATCGGGTTCGGGGTGGAGACGGACACGCTCGATCTTGAGGGCAAGGTGGTGGCCGAGAGCGCGGTGCGGCCGACCTTGGCGCAGGTCGAGGCGGTGCTGCCGCGCTTTACTGGGCCGATCGAGCAAGTGCCGCCCGCTTATTCCGCGCTGAAGGTGGATGGCGCGCGGGCCTATGATCTGGCGCGCGCGGGTGATGACGTGGTGCTGGCGGGGCGGTCGGTGACGATCCACGCGTTGCACCCGCACCATTGGGACATGCCCAACAACCCCGAGCA
Organism: Sphingomonas sp. MMS24-J45; assembly: GCF_044881195.1. Taxonomy (GTDB): domain Bacteria; phylum Pseudomonadota; class Alphaproteobacteria; order Sphingomonadales; family Sphingomonadaceae; genus Sphingomonas. Next base: position 2,557,426 of record NZ_CP173255.1, on the reverse strand, counting down.
GTTGTTCGAGGAGATCACCCTCACCGCCCACGTCTCCAAGGGCACCTATATCCGCAGCCTCGCGCGCGACATCGCGATCGCGCTTGGGACGGTGGGGCACGTGACCTATCTGCGCCGCACCAAGGCCGGTCCCTTTACGCTCGAAAACGCGATATCGCTGGACAAATTGGCGGAACTAGGTAAGGCCCGCGCCCTTGAAGACAAACTCCTGCCGTTGAGGGCGGGGCTGGACGACATCCCGGCTCTACCCCTCTCCCCCGATCAGGCAGGGCTGCTCCGACAGGGGCGGGTGTTGATCGGGATCGCTGCCAACGATGGCCACTACTTTGCGACGTCGGACGATGTTCCGGTTGCGCTGGTGGAGGTTCAGGACCGCGAGGTCCGCGTCGTTCGCGGTTTCAATCTGTAGTCGATGTCGAAGGAAAACACATGACGATCACCACGGAGCGCAAGAACGCGCTCGTCAAGGAACATGGCCGCGTCGAAGGCGACACCGGCAGCCCCGAAGTCCAGATCGCGATCCTCACCGAGCGCATTCGCAACCTGACCGAGCATTTCAAGGGCCACAAGAAGGACAATCACTCGCGCCGCGGTCTGCTGATGATGGTCAACAAGCGGCGCTCGCTGCTGGACTATCTCCGCCACAAGGACGGCCAGCGCTACACCGATCTCATCGCAAAGTTGGGCTTGCGCAAGTAACCCAACCAAAACCGAAACGGCGCCCTCGTGGCGCCGTTTTCACATTCCTCTTTCGCCAGCCTGCAATTCGGCAATCTGGCCAAGGAAGCCACGAAGGGCTTCACACCGCGCGGACCGGCTAGTCCGCACATAGGCCCCGTCGGCATCTGGCCGGCGGCGTTGAAGGAAATACGATGTTCGATATCAAAACCGTAAGCACCCAATGGGGTGGCAAGACCCTGACCCTGGAAACCGGCCGCGTTGCGCGTCAGGCTGATGGCGCCGTGATGGCGACGCTCGGCGAGACCGTGGTGCTGTGCGCCGTGACCGCCGCCAAGTCGGTGAAGGAAGGTCAGGATTTCTTCCCGCTGACCGTGCACTATCAGGAAAAGTATAGCGCAGCCGGCCGCATCCCCGGTGGCTTCTTCAAGCGTGAGCGTGGCGCGACCGAAAAGGAAACGCTGACCAGCCGCCTGATCGACCGCCCGATCCGCCCGCTGTTCCCCGAAGGTTTCTACAACGAAATCAACGTGATCTGCCAGGTCCTCAGCTATGACGGCGAGAATGAGCCCGACATGCTGGCGATGGTCGCCGCATCGGCTGCGCTCACCATTTCGGGCGTGCCGTTCATGGGTCCGATCGGCGCGGCACGCGTCGGTTACATCGACGGCGAATACATCCTCAATCCGACCGTCGAACAGATCAAGTCGGGCGATCTCGACCTGGTCGTGGCTGCGACTGGCGATGCCGTGATGATGGTCGAATCCGAAGCCAAGGAGCTTTCGGAAGAAGTCATGCTCGGCGCGGTGCAGTTCGCGCACAAGGCGTGCCGCGAAGCCGCCAACCTGATCATCGATCTGGCCGAGCAGGCTGCCAAGGATCCGTGGGAAATGGCCGCTCAGGCTGACCTGTCGGCTGCCAAGGACAAGCTGAAGAAGCTGATCGGCAAGGACATTGCCGCCGCGTACAAGGTGACCGACAAGTCCGAGCGTTCGAACCTGCTCAACGCCGCGCGCACCAAGGCGAAGGAAGCCTTTGCCGATGCCGCACCGCAGGACCAGATGGCCGCGCAGAAGCTCGTCAAGAAGCTGGAAGCCGAAATCGTTCGTGGCGCAATCCTGAAGGACGGCCAGCGTATCGACGGCCGTACCACCACGCAGATCCGTCCGATCGAGGCGATGGTCCACTTCCTGCCGCGCGCGCACGGTTCGGCGCTGTTCACCCGCGGTGAAACGCAGGCGATCTGCACGACCACGCTCGGCACCAAGGATGCGGAGCAGATGATCGATGGCCTGACCGGCCTGTCCTACGAAAACTTCATGCTGCACTATAACTTCCCGCCTTACTCGGTCGGTGAAGTCGGCCGCTTCGGGGCTCCGGGCCGTCGTGAAGTCGGCCACGGCAAGCTCGCCTGGCGCGCGCTGCATCCGGTGCTGCCGTCGAAGGACGAGTTCCCCTACACGATCCGCGTCCTGTCGGACATCACCGAGAGCAACGGCTCGTCGTCGATGGCGACGGTGTGCGGCGGTTCGCTGTCGATGATGGACGCTGGTGTGCCGTTGAAGCGTCCGGTTTCGGGCATCGCCATGGGCCTGATCCTGGAAGGCAAGAATTTCGCGATCCTCAGCGACATCCTGGGCGACGAAGATCACCTGGGCGACATGGACTTCAAGGTCGCCGGCACGTCCGAAGGCATCACCACGATGCAGATGGATATCAAGGTTGCGGGCATCACCGACGAGATCATGCGCGTTGCGCTCGCACAGGCCAAGGAAGGCCGCGCGCATATCCTCGGCGAAATGTCCAAGGCGCTCGACCACACGCGTGAGGAACTCTCGGCGCACGCACCGCGCATCGAAACCCTCACGATCGACAAGAGCAAGATCCGCGACGTGATTGGCACGGGCGGCAAGGTGATCCGCGAGATCGTCGCGACGACCGGTGCCAAGGTCGACATCGACGACGAAGGCGTGATCAAGGTCTCGTCGTCCGACACCGCGCAGATCGAAGCCGCGATCAAGTGGATCAAGGGCATCGTCGAGGAAGCCGAAGTCGGCAAGGTCTATGACGGCAAGGTCGTCAACCTGGTGGATTTCGGGGCGTTCGTGAACTTCATGGGTGGCAAGGACGGCCTCGTCCACGTGTCCGAAATCAAGAACGAGCGCGTCGAGAAGGTCTCCGACGTGCTGAGCGAAGGCCAGGCCGTGAAGGTCAAGGTCCTCGAAATCGATCCGCGCGGGAAGGTTCGCCTGTCGATGCGCGTCGTCGATCAGGAAACCGGTGCCGAGCTGGAAGACACCCGCCCGGCGCGCGAACCGCGTGAAGGCGGCGATCGTGGTCCGCGTGGTCCGCGTCGTGATAGTGACGGCGGGCGTGGCCCTCGTGGCGAAGGTCGCGGCGATGGCGGCGGTCGTGGTGACCGCGGTCCGCGTCGTGATGGCGATGGCGGCCGTGGTCCCCGTCGTGACGGCGGTTCGGGCGGCGAGCGCGCACCCCGCGCCGAGCGTTCGGGCGGCAACGATGACGGCCCGGCGCCGGAATTCGCGCCTGCCTTCCTGACGGGTGATCGCGACTAAAAAGCGGCACGAAAGTTTCGGAAGAGGATGGGGCTCGCGGCGACGCGGGCCCCTTTTCCTTGCGCGCTTAACCTCGTTGATTGGCAATCCGCCGACCGCGCGGCAAACCGCTTGCCAGCTTGCACGGTATCCAGAAAAGAGTGGATCCGAACGGTCCACGGGGTCGAGACGAAGATGTTTGATTGGATCGCGCAGTTTATTTCGCAAAGCTATCAGCCGCATGGTTATTGCCTGTTGTGGCGACCCGAGCTGATCTGGACGCATGTCATCTCCGACACGCTGATCGCGCTTTCCTATTTCTCGATTCCGATTGCGTTGATCCATTTCGTCCGGTCGCGCCGCGACGTCGAATTCGGCGGCATGATCTGGCTGTTCGCGATCTTCATCCTGGCATGCGGCACGTCGCACGTGCTGGGCGTATGGAATCTGTGGCACGGCGATTACGGGCTGGAGGCGGCGGTCAAGGCGATCACCGCGCTCGCCTCGGTCCCGACCGCAATCCTGTTGTGGCGCCTGATCCCCAAGGCGCTGGCGATCCCCTCCCCCACGCAATTGCAAATGGCCAATGCTGCGCTGTCGCTGCGGATCGACGAACGCGACCAGGCACTGGCGCAGTTGAAGGCCGAAATCGCACAGCGCGAGCGCGCCGAAGCAGCCTTGATCCAGGCGCAGAAGATCGAGGCGGTGGGGCAGCTGACCGGCGGCATCGCGCACGATTTCAACAATCTGCTGCAGGCGATTTCAGGCAATCTCGAGTTGATCGAGCGCAAGCCCGACCGGCCCGATCAGGTGCAGCGCTGGGCCGCCAATGCGCGCAAGGGTGTGGTGCGCGGCACCAAGTTGGCCGGACAGCTCCTTGCTTTTTCGCGCGTGCAGCGCCTGTCGGTCGAGCCGGTCGATATGAACGATTTGATCCACGGGATGCAGGAACTGCTGCGCACCAGCGTCGGCGCGCAGGTGGAATGCGATGTCGATCTGGACCCCAGCATTTGCGCGGTAAAGGGGGATCGAACGCAGCTCGAACTCGTCATCCTGAACCTCGCGATCAACGCACGCGACGCGATGCCGGATGGTGGCTATCTGCTGATCGCCACCCGCCCGATGGAGATCGCCGGGCGAGACGACCTGCCCGATGGTGCCTATGTCGAGCTTTCGCTGACCGACACCGGCACCGGGATGCCCGAGGAAATCCGCGCGCGTGCGCTGGAACCGTTCTTTACGACCAAGGGCGTCGGATCGGGCACCGGGCTTGGCCTCAGCATGGCGTTCGGCGTCGCACGGCAATCGGGTGGCACGCTCGAAATCCGATCGGCCGTCGGGCGCGGCACGACGATCTGCGTGCTCCTGCCGTGCAGCACGGATCTGCCAAACGAGTATGGCGACGCTGCTGCCGACACGCATGACGGGCCGCCCGATCCTGCCGCGGGGCGGGGCCTGCGCGCGCTGGTCGTCGATGATGACGATGACGTGCGCGCCTTCGTGGTCGAATCGCTTGAAAGTGCCGGATTCGCGTGCTTCGCCTGCGCCGACGGACCGAGTGCGCTGGCGGAATTCGCGGACCGCCTGCCCGACATCGTCTTTCTCGATTTCGCGATGCCGGTGATGAGCGGTGCCGAGGTTGCCGCCGAAATGCGCAAGACCGAGGGCTATCCGCCGATCGTCTTCATGACCGGCTATGCCGACAGCGCCGCGCTCGACGAAGTGCTGGGCGCGCGTGTCTCGGTGATTCGCAAACCCTTTGGGGTGGGCGCGCTGGTCGCGGCGGGGCTAAGGCAGATCGCCAGCCGCTAGGGCGCTGTGCGCACCTGTTCGTGGTGGCGGATCACCTCGTCGATGATGAAGCGCAGGAATTTCTCGCTGAAATCGGGATCGAGATTGGCATCGCGCGCCAGCCCGCGCAGCCGCGCGATCTGCGCTTCCTCGCGCCCCGGATCGGCCGGTGGCAGGCCAGCCGCAGCCTTGTAGCGACCCACCGCCTGCGTCACCTTGAAGCGTTCGGCCAACATGCACACCAAGGCGGCATCGATATTGTCGATGCTCTGACGGTATCCGTTCAGCGTTTCGTCGGTCACCGCGCCCTCCTTGTCCCGATAATCACCCCTTTGCGTGCCTCGAGCGGGCTGCGCAAGCCGGGAAACACTTGCCTTTACGCGGCGGCAACGCCACATCGCGGGCACGATGACCGCTACCATCCACCGCCTCGACCCGAACCGTGAACCGGGTCGCCCCGCCGCATCGCTCGACCCGATGGTTGCGCTGGTCGCGGGCGACATGAACATGGTCAACGCTGTGATCCTGTCGCGGATGCAATCGCAGATCCCGCTGATCCCCGAACTTGCCGGGCATCTGATCGCTGGCGGCGGCAAGCGGATGCGCCCGATGCTGACTCTCGCGAGCGCGCGGCTGCTCGGATACATGGGCACGCGCCACCACCGCCTGGCCGCGGCGGTCGAATTCATCCACACCGCGACGCTGCTGCACGACGATGTCGTCGACGGATCGGACCTGCGCCGGGGCAAACGCACCGCCAATCTGATCTGGGGTAATCCGGCCAGCGTCCTGGTCGGCGATTTCCTGTTCAGCCGCTCGTTCGAGCTGATGGTCGAGGACGGATCGCTGAAAGTGCTGGGCATCCTGTCGGGCGCCAGCGCGATCATCGCCGAGGGTGAGGTTAACCAGCTCACCGCCGCGCGCCGGGTCGATACCCCCGAGGAACGCTATCTCGACATTATTGGCGCGAAGACCGCCGCGCTGTTCGCCGCCGCCTGCCGCGTGGCCGCTGTGGTGGCGGAGCGGCCCGAGGCGGAGGAGCTGGCGCTCGACGCCTATGGCCGCAACCTCGGCATCGCGTTCCAATTGGTCGATGACGCAATCGACTTCGTCTCCGACGCGGGCACGATGGGCAAGGACGCCGGCGATGATTTCCGCGAAGGCAAGGCGACGCTCCCGGTGATCCTCGCCTATGCACGCGGCAATGTCGAGGACCGCGCCTTCTGGAAGGCGGCGATCGAGGGCCATCGCAACCGCGACGAGGATTTCGCGCACGCGATCGAGCTGGTGCAGTCGACTCGCGCGGTCAACGACACGCTCGCCCGCGCGCGCCACTACGGCCAGCGCGCGATCGACGCGCTCGGCATCTTCGCCAATAGCAAGGCGAAGGATGCTATGGTCGAAGCAGTCGAATTCGCGGTGGCGCGGGCTTACTAGCGGGCCCTACTCCTCTTCCATTCGCCCTGAGCCTGTCGAAGGGCAACGTGCCACACGGGCGGCGCTGCTTTCTGAGGGCAGGGCTTCGACAGCTGCGGATCAGGTCCGGGGCCGAACGGAGGGAGGAAGGCGCCAGCTAACACCCGACCTTCGCCGCGCTGGTCTCCCCGCCCGCCAGTTCCACCTGCAGCGTCGCGTGGCCGATTCCGAAGCGATCCTTCAGCATCGCGCGAGCATCGTCGAGAAACGCATCGCCCGGATGCCCGCCCGGCATCACCAGATGCGCGGTGAGCACCGTTTCGGTCGTGCTCATCGGCCAGATATGGACATGGTGGACGCGCTCCACGCCCGGCAGCGTGCGCAATTCCATCCACACTTTATCCGAATCGATCCCGCGCGGCACAGCCGCCAGCGCCATTTCGGTCAATTCCTTGAGCAAACCCCAGGTCTGCAGGAAGATCAGCACGGCGATCGCGATGCTGACCAGCGGATCGATCCAGACAGCGCCGCTCCACCAGATCGCGAGGCCCGAGACGACCACCCCGGCCGACACCATCGCATCGCTCAGCATGTGGAGATAGGCACCGCGAATGTTGAGGTCGCTCTTGCGATCCCGCATGAACAGCAGCGCCGTCGCGCCGTTGACCACAATCCCCGCCGCGGCGACCCAGGCGACCGTCGGTCCGTCGATCGGCGCGGGATTGGCAAGCCGCTGCACCGCCTCCAAGACGATCGCGCCCAGCGCCACCAGCAGCAGCAGCGCGTTGAGCAGCGCCGCCAGGATCGTCGATCCCTTCAGCCCATAGGTGAAGCGCTTCGACGCCGCGCGCTTGCCCAGTGCGATCGCCGCCCACGCCGCGCACAGCCCGAGCACGTCGGACAGATTATGCCCGGCATCGGCGAGCAAGGCGACCGATCCGGCGATGAGGCCGAACACCACCTCCACCGCGATGAAGGCGACGTTGAGCCCGATGCCGATCGCAAAGGCGCGATCGTGCCCGGCGGGCGGCGCGTGGCTGTGGCCATGCCCATGACTATGCCCGTGCCCGTGCCCGTGACTATGCCCGTGCCCATGATCATGCCCGTGATGGCTATGGCTATGTCCGGCCAAAACGTCCGCCTCTTTTACGCTAAAGCAAGACGCTAGCATCACCCCCCCGTGAGATACTAGGACGCCGGGCATGACAAATGCGTCACTTACGCCCTCTTACGCCAGACCGCGCCGATGACGCTGCCGATCTTCGAGGCGTTGCCCGATCTGCTCACGGCGTTGCGGGCGGGGTCGAACGCCGTGCTCGTCGCGCCGCCGGGCGCAGGCAAGACGACCGCGGTTGCGCCTGCGCTGCTCACCGAGCCGTGGTGCAACGGCGAGATTCTGTTGCTCTCCCCCCGCCGCCTCGCCGCGCGCGCCGCCGCCGAGCGGATGGCGGCCAATGCCGGCGAAACTGTCGGCCAGACCTTCGGCTATGCGACGCGGATGGACAGCAAGCGCTCCGCGGCGACGCGCGTGACGGTGGTGACCGAGGGCATCTTCGTCGCGCGGATTCAGGCGGACCCGGAGCTTTCCGGCGTCTCGGCGGTGCTGTTCGACGAAGTGCATGAGCGTAGCCTCGACAGCGATTTCGGCCTCGCGCTCGCGCTCGATGCGCAAGGCGCGCTGCAGCCCGATCTGCGGTTGGTGGCGATGTCGGCGACGCTCGACGGCGCGCGTTTCTCCGGGCTGATGGGGGACGCGCCGGTGGTGGAAAGCGCCGGGCGGATGCACCCGGTGACGCTGCGCCATATCGGGCGCGCGGCGGAGGCACGGATCGAGGATTCGGTCGCCGCCGCGATCCGCACCGCCTTGCGCGACGAGAGCGGCGGCGTGCTCGCCTTCCTGCCGGGTGTAGCGGAGATCGAGCGGACGGCGGAACGCCTCGACGGGCTCGGCGGTGGCATCGTGCTCCACCGGCTCCACGGCAGCCTCGATCCCGCCGCACAGCGCGCGGCGATCGCGCCGGACCGGGAGGGCCGCCGCAAGGTCGTGCTCGCGACGAGCATCGCCGAGACCAGCCTGACGCTCGATGGCATCTCCGTGGTGGTGGACTCGGGGCTGGCGCGCCGACCGCGGTATGATCGTGCGGCGGGGATGACGCGGCTCGTCACCGAACGCGCGAGCCAGGCCGCCGTCACGCAACGTGCCGGTCGCGCCGCGCGGCAGAGGCCGGGCGTCGCGTACCGGCTGTGGGAGGAGGCCGCGACGGCGGGCCTGCCACGCTTCGATCCGCCCGAAATCCTGGAGGCCGATCTGTCGGCGCTGACACTCGATTGCGCGATCTGGGGCATCGCCGATCCGAGGGCGCTGTGCTGGCTCGATCCCCCGACCGAAGCCGCGGTGCAGGAGGCGCGCTCGCGGCTGACCGCACTGGAGGCATTGGGCACAGACGGCAGACCGACCGCACATGGTCGCGCGATTGCGCGCCTGCCGCTTGCGCCCCGGCTGGGGCATATGCTGGTGCGTAGCGGCGAACGCGGCCTAGGCGAGGTGGCGGCGGAAGTCGCGGTGCTGCTTGGTGAGCGCGGGCTGGGCGGGAATGACGTGGATCTGGAGACGCGCCGTCGCCGCTGGCGCGGCGAGCGCGGGCAGCGCGCCGAGGCGGGGCGGAAGCTGGCGAAAAGGTGGGCCTCTCTTCGTACTCCCTTTCCCCTTGTTGCTCCCCTCCCGCTTGCGGAAGGGGTTGGGGGAGGGCCTGTGACTGGGCGCCGCGCGGAAACATCCCCTCCCCCAGCCCCTCCCGCAAGCGGGAGGGGAGAAGAGGTCGCCATCGCCCTCGCCTTTCCCGATCGCATCGCGCGCCGTCGCGACGCATCGGGCGAGACCTGGGCCTCGGTCGGCGGGCGCGGGTTCAAGCTCGATCCGACCTCCAGCCTCGCACGTGAAGAATGGCTCGCGGTCGCCGAGACGCAAGGCATGGCGTCGGGCGCGCGCATCCTGTCCGCAGCGGCAATCGACCTCGCCACGATCGAAGCGCTGTTCGGAGACCGCATCGCGACTCATCGCACCGTCGCCTTCGATCCGGCCACCGGCGGCGTGCAGGCGTTACGCGAACGCCGCCTCGGCGCGCTGCGCCTGTCGAGCGGCCCCGACGCCAATGCCGACCCGGACGCCATCGCCGCCGCCTTGATCGAGGGCGTGCGCGCGCACGGCCTCGCCCGACTACCGTGGAGCGACGCCGCACTCGCGCTGCGCCACCGCGCCGCCTTTGCCGCCGCGCATGGCGGGGCCGATCTCGCGCTCGACGACGAAGCCCTGCTGGCCCGCGCGGACGAATGGCTCGCGCCGCTGCTGACGCGCGTGCGCCGCCTCGACGCGATCGATCCGGGTGCGCTCCACGACGCTTTGCGCGGCTTGATCGATTGGGAGGCGCTGCGCACGATCGATCGCCTCGCGCCGACGCATTTCACCAGCCCGGCCGGATCGACCCACGCGATCGACTATGCCGCCGAGGGTGGCCCGCGCGTCGAGTTGCGGCCCCAGACGCTGTTCGGCCTCGCCACGCATCCGACGATCGCGGGCGGGCGCGTGCCGCTGGTGCTCAGCCTGACCTCGCCGGGTGGTCGCCCGATCCAGACGACGCGCGATCTGCCGGGCTTCTGGGCGGGGAGTTGGGCCGATGTCGCGCGCGAGATGCGCGGCCGCTATCCGCGTCATCCCTGGCCCGACGACCCGGCATCGGCCGCCGCGACGCTGCGCACGAAAAACGCGGATGCACGCGCGGCAAAAGCGCGATAAGGGGGCATTCATGTCGACCGCCCGAATCTATCAGCGCCCGAAAAACTCCATGTCATCGGGCCGTGCCCGCACCAGCAGCTGGGTGCTCGATTTCGCGCCCGCCGAAGCCAAGCGCCCCGATCCGCTGACCGGCTGGGCGGGCTCGGGCGATACCAAGGATCAGGTGCGCCTGACCTTCCCGTCGCAGGAGGCGGCAATCGCCTATGCCGAGCGGCAGGGGCTTGCGTTCACCGTGGTTCCGGCGCCGGAACGCACGCTGAAGCTGCAGTCTTATGCGGATAATTTTCGGTAGGGTTTTCTTCCGTCACCCCGGCCTTGTGCCGGGGTCCACGGTGCAAGCGACACCGCGCTCGCTTCTCACACAGCACAGTGCAAACGGGACGGTGGACCCCGGCACAAGACCGGGGTGACGAAGAACGCTAGCCCGCCAGCATCCCCGCGCCGAGCAGCAGCAACAATTTCACATCGATCGCCACGCCGTCGGCCCGCTTCGCCGCGACGAAATCCGCAATCTCCGCGACGGGCACGCGCAGCACGGTGATGTTCTCGCCCGCGTCGCCACCACCCGGCCCGACGCGCTCCAGCCCGGTCGCGCGGACCAGCGTGAAGCCCTCCGACACCATGCCCGGCGAGGAATGGAAGAAACCAAGCGGCGCGATCACGCCGGCGCGATACCCAGTCTCTTCCTCCAACTCGCGCGCGGCGGACGCCTCGACGCTCTCGCCCGCCTCCTCGTCGCCGACCAGCCCGGCCGGTAGTTCGAGGCAGCGCTTCCCGAGCGGCACGCGATATTGCTCGACCAGCACGACGTGGCCGTCGTCGATCGCCAGGATCACCGCCGCCTGAATCCCGCGCGCGCGCGACACATACTCCCAGGTGCCGTCCTGCAGCACCTTGATATATTTGCCTTCCCAGACCGTCGTCGCCGTCACAGTTCAATCACCCGATCAGGAAGTTCGTTCACATCGTCGGACGTCTTGGGGAAGACTTCGCCAAGGATTCCGCCGATCACGCCGACCGCCGCGACCATGCCGTCACCCGATCGCCCGTCGCGCACCGCGCTGATCAGAGCCGCCATCGCATCGCCCCAGCGCTCGGCGGGAACCGCGCGGACGATCGCTTCATCGGCGATCAACTCGGCCATATGCTCGTCGGTCGACAAATACAGCAGGATGCCGATGCGCGCTTGTGTGCGCCGTTCCGCGCCGACCTTGAAATGCTGCACCGCGCGCCGCCGCACCCGCCGGCGCTTTGTCGCGCGCGGGGTCAGCGCCATCTTGAGCGGGGTCCACGCAACCGCGTACCTCACGACGAGGAACAGCACCGCCTGCGCGATGAGCAGCCCGAGCACAATTCGGCCGGGATCGGTCGCCTCCCACGCGCTGCCGCCCCAAGTGAGCCAGTCGAGATCGATCGTCGCGAGCGCCCCCGCCAGCAGCATCGCCAGCACCGCATAGTGCAGCGGCACGTCCTGATAACGATCGGAATTGGCCGCGACGATCGTGACGATCTCGCCATCGGTGCCAAGCTCGGCCTCGGCAACGGCCGCCGTCACGCGGTCGCGATCAGCGGGGGTGAGAACGAACTGCACCATCACCAATCCCCCGATGCGCCGCCGCCACCGAAATCGCCGCCGCCGCCGCTGAAATCACTGCCGCCCCAGCCGCCCGAATCGCTGCCGCCCGAGCCGCCGCCGCCCCAGCCGGAGCCACCACCGCCCCAATTGCCGCGCGACGCCTGATTGCCGATCTCATTAGCGATGCCCCACAGGATCACCGGCATCAGCCCGCTATCGCCATCACGCGACGCATAGCGGCGGCCACTCGATCGCCGCCCGAATGACAGCAACACGAACATTGCGATGAAGCCGAACACGATCAGCCCGACCGGAAACCCGCCCCCGCCGGAGCGCGTCGTCTTGTGGGTGCGATCGAACTCCGCCGCCGCCGCATCGAGCCGCGCCTTCTGCTCCTCGGGCGAGGCGCGAAGCTGGGCAATGATCGCGTCGGTGCCGGCTTCCATCGCGCCGGGAATATCGTTCGAGTCTCTAAGCTTGGGCAACATGTCATTGCGGATCATCGTGCCCGCAAAGGCATCGGTCAGGAATGGCTCCAGGCCACGGCCGACCTCCAGCCGCGGACCACGATGGCCCTTGGGTTCGTTCGGCGCGATGAACAGGATCGCGCCGTTATCGACATCCTTGAGGCCGACGCCCCACGCCCGCCCGAGCCCTACACCATATTCGACCAGCTCGCGCCCTTGCAGATCGGGGATCGTCGCCACCACCACTTGCCGCTTGGTGTCGCGCTGCAACGCCTGCAGCTTGGCGGTGAGGTCCGCCTCTGTTTCGGGCGGCAGGACGTTGGCGGCGTCGACCACCAGCCCGGTGAATTTGGGATAGGTCTGCGCCGCTGCCGGGGACATCCCCAGCAGCAGCGCGACCAACGTCGCAATCATAGCCTGAATCAGGCGCATGGCATGGGCCTCCGGCCCGGGTACGATCAGTTGGTGTTGCCGAAGGCGTTGGCGACCGAGGGCGCAGTCTCCGCCCCCGGCGTGGTCGCCTTGAACGGCACCAGCGGCTTCGCGCCGTAGAACACCTTGGCGCCGATCGCGTCGGGGAAGGTTCGGATCGTCGTGTTATACGCCTGCACCGCTTCGTTATAATCGTGCCGCGCGGTGGAGATGCGGTTTTCCGTGCCCTCCAGCTGGGTCATCAGCGTGGCGTAATTGCCCTGCGACTTCAGTTCAGGATACGCCTCCTGCAGGCGTTGCAGTGACAGTGTCAGACCGTTCTGCGCCTGCTGATACGCCTGCACCTTGGCCGGATCGCTCAATTGCGATGGATCGACCTTGACCTGCGTCGCCGAGGCGCGCGCCTGCGTAACCTCGACCAGGATCGCCTTTTCCTGCGCGCCCGCGGCCTTCACCGTCGCGACCAGATTGGGGATCAGATCGGCGCGACGCTGATAGTAATTCTCGACATCGGCCCATTTCGCCTTCGCATTTTCCTCCTGCGTCGGCACGCTGTTGAGGCCGCAACCGGCCAGAGCGACGCTCGTCGTGAGTGCGAACAGGGTGCGATACTTCATTGTGTTGATCCCTCCAGACCTTGCGCCGCCCTGATACCTGCGTACCAATGCGGCACGAAGCAAAATCGGAAGGGGGACCCCCATGTTCAAGGAGTTCAAGGCCTTTATCGCGCGTGGCAACGTGCTCGATCTGGCCGTCGCAGTCATCATCGGCGGGGCGTTCGGCAAGATCGTCACCTCACTGACAGATGATGTCATCATGCCGGTAATCGGCAAGATCTTCGGCGGGCTCGATTTTTCGAGCTATTTCGTGGTGCTGGGCAAGGTGCCCGCGGCGCTTGCCGGATCGTCGGATTATGCCGCGCTGAAGAAAGCCGGCGTGCCGCTGCTGGGGTATGGCGCGTTCGTGACGGCGGCGGTCAATTTCCTGATCGTCGCGTTCATCATCTTCCTGATCGTCCGCGCGGTGAATCGGATGATGCCCAAGGCGCCGGAAGTGGTAGCCGAGCCGGTCGAACCGGCGGATGTCACGCTGCTGCGCGAAATTCGGGACGAATTGAAGCGGCGCGCCTAAATCCCTCTCCCAATGGGAGAGGGAGGGAGGAGCGAAGCGACGGAAGGGTGAGGGCGGCACGCAGACGCTGCCCTGCCCTCATCCGGCCCTTCGGGCCACCTTCTCCCGATGGGAGAAGGGAATCAGGCCGCGACCAATTCCTCGGCCGCCGCATCGGCCAGGCTGGTGCCATCCAGGATCCGCGCGGTCTCGTCGCGCACGCGGAGCATCGCGTGGCGGATCGCGCAGGACGCTTCGTCCTTGCAATCCTTGCACGACCGATACGCCGTCCGGCTGACGCACGGCACGAGCGCCAGCGGCCCTTCGATCACGCGAATGATCTCGCCCAGCGAAATGAGATGCGTCGGGCGCGACAGGCAATAGCCGCCCATCTTGCCGCGATGGCTGTGCAGGAACCCCGCCTCGCGCAAATCGGCCAGGATCAGCTCCAGGAACTTGCGCGGCACGTTCGCCTCCGCCGCGATGCGGTTCATCGGGATCGGCGGGCTCCCCGCGGGGGCCTCGGCCAAAAACAACATTGCACGAAGGGCGTAGCGGGACCGTTGCGTCAACATGATACTATACCCCATGCACGCAATTTGTGGCGAGTGGAAGGCAGGCTTTGCAATTTCATGACGCCGACCTATATCCAGTGCGCCGGATTCGTCCGGCTATGGCGATAAAGTGCGGCGTAGAATAGATGCAGCGGACCCGGGGGCAGTACCCGGCGACTCCACCAAAACCCCTCTTTCGAGAGGGGCTCTGACGGGGTCGAACCAGGATCGACGTGTATTGAAAGGCGCTGTTTTTGCCCGGGCTGAGTAACCCGTTCAAGGCTCAAAACCACAAGTGCTAACGATAACGAAGCACTCGCGATTGCGGCGTAACTGAAGGCCTAACGGCCTAGGTTACCCCAAAAGAACGCGGTTCGGGCTGCACCGGGCAACAGAAGCAGACACCGGCGGTCCGGGGGTACCGAGCAACAGAAACCCCCACCCTATCCGACGCGAACCGCGTCGTACGACGCAAGGCCATTTCGGGGGCGCAGTGGTTACATCCGATACCCGGCGCGCCGACTTGCTCGACAAACTCGCCGATCATGTGCTCGCCCACGGCCTCGCCGGATCGAGCCTGCGTCCGCTCGCGGCAGCGGCAGGGCTCAGCGACCGGATGCTACTCTATCATTTCAAGGACAAGGCCGCGGTGATGGCCGCGACGCTCGAATGCGTCGCCGCGCGCATGGTCGCGTTGCTCGGCGCGAACACCGCGAGCGAGCTGCTGCCGTTCGACGCCTTGCGCGCGCGGCTGGTGCCGATCGTGCTCGATGATGCGCTGTGGCCGTTCATGCGGCTGTGGCTGGAGATGGCGGCGCGTGCGGGACAAGGTGATGCGCTATACCGCGACATCGGCGAGCAGATCGGGCGCGGGTTTCTGGCATGGGGCTCGGCGCAGTTGGACAGCGCGGACCGGGACCGCGATGCGGCGCGTTTGCTGGTGATGACCGAGGGTGCGGTGCTGCTGAAGAGCATCGGCTTGGAGGACGTCGCGCGGGCGGCGCTTTAAACAGCGGCGTAATCCTCCCACCTGTCCGGTTCGAGCCTAGTCAGGAAATCCGGCACAACGCTTGCAGTTTCTCGACCACGCTCGAAACGAACGGGTGGCGGGGTGTCGGCCCGCAACCATCACTTAACTACGCTTCGCCCGGTCCATCATCAGCGCGAGCGCCAGGCCGACCGCCCCACCCCATAGGATCGCTGCGCCCGCGCCACCGCGATCGGCGCCGTACAGCGCGGGATAGGCCATCAGCGCGATGCCATCGAGGAAGGTCGCGCTCATCGTCGCGATCGCGACGGCGTTCAGCGTCTGGCCCGGTTGCAACCGCGCGATACGCTGCGCCAGCAGGATGAAGGGATAGGTGCCGGGAAACAGCGCTGCATACAGGATCGGTACGCCGATCCCGCGGAGCGCCCCGAGCGGTTCGACCGTACGGATCAGAAGCGCCCCCCGAACCACAGCGAAGCGCCGAACGCGACGAGAAGAGCGATTTGCCGAGATTCGAGCGCAACCATATCTACCTCCGTAGCAACTGCTACACTATGCTTAGCGTCTTGTAGCGGTCGCTACAAGAGCGATCAGTCGGCCGATCGGGTTGCGAAACAAATAATTCCCGTTCGCGCCTGGGCGCGAAAACCAGCCCCCCGATCACCCGCCTATAAAGCTCCACAGGGTCGTCATCCTGCGTGTGGCGGCGATCCGTGCTGTCCGTTTCGTGCGCTATGCTGGAGTGACTGGATGCCGATCAGGAAACTCGTGATTACGGCGACGTTATTGATGCTCGCTGTCCTGTGCCTGGGCGGCGTGCTCGCCGCGTCGCGCATCAACGCAATCCGCATCGGCGGGCCGATGGAAACCAGCAAACATCTGATGTCCGATCTGGTCGCCGACATCCTTCCTCCGCCCGAATATATTATCGAACCCTTTTTCGAGGCGACCGTGCTGCTGCGTGAGCCGGAGCGGTACGATTTTCACGCCGCGCACCTGGCCAAGCTGCAAAAGGACTATGACGACCGTCACGCCTTCTGGCTCACCGCCGAGCTTGCGCCGGAACTGCACCGCGCGATCACCGAGGAGACGCATCTGCCGGCCAGTCAATTCTGGACGGAACTCAACACCCGTTTTTTTGCCCGCGGCGAAGGCGCGCGATCGCGCCGCTCTGGAAGCTAGCTACAAGCGGCTGAGCGATGCCTATGCCAAGCAACGGGCGATGGTCGACAAGACAGTGACGATGGCGACCTCCTATCAGACCGCCTTGAAGGAACGGTCCGCAGCGCAATTGCGCTGGGCAATCGCCTTGCTCTGTATCGTCGGCGCGGTCACGTTCCTGCTGGTCGGGGCGGCATATTTCGGTTTGCAGCGCCGCATCATTCGACCGCTTGCCAATATCGTCGACGCGACGACCAGCCTGGCGGCGCACCGCGACGTGACGGTGCCGCATCTGACCCGCGAGGATGAACTTGGCGCGCTTGCCAAAGCGGTGGAAGGCTTCCGTCTGGCCTCGATCGCCCGCGCCGCCGGGGAAGCGCGACAGATTGAACAGGAATTGGTCACCGCCTCGCTCGGCGCGGGGCTGGCGGCGCTCAAGAAAGGCGACCTGACGCGCTTCATCGAGGCCGAGTTCCCACCCGCCTATGCAAGCCTGAAAACCGATTATAACGAGGCGCCGGCCAGCCTGGGCGACATGATCCGACTGGTCAATCACAGTGCCGGCGGGTTGAGCCTGGGAACGCAGGAAATCGCGCTCGCGGCGAGCGAACTTGCGCAGCGCACCGAGAGCAACGCCGCGACGCTGGAGCAGACCAACGCCGCGCTCGGCCAGATCAGCGAGCGGCTGAAGACGACATCGGCCTCCTCCCTATCCACGGTGCAGCGGACGGATCAGGCGATCGGGACCGTCGCAAACGGCCGTAACACCGCGCGCGACGCGGTATCGGCGATGGGTCGGGTAAGCGGGAGTGCGCAAGGGATCGACAGCGTGATCGAGGGGCTCGACAAGATCGCCTTCCAGACGCGCGTGCTGGCGATGAATGCCGCGGTCGAGGCTGGCCGGGCGGGTCAGGCAGGTCTTGGCTTTTCCGTGGTCGCCGATCTGGTCAGCGCGCTCGCCAAGCGCGCGGAAGATGAAGCCAAGCGCGCGCGCGATCAACTCACCGCGACGCAAATCGAGATCACCACCGCGATGGACGCCGTCACCAAGGTCGATGGCGCGCTGGAAGCGATCGCCGATAATGTGGCGGAGGTGAACGTCCTCGTTCTGGCGATGGCAACCGACAATCAGGCGCAATCGCTGACGGTCAGCGAGATCAGCAAGGCGGTTTCGATCATGGACGAAAGCACGCAGCAAAACGCCGCGATGGTCGAACAAACCTCGGCGGCAACACAGAAACTGACCAGCGAGGTACGGCAGTTGGAGGACCATGCCGCCGCCTTCACCCTGGCCGGCGGCAAGGCGACTGGCCGCGCCGCTATGCGCTCAGGGCCACGATTGGACGCCAAGACGCGCGCTGGCCGCGTGCTGGAGAGCGTTGGCTGAGGGCCGCCTGATGCCGACCGGCTCGCTCAGCCGAGGAGCGCCCTAGCGGCCTCTATATCCGCAACAAACCGCGCGGTTTCCTGCTCCGCCATCGCGCGATCGGACAGGCGCAAGAGATAGCTCGGGTGCACGGTGATAAGGGCCGTGCCACCATCACCCGGAAGCTCGAGCGGGCGCCCCCGCTCCTTGCCGATCGTCACCGTCCGCCCGAGCAGACTGCGCGCCGCCGTCGCACCCAGCGCCACCGTGACTTTTGGCCGTACCAGCAGGCGTTCCTGCTCGACCCACCACCGGCAGGCGTCGATCTCGCCAGTGCCGGGCTTGGCGTGGATGCGGCGGGGGCCGCGCTGTTCGAACTTGAAATGCTTTACGGCGTTGGTGACGTACACGCTCGCCCGGTCGATCCCGGCGGAGGCGAGCGCGCGGTCGAACACCTGACCCGCCGGGCCGACGAAGGGTCGCCCCGCCAGATCCTCCTGATCGCCCGGCTGCTCGCCGACGAACATCAGTGCGGCATCGACCGGCCCCTCGCCGAACACCGTCTGCGTCGCCGGTTTGTAGAGCGGGCAGCGCGTGCAGCCCGCCGCCTCATCGCGCAACGCCGCCCAGGCCGCCGCGACATTGCCGCCAATCTCGTGCCGCGCCGTTTCGATCATACCGCTCTCCCGCGCCTGCGCCGCCGCAATCAGTCCGGGCACCAACGCGGTTTCGGGCATGTTTTTCCAGTATTTGCGCGGCATTTCCTTCAGCATCGCGCCGATCTTCACGCGCGCGGGGTTGAAGATCGAGGCGTAATAGGTCTTCCACATCTCTTCGATCGGGTCGCCGCCGGGGGCATCGCTTTTGACCGCGCCGGGCCCTTCGCTGAGCGTCTCGCCGTCCCAATGGATCGACAGTTCGGGCGTCAGGATCGACCAGCGCATCGCCGCGAAACGATCGATGAAGAACTTCGCGTTGTAGCGCAGGATGTGATGATCGGGCTCGAACCAGGCGACGAAGCGCGGCGTGCCGTCATCCTCGGCCACTTCGCGAAAGCGCAGGAAGGCGCGCATTTTGTGAATGTCGCGCCGCACCTCCTGCGCGAGATGTTCCAGCCGCCGCACCAGCGGATCGGCCTTGTCGGCGATCGCGCCTGCCTGCGTCCGCTGACGCAGTAACAGCGTGTAGAGAAGCGCGAAGCGCTCGGGGTCGCGGTGCAACACCACCGACTTTGCCAGATCGAGGAAGGCGCGCGGCACCCCGAACGGCTTACCCCCGCTCGGCAGCGGATCGGTCGTCCCTGCAAACAGATCGGTCGGCTGCTTACCCACCTGCCAAACAATGTCAGCAGGGTTTACGCCCGCCGTTGCCAGCGGTCGCGCTGCATCCCGCCATCCGTCGAGGTCATCGGGTTGGTCCAGTGTTACCGCGTACATACCAGCGCCCTACCGTCCGCCCCAACCCCGTTCGTTTCGAGCGAACGGGGAAGAACCGGAACTCAAAATCAGGCAAACAACTCCAATTGCGCCGCTTTGGGTGCAAGCACGGGCCGCAATTCCACGCGATCGGACAGTGCCACCGGCCGCCAATCTTCCGCGATCAGGAAAGGGCGCACTTTCGCCACCGACACGGTTAGCCGCGCGACATCGGCCAAATGCAGCCGTCGCCAGCGCCGCGCGGTCAGGATCGCGCTCACCGCCTTCACGCCAAGCCCCGGCACGCGCAGCAGCGCCTCGCGGGGGGCGCGGTTGACATCGACCGGGAAGCTCCCGCGAAATTTGAGCGCCCAGGCGAGCTTCGGGTCGATATCGAGCGGTAGCATCCCCGTCGTCGCATCCGCCGCCGCGACCACGTCGGCGGGGGTGTATTCGTAAAAGCGCATCAGCCAGTCGGATTGATACAGCCGATGCTCCCGCATCAAGGGCGGGCGTTGCAGCGGGAGGACGGTGCTCGCATCGGGGATCGGGCTGAACGCCGAATAATAGACGCGGCGCAGGCGGAAACGGTCGTACAGCGTCGAGGCCTTGGTCACGATGTCGCCATCGGTCGCCGCATCGGCGCCGACGATCATCTGGGTCGATTGCCCGGCCGGCGCGAAGCGCGGCGCGGATTTGTAGCGCTTCTTCGCATCCGCCGTATCAAGGATCGCGGTTTTCGTTTCGGCCATCGCGCCTTCGATCCGCTGTGCCGATTTCTCGGGCGCCAGACGAGTCAGGCCCGAGACGGTCGGCAGCTCGACATTGATCGACAAGCGATCGGCGTACATCCCGGCCTGATGGACCAGCTCCGGATCGGCGTCGGGGATGGTCTTCAAATGGATATAGCCGCGGAAGTGATGATCCTCACGCAAGCTCCGCGCCACCTCGACCATCTGCTCCATCGTGTAATTGGAGGAGCCGATGATCCCCGACGACAGGAACAGCCCCTCGATATAATTGCGTTTGTAGAAGGACAGCGTCAGCCGCACGACCTCATCCGCCGTAAAGCGCGCGCGCCGTACGTTCGAGCTTTTGCGGTTGATGCAATAGTGGCAGTCGAAAATGCAGCTATTGGTCAGCAGAATCTTGAGCAGGCTGATGCACCGTCCATCCGGCGCATAGGCATGACAAATGCCCATCCCCTGATCGGTCGATCCCAGCCCCTTGCCATCGCGCGAGGTGCGTTTGACCGAGCCGGATGACGCGCACGATGCGTCATATTTCGCCGCATCGGCCAGGATCGCGAGTTTCTGCTGAACATCGAGTTGCGCCATATGTTCTTTATACGTTCCGCCCGACGCGATGTCGATGGGAAAGCAGGCGAAATCGGGGGTGCGCTGGCTTAAGTGGCGATCAGCATCCGTTCGGCGGTCACATCATATTTGGCACCGTACAGCCGCACGGCCGCGCCGTTCACGCATTCGACATGCGCCACGATGCGAATCCAGCGCAGGGCGTCATCGACCCGAATTTGCGCCTCGATCGTAAATCCCGTCTTGTCGCGGATCGCGGCGACGCGGTGGCACTCCATCGCGATCCGCGATTCGGGCGTGTAGCGCTGCAGCGTCGCAGCGCGATCCACCGTCCCGCCGCGCGGCAGACCGAACAGGTCGTAAACCCCGTCGCTCCAGGTCAGTTTTTCGGTGGCGAGGTCGCATTCCCAAAGGCCCCAGGTCGCAACCGGCGGCACGGCCCGCTGTCCCCAGCGTGGCGTGGCCGAGATCGTCTCTGCTCCTCCGATTCCGTACACCGACTCATCCCAATAATCACTCAACCGTCTCTAAGGGGGTAAGGTTAAGCGCTGGTATCACAGGACTTCGCGGTACCGCGGCAGACCGTGCAACCGATCGCCGCCTCGATCGTTACGCGTCGGCAAGAAAAGC
The DNA here is from genome assembly GCF_044881195.1 of Sphingomonas sp. MMS24-J45. GTDB lineage: Bacteria > Pseudomonadota > Alphaproteobacteria > Sphingomonadales > Sphingomonadaceae > Sphingomonas. Next base: position 2,536,178 of record NZ_CP173255.1, on the reverse strand, counting down.
CAAAAAGGGATTCCCGATGCGCAAGATTTTCCTAACGCTCGCCGCAGCTTCGCTCGCGGTTCCGGTGTCGATGACGGTCCCAGCGGACAAGGCCGAAGCCAAGAAGCATCGCTATTACGGCAAGTCGAAGCGCTACTATCGCGGATGCCGCTATTCGAGCGGAACGACCGGTCTGGTTGCGGGCGGCGTCGGTGGTGCACTGATCGGTAACGCCGTCGGTGGCGGTCTGCTCGGCACGGTGGCGGGCGGCGTTGGCGGTGCCCTCGGCGGTCGTGCAATTGATCGTTCGATCACCGCGAAGAAGCGCTGCCGCTAACTCCAATCCCATTCGCCCTGAGCCTGTCGAAGGGCTGCGCCGTTCGTGGCGCGCAGCTTTCGACAGGCCCGGAGTGAACGGATGGAACCGATTACTCGGCGGCGAGGAGTGTTTCCGCAGCCCCAAGGTCGACCGACACCAGCCGGCTAACCCCTTGTTCGACCATCGTCACGCCGAACAGACGGTGCATTCGGCTCATCGTCACGGCATTGTGCGTCACGATCAGATAGCGCGTCTGCGTCTCGCGCGTCATCGCGTCGAGCAACCCGCAGAAGCGCTCGATATTGGCATCGTCGAGCGGCGCATCCACCTCGTCGAGCACGCAGATCGGCGCCGGGTTCGTCAGGAATAGGCCGAAGATGAGGGCCACTGCGGTCAACGCCTGCTCGCCCCCCGATAGCAGCGTCAGCGACTGCAGCTTCTTCCCCGGCGGCTGCGCCATGATTTCGAGGCCGGCCTCTAGCGGATCGTCCGAATCGACCAGCTCCAGGTGCGCCTGCCCGCCGTTGAACAGCGTGGTGAACAGTCGCCGGAAATGCCCGTCGACCGCCTCGAACGCCGCCAATAGCCGTTGCCGCCCCTCCCGGTTGAGCGTGCCGATCGCCCCGCGCAGCCGGTTGACAGCCAGGCCCAATTCCTCGCGCTCGGCAGCATTTCCGACGCTTGCGGCTTCGAGTTCGGCCAGTTCGGTTTCGGCGACGAGATTGACCGGGCCGATCCGGTCGCGATCGACCATCAATTTTTCATGCGTCGCCGATTCCTCCCCCGGTGACCGTACGTCGACCCCATCGAACCCGACGCGTTCCGGCAACAAGACCGAGGGGCATTGAAAGCGTTCGCCCGACAGGCGGTTCATCTCGACCCGGCGCAGTTCCTGGTTTTCCGCCCGCGCCGCCGCCCCTGCCCGCGCCTCGCGCGCTTGCGCCAGCGTTTCGGCGGCAGCGGCGGCGCTGCTCTCGGCCTGACGAAGCGCGGCTTCGGCGGCGCGCTCAGCCGTCGCCGCAGTCTCGGCCTCGGCACGCGCGGCGGCGTGGTTCGCCTCCAGCGCGACGATCTCCGCCGACAGCGCCTCGGGCCGCCCCGCCAGCGCCGCTGCTTCGCCCGCCAGATCGGCGTCGCGCTTGTCCATCTCGGTGATACGCCGCGCCGCCTCGCCCGCGCGCGTGCGCCAGCTCTTCGCCTCCGCCGTCATCCCGGCCAGCCGTTCGCGTGCTGCGCTTACATCGCGGTCCAGCCCGGCGCGCTCGGCCCGCGCGGTGGCGATGGCGGTGCGCCGCGCATCCGCCTCGCCGGACAGCGCCTGCACCCGCGCGCGCGTCGCGCTGCCATCGGGAAGCGCCGCCTGCGCCGCCGTCGCGCGCGCGACCTCCGCGGCGGCCTCATCCTGCTCGGCCGCCATGCGTTGCTGCCGCGCGGCAAGATCGGCACGCTGCGCTTCGATCCGCTCGATCGCGGCGGTCGCGCGGTCCTCGTTTCGCGCCGCCTCGCGCGCGGTCGCTTCGGCGCGTTCGAGCGCCCGCCGCGCCGCCACCGCTGCCGCCCGCGCCGCGCCGATCGCGGCGTCGATCCGCGCAAGTTCGTCGTCTGCCGCCGCTACCGCCTCGACCGCTGCCGGTCGCGCCGCCTCGATCGCGCGTAGCCGGTTGATCCGCTCAAGCCGCTCCGCCGCCGCAGCGCCACCCGATTTGGCGACATAGCCATCCCAACGCCGCAGCACGCCCGCCATCGTCACCAGTCGCTGCCCGACCGCCAGCGTGGCGCCGTCATCGGTATCCGCCACGAACACTTGGGCGAGCCGCCGCGCGAGCGCCGGGGGTGCAGCAACGTGGCGCGCGAGGGCAACCGTGCCTTCAGGCGCAGCCGGGTCACCCGGCGCAACATCCGCCCCGGCCCAGAACCGCTCGCCCGCCGGATCGAGCCCCGCCTCCAGATCGTCGCCCAACGCGGCCGCCAGCGCACGTTCGTACCCCGGATCGGGCCGCAACTGGTCCAGCAACCGTTCTCGCCCGTCCCGCCGCGTCGCCTTGGTCAGCGCCGCCGCTTCGCTGTCCAGCGCAGAGAGATCAGCGTGCGCCGTCGCGCGTGCGGTCTGCGCCCTGTCGCGCTGATCAATGCTCCCGCGCTCCTCCGCATCGGCGCGCGTCAGCGCGGCGCGCGCATCCTCGATGTCGCGCATCGCCTGCGCGCGCGTTGCCGCCGCCGCATCGCGTTCGACGATCAGCGGGGCGGCCGTGCCCAGCGCCGCAAGTTCCGCCGTCACCCGCGCCAGATCGCGCGTGCTGCGCTCGGCCCGCACCCGCGCCGCCGACAGCGCCGCCTCCGCCACGCGCGCATCCGCCGCCTCGGTCGCTTGCGCCGCCAGCGCCTGCGCCAGTGCCACCTCGGCATCGCGCCCGGCCCGTTCCGCCTCGCTCAACCGCGCCTCCAGATCGGGCACGCGCGCGACCGCTTCGGCCAGCCGCGCCTCCAGCGCCTTGCTCTCCTCGCTCAGGCGCGCGATCGCCTCGGCCGCATCGCTGGCAAGCGACCCTTCGCGCGCACGATCCTCGGCCAGCCGCACGCGGGCCGCCGCCACTTCGCTCACCCGCCGCGCTGCCGCGGCTTGCTCGCTGCGCAATCCGCCGAGTCGATGCCCGGCCTCGCTCGCCGCCTCGCGCAGCGCGAGCGCCCGCCCGCGCGCCACCGCCAGCGCCTCGGTCGCCGCCAGCGCGTGTGCCGCCGCCGCGCGATGCGCCTCGGCCGCATCGGCAACGCGCGTCTCGCACGTTGCCGCTTCCGCCTTGGCCGCATCGGCGGCGGCTTGCGCGTCACGCCAGCGCGCGAAGATCATGCGGGCTTCGGCCACGCGGATCTGGTCGGACAGCGCACGATAGCGCTCGGCCTGCCGCGCCTGCCGCCGGAGCGCGTTGGCGCGCGCGTCCTGATCGGCGATCAATTCGTCGAGGCGCGTGAGATTGACCTCGGTCGCGCGCAATTTCTGTTCGGCATCGCGTCGACGGACGTGCAGGCCCGCGATCCCGGCTGCCTCCTCCAGCATCGCGCGGCGCTCGGCCGGTTTCGCCGCGATGATCGCGCCGATCCGCCCCTGGCTGACCAACGCGGGCGAATGCGCTCCGGTCGCCGAATTGGCAAACAGCAACGCGACGTCCTTTGCGCGCACGTCACGCCCGTCGATGCGATAGGCGGAGCCAGCCCCGCGTTCGATCCGGCGAACGATCTCGCTTTCTTCGCCGCCCGCTTCGATAAGCATCGACACTTCGGCGAAATCGCGCGCGGGCCGGGTGTTGGTGCCCGCGAAGATGACATCGTCCATACCTGCGCCGCGCAGCGACTTGGCCGAGGTCTCGCCCATCGTCCAGCGCAGCGCTTCGAGCAGGTTGGACTTGCCGCAGCCGTTCGGCCCGACGATCCCTGTCAGGCCCGGTTCGATCCGCAAATCGGCGGCGTCGACGAAGCTCTTGAACCCCGACAAGCGCAGCCGTTTGATGTGCACGCCTCAGGCCCCCCGCCCGCGTTTCGGCTCAGCCGCCGGACCGTTTCAGCACCGATTCGAGCTGCGGCCAGGCGGCACCGGTCGGGCTCAGCACCACCGGTGTCCCGTTCAGGATGAAGGTCGGCGTGCTCGACACCTGATAATCGGTGTTCGCCTTATTGGTCGCCTTGGTCAGCGCGTCGAGCTGCCCCGCATCGTTCAGGCAGGCGCGCGCCTTGGCCTCGGGCACGCCGCGCTGCTTGACGAAATCGAGATAGCCAAGCCCCTCGGCAAAGGCAGTGGCGATCGCTGCGGGCGCGGCCGTGCCCATCGCCTGGACGCGCTGCGCGACTTCGGGCTCCTTGGCGAGCAGCGTCTGCTGGTTCGCCATCATCGCGTCGAGCAGCGGGAAGAACACCGATTCATCGACGCAATGCCCGAGCAGGATCGGCGCGACGTCGAGCGCGCCGTGGATCGGGTAATCGCGGAATTCATAGGAAACCTTGCCGCTCGCGATGTACTTTTCCTTCAACTGCGGGAAACCCTCGACATCGAATTGCGCGCAGAACGGGCAGGCGCGCGAGCCGTATTCGATCAGCTTGAGCGGCGCATCGGGATTGCCCATGCGGTATCCGAAATCGGGCGTCTTGGAGACGGTTTCGATCCAGCTCTTGCCGGCCGGGGCAGCCGTTGCCGCGACGGGGGCGGAGGCGACGACATTCCCGTCGCTCTTCGCGCCACCGCACGATGCGAGCGCCAACGCGATGACGGGCGCGGCCAGTGCGGCGGAAACGGACTTCTTCATGGCAAACACTCCAGACAAAGGATTATTTCGCACCCGCGGCGCGCAGCACTGGCTCCAGCCCGGCCCAGTCGAGGACTTTGTCGGCGACAACGCCGTTGACGATGAAGGTCGGGGTGCCGGAAATGGTATAGGTCTTGTTGGCAGTTGCAGTGCGCTCGACGATCGCGTCGAGCGCCTTGCGGTCGGCGAGACAGGCGTTGGCGCGCGCCTGCGGCAGGCCCGCCTTCACCACGAAATCGGTATAGCCGTAGAATTTACCGAGATAGGTCGCGACCGCATTGGGCGGCTGTTTCTGCAATTCATCCTGCTTGGCTTGCGGGATCTCTCCGGGCCGGCCGATCAATGCGCGCTGGTTCGCCATCATCGCGTCGAGCAGCGGGAAGAAGGCGCGATTCGGCACACAATGACCGAGCAGGATCGGCGCAAGATCGATCGCGCCGTGCACCGGATAATCCCGGAATTCGAAGCTCACTTGCCCGCTCGCGACATATTGCTTGGCCAGCAGCGGGGCGCCGTTGATCGCAAAGGCGGCGCAGGTCGGACAGGTGCGCGCGCCATATTCGATCAGTTTCACCTTTGCCGCCGGATTGCCCATCCGCATCCCGCCTTCGGGCGTCGCGACGACGGTATGGACCCAATCGGGCTTGCCGGGTGCGCGCTTGGCAGGGGCAGCCTTCTTGACGGGCGCAGCCTCAGCCGCCGGAACCACGAGCACCGCCGCCGCAAGCGCCGACATCAACAACCGCTTCATTCATCCACTCCAATCACCGGCGCACCGCGCGTTGCCGCCACGCCCGCCGCAAGCGCTTCCAGCACCGCCTTCAATTCCGGATCGGCGATCGTGCGGAGACTCGCGCCCAGTTCGACCGGTACCGGCTTCAACGAGGGTGGTGCAGGCCGCGGGCGCGGCGCGGGCACGTCGCCCTGGCGGATCTGCACCTTGGCAACCGCGGCATAGCCGAAGAAGCGGTTGACCCGCTCGACGATTTCGGGCGCGATATGCTGCATCATCGTCGCATGTGCACCGCGCACGACGAGGTTCAGCGTGCCCCCCGTCCGCTCGCCATAGGGAAACTTGATCAATTCGGGTGTGGAAACGCCGGCATAGCGCGTGCCCACGATCTCACCCCAACGGCTCACCACGGCACTCTGCACGAAGCCGAAGCGGCGGAACGCCGCGCCGCCCGCATCGGGCAGCAGCTCCGCGACCGAGCGCGCACGCCCGCCGCGCGGCTTTTCGATGCTAGGGGCGGAGGGGCCGCGTTTGCTCATTCGCCCGTCCATGCCATAGGCGAGGCGTGTCCGCCAAGCGCCCATCCGAAATCACTCCCAAAACAGCCGACGCTCTGCTTACCTGGTATGACGCGCACGCTCGCGCGCTGCCGTGGCGCGCAGCGCCGGGGTCCAACGCGCCCGACCCGTACCGCGTGTGGCTGTCGGAGATCATGCTCCAGCAAACCACCGTCGCGGCGGTGACACCGCGCTTCGCCGAGTTTGTTACGCGCTGGCCCACGGTCGAAGCGCTGGCGGCCGCCCCCGAGGCCGATCTGATGGCCGCCTGGGCGGGACTCGGCTATTATGCCCGCGCCCGAAACCTACACGCCTGCGCGCGTGCCGTGGTCGAGCGCGGCGGCTTTCCGGCGACCGAGGCGGGCTTGCGCGAACTGCCCGGCATCGGCGCGTACACCGCCGCCGCGATCGCCGCGATCGCGTTCGGAGAACGCGCGGTGGTGGTCGACGCCAATGTCGCCCGCGTCGTCGCGCGGCTCTTCGCGATTGCGCAACCGCTCCCCGCCGCAATGCCAGCCCTGCGCGAAGCCACCGACACGATCACCCCCGACGCCCGCGCCGGGGATTTCGCGCAGGCGATAATGGACCTCGGCTCGTCGATCTGCACGCCGCGCAGCCCGCACTGTCTCGCCTGCCCCTTGTCCGCCGATTGCGCCGCCTACCGCGCGGGCAACCCCGAAGGCTTCCCGGTCAAACCCGCCAAGACCGCGAAGCCGCAACGCTATGGCACGATCTTCTGGGGAGAGGATGCGGGCAAGGTCCTGCTCGTCACCCGCCCGCCGCGCGGGCTGCTCGGCGGGATGCGTGCGCTGCCGACCGGGCCGTGGAGCGACACGCCGCCCGGCCTGACCGAGCCGCCCTTCCCTGCCGATTGGCAGATCCTGCCCGAGACGGTCGCGCATGTTTTCACGCACTTCCGGCTCGAACTGGCGCTTGCGGTCGCGCGCGCAGAGGGGCATGGCGCGGCGGGGGCATGGTGGCCGCTGACCGAGCTCGACTCGGCGGGGCTGCCGACCGTTTTCGCCAAGGCGGCCGCCGCGATCAGGAGAGCGACATGAAGATTTTCCGGCACGTCATTTCGACCACAGCCTTCGCCGCATTGCTCGCCGGCACCGCGCTCGCCGGTCAGGCCGTCCGGCAGGAGGTGTCGTCGCCCGCGCCGGTCGCGGCCCCCGCCAAATCGCGCACGCTGCCCGCCACCCAGGCGCTGTTCGACTCCTATGTCGAGAGCAACAAGATGCCGGGTATCGTGGGCGGGTTCGGCGTCGGCGATTTCCCGACGCAGTTCGTCAGCGCGGGCAAGATCAGCGACGATGCGGGCGCACAACCCGCCGGTCCGGACAGCCTGTGGCGCGTCTATTCGATGACCAAGCCCGTCACCGCCACCGCGGCGATGATCCTGATCGAACAGGGCAAGATCCGGCTCGACGATCCGGTTTCGAAATACATCCCTGAATTCAAGCATATGCGCGTGGTGAACGGCCCGACCGGCCTCGCCAGCCACCCCGCGACGCATCCGATCCTGATCCGCAACTTGCTGACGCATACCGCAGGGCTCGCTTATGCGCCGATTTTCAGCCGCCCGGTCGACAAGGAATATCTGCGGCTCGGGCTGGTGCCGGCGGCATCGGACGCGGCGAGCGAGGCACAGGCGCGCGCGGTGCGTCCCCGCTCGCTCGAAGCCTTTGCCAAGGCCGTCGCCGCGCAGCCGCTAATCGCAGAGCCGGGCACGGTATGGAGCTACTCGATCGGGCTCGACATCATGGGCCGCGTGATCGAAGTCGCCAGCCGCGAACCCTTCGATCGCTTCGTCCAGCATCACATCTTCGATCCGCTCCAGATGCGTTCGAGCTTCTGGACAGTGCCGGAAAGCGAGGCGCCGCGCCTTGCCACCAACTACACGCTGACGACCGATCGCCGCGTGCCGCTCGATCCGGGCGCGACCTCGGTCTGGCTGAAGCCGCCGACCTTCCCTTACGGCGGCGCCGGTCTGGTGATGTCGGCGCGCGATTATGATCGGTTCCTGCATATGCTGCAGAACAAGGGTACGCTCGGCGGCGTCCGCGTGATGAAGCCCGAAACTGCTGAGCTGATGATGTCCAACCTGCTGCCAGCCGGTGTAACCTACACCAATCAGGGGTCGAGCAACGGCAAGACCGGGTTCGGCGCTGGCGGATCGGTCGTGCTGGAGGATGCACCCGGCGGCGCGCCAAAGGGCACCTATGCGTGGGGCGGCGCGGCCGGGTCCAAGGCGTGGGTCAACCCCATCACCAAGACGCGCGGCACGATCATGGTCAATTATTTCCCGGGTGAAAAATATCCGGTGCTCAAGGAAACCGCTGCCGCGCTGCTGACCGACACCGCGCGCAAGAAGTGATTGCCCCCGGCTTTACCGGCGGCACGCTCGATCGTGCCGATCGCCTGCGCCACGACGCAGAGACGCTCGCCGCCGCCCAAGGCGACTGGCGTGCGCGGCTGCTGAAGCTTGACGCCTTCATGCCGGAGGTAACGGCGGAGGGCAGGCTCGGCTGGACCTCGCTGGCCGATGCGCCGGACGATGCCGAGCTGGTGCTGCTCGGCCTGGACGAGGGCGGGCGTCCGCATTTCGCCGCCTTCACGCCGGGGATGCGCCCGCCGCCCGGCCGTCCGATGCGGCTGTTCGGCATGATCGACCAGCTCGCCCCCGGCGAGGCCGCGACCTATGCCGCGGCGCGCAGCCTGCTCGACTGGCACGGACGGCACCAATTCTGCGCCAATTGCGGGCACCAGACCGCGATGTTCCGCGCCGGTTGGGGGCGCACATGCCCCAATTGCAACGCCGAGCATTTCCCGCGCGTCGACCCGGTCGTCATCATGATCGCCGAACATGACGGTCGCGCCCTGCTCGGTCGCCAGCCCGCCTTCCCACCGCGCCGCTATTCGGCGCTCGCCGGCTTTCTCGAACCCGGCGAATCGATCGAGGAAGCGGTCGCGCGCGAGATCATGGAGGAGGCGGGCGTTCGCGTGACGAACATCCGTTATATCGCCAGCCAGCCCTGGCCCTTCCCCTCCTCGCTGATGATCGCTTGCGTCGGCGAAGCGGAGGATGACGCGATCACGCTCGACACCCACGAGCTCGAAGATGCGATCTGGGTGGAACGCGATGTCGTGCGCGCCGTTCTGGCGGGAGAAGACGGCCCGTTTCTGCCGCCACCCCCCTATGCCATCGCGCACACCTTGCTAACCGCATGGGCGGCAGGGCATGGGGGCGCCCGAAAGGTGCAAGAATGACCGACATCAACGTCAATATCCAGGCGATCGCCGAAGCCAAGGACCTGTTCTGCCCGAAGGTGACCTGGGTCCACCACTGGACCGACACGCTCTTCAGCTTCCGCATCGAACGCCCGCAAAGCTTCCGCTTCGTCTCGGGCGAATTCATCATGATCGGGCTCGGCACGCCCGAGGGCAAGCCGCTGATGCGCGCCTATTCGATCGTCAGCCCGGCGTGGGAGGATCATCTCGAATTCTTCTCGGTCAAGGTGAAGGACGGCCCGCTCACCTCGCGGCTCCAGCATTTGCAAGTCGGCGATCAGATCCTGCTCGGGCGTAAACCTACCGGCACGCTCGTCCCCGATGCGCTCGAACCCGGCGAGCATCTGTTGATGATCGGCACCGGCACCGGCCTCGCGCCCTTCCTCTCGGTGCTGCGCGAACCCGACACGCATGAACGCTTCGGCCACATCGTCATCGCGCACACCGTGCGGCAGGCGGAGGAGCTGGCCTATCATTCGCTGCTCGAAGAAGACATTCGCACCGACGAAATCTTCGGCGAGCTGCTGAAAGACCGCTTCACCTATTATCCCACCGTGACGCGCGGCAGCTTCCACCGCCAGGGCCGCGTGACCGACCGCATCCGCGACGGCCGCTTCGCCGCCGATCTCGGCCTGCCCGACGGCGATCTCAGCACGACGCGCTGGATGATCTGCGGCTCGATCGATTTCAACCGCGAGATGATGGAAATCCTGCAAGGCGCAGGGCTGACCGAAGGCACGCGGAGCAACCCGGGGCAGTTCGTCGTGGAGCGCGCTTTCGTCGGTTGAGGGTCAGAGCAGTCTCGCTGGAGACATCTACGCGACCAAGGCGCGGAAACCCGCGCTTTGGTCGACTACCGATGCTCAACTTGCGTCCGCGTGAAAGCGCGGAACCCCTCTATGCCTAGTTTCGCTCAGGACGGACCGTTGAGGTTAAACGACGTTTCCGACTTATAGAGGTTCTTCTCCGTGACGTCGGTGCGGGCTTCGATCAACGCTGGCGCGTTCCAGATGCGCTTTGCAGGCATTGCGCCGAGATCGGTCGAAAAATGCGTTTTGGCGTGGGTAATGGACACGGTTCCTCCGAATTATGCTGTGTCGCAGCGCAATTGGATCGTTTCGTTTTCGAAAGCAAGGCAGAAGCCGCAGGTCAGATCCTTAGGCCGGCACTTTACTGATCAGCATTCCAGGGCTGGCACATCGCCACCTTTTGGAGGGGTCGGCGGCAATCTACGATCGCTCAACCCGCGCGCACCTCCGGCAAGGTCGCGACCCCAAAGCTTTTCCCCAATCTAAGGCAGAGCGCCGCCCAGGCGAGATAGCGCTAGGATCTTACAAGCACGTCTTTGGATAGACGAATCATTGACCACGCCAAATTCGTCATCGGAGCAACGCGCGCTATGTAAATCGGCGCGTACGATGCCTCCGTAAGACAGTCAGGAAGGCCCGTATGTGATGAACGAGGTTTCGACGGTGTTGAAATTTTTCTCCGTCTTCGCCGTTCGCGCCCCGATCACGATTGGCGTGCTCCATCGACGCTTTGCGTTGATAACGCCGTCGGAGGAGGTGTTGCCGCCGTCCCTAACCCGTTCGCTCATCACGTCTCGCTCCCCCCATTGATCTGGGCCAGTCGGTACCGAACCGACGCGGTTCTTCAAGCGGAAGTGGTGCGTCGCAGCGCGGCTAATACTAAAGCATTAGGCCGCAGCGGTAAGAGCTCCAAGGCCCGCCTTACCCGCGCTTGCGGCGGTCGCTAATACGCTACGACCTCGGACGTTGGCGGTGAAACCCCGTGCTATCGGCGGCTGGCGATACCGCCCTTTCTGTTGGATCGCGATCACGTAGCGCCTCAACGTGCCGAGCCTCTCAGGAAGGACCGAGAATCAGCGGGCCCCCGCTACCGGTCGTCCCATTATACTCGGAAGGGTTGAAGCTCTTTTGTGATCCACTGACCTCGGACAGCATGACGAGCGGCGTGTTCCACGGGCGCTTCGTCATCATCGCAGCATCGGGTTCGCGATCAAAGCGCGTGAAGTCAGTCATGGTCCCCCCAAAACGGTCAACGACAATCGTTACGTTTGGGATACCGAGTTCATGCTGCATTGCAACCAATCGTCGTGCATCCACATCGGCACAACCACCGCGTCCGTGAACTTCCGCGTTCTGATCCTTCAATTTCCCCCGACTAGGATGAGTATTCTAGACGTCGGCCTCACCCGCCTTTGCGTACCTGTCCACTCTTTGTGGCGCACCCGCCGCCCTCGACGACCTGCTTTTATCTCCAGCCATAGTCTAAACTTGCGCCCCTCACCCCCGCTTGCGCGCCTGTCGGTACGTCCCCAGCACGCGCACCCATTTCGAGTGGAACCCCAGTTCCTCCAGCGCGCGGTCCAGCCCCGGCTCTCCGGCGCGGCCCTCGACATCGGCGTAGAATTCGGTCGCGGCGAAGCTGCCGCCGCGTTGATAGCTTTCCAGCTTGGTCATGTTGACGCCGTTGGTCGCAAACCCGCCCATCGCCTTGTAGAGCGCGGCGGGCACGTTCTTCACTTCGAAGATTAGCGTCGTCATCCACGCGCCCTCCCCCACCGGCGCATGACCCTCGCGCGCCAGCACGACGAAGCGCGTTGTGTTGTGCGCGGCGTCGGCAATGTCGCTGGCCAGTGTCTGCAGCCCGTACAGCGCCGCTGCCCCCGGCGGGGCGAGGGCTGCCAGCGTGGCATCGCCGCGCTCGGCCACCAGCGCCGCCGCGCCTGCCGTATCGGGATAGGAGCCTGGCACGATGCCGCGCTCGCGCAGCCACAGGCGACACTGACCGAGCGCCTGCGGGTGGCTAACCGCCTCGCGCACGCCGTCGATCGGCCCCAGCCCCATCAGCGCGTAGCGGATCGGGAGGAAATGCTCGCCGGTAATGACCAGCCCCGACTCGGGCAGCAGGAAATGCATGTCGGCAACGCGACCGTGCAGCGAATTTTCGATCGGGATGATCGCGCAATCGGCGCGGCCATCGCGTACCGCATCGATCGCGTCGGCAAAGTCGAAGCATGGCAGCGGCAGGCAATCGGGGAAGGCTTCGAGCGCCGCGATGTGCGAATTGGCCCCCGGCGCGCCCTGAAACGCTACGGCACGCGACGGTTCGGCAGCAGCGGCAGCGGTCATCTGGGCGACGAGCGCGCGGGCGGGTTCGGGGAAACTTTCCATGGGCGCGGGGACGTAACGACCGCGTCGCACCCCGGCAACCCTTCGCGGCCCGTCTATTGCGGCGCGGCAAACCGGCTTGCGATGCGGCCCTGCCGAACCTATGGGACACGCAACATTCCGGTCCTATCTGGGGCCGATCGGCGACAGAGGCATAAGGCGAGACATGGACAACCGCACCAACACGATCGCAGGCTGGGTTCTGGGCAGCATGATGGTAGCCGTCGCGGCTGGCATCGGCGGCCACATGATCGTGCAACCAATCAAGGCCGAAAAGGCCGGCTATCCGATTGAGGCCGGTGCCGAGGAGGGTGGCGGTGCAGCGGCAGAGGCCGACAAGCCGATCGCCGAGATGATGGCGGCTGCCGACACCGCACACGGTGCCGAAGTGTTCAAGAAGTGCAGCGCCTGCCACACCGTCGCGCAGGGCGGGGCCAATGGCATCGGCCCGAATCTGTGGGCCACCGTTGGCGAAGCGATCGCACAGGGCAAGGCGGGCTATGCGTTCTCCGACGCGCTGAAGACCGCAGGCGCCGGCAAGAAGTGGGATTTCGAACAGCTCAATTCGTGGCTCAAGTCGCCGCGCACCTACGCCAATGGCACCAAGATGACCTTCGCTGGCCTCTCCAGCGGCAAGGATCGCGCCGACGTGATCGCCTATCTCAACTCGCAGGGCTCGAACCTGCCGCTCCCGGCGGCCCCGGCTGGCGCTCCGGCGGCGACCGATGCGAAGGTTCCGCCCGCAGCCGCTGGCGCGAACCCCGGTGGCAAGGCCGATGAGCCGGTGGCTGGCATCGGCAGCAACACCACCGCTCCGGCGGCGGCTGGTAAGTAATACGCCTTTCGCCCCTCCCCCGCGGGGGAGGGGCTAAGACCGCCTCACTTGTCGCGGTAAAATTCCTTCACCGCCGCCCAGCCTTCTTCGGCGGTTTCGACAAAGGCGAAGATGTTCAGGTCCCTGGCGGACACCACGCCTTCTTCGACCAGCGCCTCGAAATTGACGACGCGCTCCCAGAATTTGCGCCCATAGAGCAGCACCGGGATCGGCGCGATCTTGCCGGTCTGGATCAGCGTCAGCAGCTCGAACAGTTCGTCGAAGGTCCCGAACCCGCCCGGGAACGCCGCCAGCGCGCGGGCGTGAAGCAGGAAGTGCATCTTGCGCAGCGCGAAATAGTGGAACTGCATCGACAGCGCCGGGGTCACATAGGGGTTCGGCGCCTGTTCGTGCGGCAGGACGATGTTGAGCCCGATCGATTCGTGACCGGCCTCCGCCGCGCCGCGATTCGCCGCTTCCATGATCGACGGACCACCGCCCGAGCACACGACGAAGTGGCGCTTGCCCTCCTCGTCGCGCGGAAAGGCGCTGGCGAGCTGCGCTAGTTCATAGGCGACGGTGTAATATTTCGACTTTTCGACCAGGCTCTGCGCGATGCGGATTGCCGTCTCGCCCTCGGCGATTTCGAGCAACGCCTTGGCCTTGGCCGGCTCGGGGATGCGCGCGGAGCCGTACATCACGAAGGTGGACGCGATGTTGGCCTCGTCCATGATCAGCTGGGGCTTCAGCAATTCGAGCTGGAAGCGAACGGGCCGCAGATCCTCGCGCAGCAGGAAATCCATGTCCTGAAAGGCGAGGCGGTAGGCCGGATTCTCGGTTTGCGGGGTGCTGACGCCGGTCTTGGCGGTTTCGGCATCTTGCCGGGCACGGGGGAAAACGCGCGCCGGGACATGGGTGTCGTGGGCGGGCGTGTCGGTTTTGGATGTGTCGTTCATCCAGAGCCCCTAAGCCAAAACAGCGCGCTTTTGAAGCCTAGCGACAAAAGCCCGCGCGATCGTCCTCCAGATGCAGATGGTTGTAATGGGCGGCGTTGTAATCGGGGCTCAGCACCGTGCCGAAGCGCTTGCACGCCGAGGCCCGAATCACCCGGAGGAAGTCGCGCGCGTCGGCGTCAGCGCCGTTCCATCCCTGCTGGATCGTGATGCGCCGCCCGTCCTTCAGCACGAAGCCCGACACGTCGACTGCATTGGCGGTGGCATGGCCCGACAGGCGCCCGCCTGCGCCCGGAGCCCCGACCACCGCGCGACAGGCATAGGTGCCCATGCTCTCCACCCGCACCAGATCGCTGCCCAGCATCTGCCGCGCGGCCGGGGCCACCGCGTGTTCCACCCAGGCGGTGAAACTGCGCGCCAGGCCACATCGCATCGCCTTCAGATTGGTGACGGGCACGCCGATGTCGATCAGCTGCAGCGTGCCGATCAGGCGACACCCACCGCCATAATCCCGGTCCGGCAAGGGCGAGAAGCGCACGTCCTGTCGCGCCAGATCGGCAAAGCACGCCTGCGTTTCCCGGCTGGTCGGCAGGTTGAGCGTCACCGGCCGCGCGCCCTGCGGCCGCGGCGGCGGACGCCGATCGCTCCCGCCACCCGCGCACGAGGCGAGCAGCAGCGGCAGGACCAGAACGGAGAAACGACGCGGCATGGGGAAAGGATACGATGGACCGCCGCCGCACCGCTACCCCGCTTGCGACGAACGACTCGCCGCTTGACCAATCGCCGGAAACCTATAGGGGCGGCAACGGGCCACGCGGTCCCAACGCCGCGCGTGCTCTCTGTAAGGAGAGACTACATGACTGATCTGCCTGCGCGTCCCGCGCAAACGCCTGCACGTCCCTATTTCTCGAGCGGACCGTGCGCCAAGCCCCCCGGCTGGACCCCGACATCGCTGGAAACCGAATCGCTGGGGCGCTCGCACCGCTCGAAGATCGGCAAGACGCGGCTCCAGTTATGCATCGATTTGATGCGCGAACTGCTGAAGCTGCCCGACACGCACCGCATCGGCATCGTCCCCGGCTCCGACACGGGCGCCTATGAAATGGCGATGTGGACGATGCTGGGCGCGCGGCCCGTCACCGCGCTTGCCTGGGAAAGCTTCGGCGAGGGCTGGGTCACCGACGCGGTCAAGCAGTTGAAGATCGATCCCACCGTCGTGCGCGCCGATTACGGCCAGCTGCCCGATCTGAACGCGGTCGATTGGTCGAACGACGTGCTGTTCACATGGAACGGCACCACCTCGGGCGTGCGCGTGCCCAACGCGGACTGGATCCCCGCAGATCGCGAAGGCCTGTCCTTCGCCGACGCGACCAGCGCGGTGTTCGCTTACGACATCGACTGGGCCAAGATCGACGTCGCGACATTCTCCTGGCAGAAGGTGCTGGGCGGCGAAGGCGGCCACGGCGTCATCATTCTCGGGCCCCGTGCGGTCGAGCGGTTGGAAAGCTACACCCCCGCCTGGCCGCTGCCCAAGGTTTTCCGTCTCGTATCCAAGGGCAAGCTGACCGAAGGCGTGTTCAAGGGCGAGACCATCAACACGCCGTCGATGCTCGCCGTCGAGGATTGCATCGCGGCGCTCGAATGGGCGAAATCGGTGGGCGGTGCCGACGGGCTGGTCGCGCGCAGCGACGCCAATGCCGCCGCCCTCGACCAGATCGTCGCGGAGCGCTCGTGGCTCGGCCATCTCGCCGCCGATCCGGCGTCGCGGTCGAAGACCAGCGTCTGCCTGACGGTCGAGGGTGCGGACGAAGCCTTCATCAAAGCATTCGCCGGTCTGCTCGAAAAGGAAGGCGCGGCCTTTGACATCGCCGGGTATCGCGATGCGCCGCCGGGCCTGCGCATCTGGTGCGGCGCGACGGTCGACACCGCCGATGTGGTCGCGCTCGGGCCGTGGCTCGACTGGGCCTATGCCAGCGTGAAGGCAACCGCAGCCGCTTGACCCCTGTGCTCCGGTGAAGGCCGGAGCCTTGGCTGCTGCCGGCATTCCCTATCCAGCGCTCCGGCCTGCGCCGGAGCACACGCTTTTCCGAACAAGGAACTCCCATGCCAAAAGTGCTCATCTCCGACAAAATGGACCCCAAGGCCGCCCAGATCTTCCGCGAACGCGGGGTCGAGGTCGATGAAATCACGGGCAAGACGCCCGAAGAACTGATCGCCATCATCGGCGAATATGACGGTCTCGCGATCCGCAGCTCGACCAAGGTGACCAAGGCGATCCTCGCCGCCGCGACCAACCTGAAAGTCATCGGCCGGGCCGGGATCGGCGTCGACAACGTCGATATTCCGGCCGCATCGGCGCAGGGCGTGGTCGTCATGAACACGCCGTTCGGCAATTCGATCACCACCGCCGAACACGCCATCGCGCTGATGTTCGCCCTCGCTCGGCAGCTTCCCGAAGCCGATGCCAGCACCCAGGCGGGCAAGTGGGAAAAGAACCGCTTCATGGGCGTCGAAGTGACGAGCAAGACGCTCGGCCTGATCGGCGCGGGCAATATCGGCTCGATCGTTGCCGACCGCGCGCTCGGCCTGAGGATGAAGGTGATTGCGTTCGACCCGTTCCTGTCGCCCGAACGCGCGGTCGAACTGGGCGTGGAGAAGGTCGAACTCGACGATCTGCTCGCGCGCGCCGACTTCATCACGCTCCACACGCCGCTGACCGACCAGACGCGCAACATCCTGTCGGCGGAAAACCTCGCCAAGACCAAGCAGGGCGTGCGTATCATCAACTGCGCGCGCGGCGGGCTGATCGATGAGGCGGCGCTCAAGGCGGGCCTCGACTCGGGCCATATCGGCGGTGCGGCGCTCGACGTGTTCGTGACCGAGCCGGCCAAGGAATTGCCCTTGTTCGGTACGCCGAATTTCGTTTCGACCCCGCATCTCGGTGCCTCGACCGACGAAGCGCAAGTCAATGTCGCGATCCAGGTCGCCGAACAGATGTCGGATTATCTGATGTCGGGCGGCGTCACCAACGCGCTCAACGTGCCGTCGCTCTCTGCCGAGGAAGCACCGCGCTTGAAGCCGTATATGGCGCTCGCCGAAAAGCTCGGCAGCCTGGTCGGGCAGCTCACGACGGGGTCGATCGCGCGCATCTCGATCCACAGCGAGGGCGCCGCCGCCGAGCTCAACCAGAAGCCGATGGTGTCGGCCGTGCTCGCCGGGTTCCTACGCACGCAGACCGACACGGTGAACATGGTCAACGCGCCCTTGCTCGCCAAGGAGCGCGGCATGGAAGTGCGCGAAGTGCGCACCGAGCGTGAGGGCGATTACCACACGCTGCTGCGCGTTTCGGTGAAGACCGACGCGGGCGAGCGGTCGGTCGCCGGCACGCTGTTCGGCGATGCCGCGCCGCGCCTGGTCGAACTGTTCGGGATCAAGGTCGAGGCCGATCTTGCCGGGCACATGCTGTACGTCGTCAACGAGGACGCGCCGGGCTTCATCGGTCGCCTCGGCTCGCTGCTGGGCGAACAGGGCGTTAACATCGGCACCTTCCACCTCGGCCGCCGCTCGGCCGGGGGCGAGGCGGTGCTGCTGCTCTCGGTCGACGATGCGGTGACGCCGGAGCTTATCGCCAAGGTCCGCGCGCTGGCTGGCGTGAAGACCGTGATGGGCCTGGCGTTCTGATCCGGATGCCCGAAGCGCGATTTGCGGCTTTCGCCGCAATCGCGCTTCGGGCACAGCGCGCGCATGACCACCGCTCTCCTCCCCACCGGTTTCCGTGACCGGCTTCCACCTTTCGCCGATGCAGCGGCACGGCTTGAACAGGCCATACTCGGTGCGGCCTACAGCCACGGTTACGAGCGCGCCGATCCAGCGCTCGCCGAATTCGAGGCTGGCCTCGCCGGTCGGTTGAAGGCGGCGCGCGCGCAGGATGCGGTGCGCTTCGTCGATCCGGTCAGCCAGGCAACGCTGGCGATTCGCCCGGACATGACCGCGCAGATCGGCCGGATCGCCGCCACGCGCATGGCGCACCACCCGCGCCCGGTGCGGCTGTCGTACGCCGGGCCGGTGCTGAAGCTGCGCGCCTCGCAACTCTCGCCGGAGCGCGAGATGCGTCAGATCGGCTGCGAGCTGATCGGGCTCGACACCGTTGCCGCCGCGCGCGAGATCGTCGAAGTCGTGGTCGCGGCGCTCACCGCCGCGGGCGTGGCGGACGTATCGATCGACTTTACGCTACCCGACCTCATCGACGTGCTGGCGAGCGGCCCCTTCCCGGTCGATCCAACGCGGATTGATGCGCTTCGCGACCGGCTGGATGCCAAGGATGCCGGCGGCGTCGCCGCAATCGCGCCCGCCTATCTCCCGCTGATCGCCGCAGCCGGGCCGTTCTTCGAGGCGCACGATCGGCTGTGCGCGTTCGATGCTGGCGGCGCGCTCACCTCGCGGCTGGATGCGCTGTGGCAGATCGCCGATGGCCTGAAGGGCCGTGTCGCGCTCACGCTCGATCCTACCGAGCGGCACGGCTTCGAATTCCAGAGCTGGCTCGGTTTTTCAATCTTCGCAGGGGGCTTGCGTGGCGAGATCGGGCGCGGCGGCACCTACACGATCTTGCATGAAGACGGCGCGGAAGAAGCAGCAGTCGGCTTCTCGCTCTATGCCGACGCGATCGTCGCGGCAGGCCTCGCCGATATCGACCGCCGCCGCCTGTTCGTGCCGCTCGGCACCGATCCGGCCGTGGCGGCGCGGCTGCGCGGCGAAGGCTGGGTCACCGTTGCCGCGCTGGAGGCAGGCGATACGCCCGAAGCGCAGCTCTGCACCCACGTGCTGGCCGACGGCGAAGCGCGCGGCGTCTAGTCCTTCGGCACGACCTTAAGATCATGGGCGATGTACAGCAGAACTTCGGTCGGGCTGGCTAAGACCCATTGCACAGGGCGCGCCAGATCGCTCACCTCAACCGCATAGTCCGGGCCGAACTGCTTCGCGGCAGCGGTGGCATCGGCAGCAATCGCGGCCAGAATCGGGCCGCGATACTGCGTCGGATCGACGATCGAAACGCCGGGCTCCCCCGCGGCCTCGACGACCGCGCGCCCGACACGCGGGGCGGCCTTGATGAAGCCGTTGAGCCGGTCGATCGCGGCGAGCGCATTGCCGTCGCTCAACGGCGTCTTGATCAAGAAGGTCACCCGCTGCGAATCGTCGCGATTGTCATCGTCCTCCAATTTCAGCTTGTCGGCAAAATTGGCGAGCGTCAGCGGCTGGATGATGCCGTCCCCATAGGCGATCTGCACCCCGCGTTTATCGCCAATCTGAAGGACACCGCGCACCGTATCGAGGATTTCCTTGCGCCGCGCGTCCTTGTCGCGCGCATCGCCATAGACGGTGACACGCTGTACCGCGAAATCGGCGCGGCGGCGGATGCCGATCCCGGCGATTTGCGCCGGCCCCTCCTGGCGACGCGAGGCCGTCACCACGATCTCGTCCTGCGCTAAGGCCGGGAGCGGCAGCAACACCGCCATCGCACAGATCGCAAGTACCTTTGTCCGCCACATTGCCCGCATCCCCCTGTTTTTTGGGGCAGCATCGTCGCGACGCCACTGGAGTCAAGCGTAACCTACCGCGCGAAGCGGCGCTTGAGATAGGCATCGACCAAAGCGGTTGCGGGATAATCGGGTTCGCCGAGCTTGCGGTTGATTTCCATGTGGCCGCGCAAGCCCTTGCCCTCGACCGCCTTGACCTCGGCTGGCGTGCCCGCCGCACGCAGCGCCGCGCCGAGCGCGACCGATTGCGCCGTGCCGTCCTCGCGCGCGATGTGGAGGATCAGGAAATCGGGGGCGTTGGGCGCGGCGACCTGCAACGTCGGAGACAGCGCCTTTTGCCGGGCCACGTCGCTGCCGAACGCCTGGACATAGGTGTCGTGCATGAAGTTGCCGCCCTCCGCGATCTGGCGCGGCACGTCGTACGCCGCGCCGTCGAGCAGGATGACGCCGCGCACCGCGTCAGGCTTTAACCCCGCTTTGGCGAAATAGCGTGGATCGGTGCCGACCAGCGCCGCCAGGTGCGCGCCCGCGCTATGCCCCATCAGCACGATCCGAGTTGGATCGAACCCCAGCTTTGCGGCCTGCCCGCGCAGCGCGGCCACCGCATCGGCGACATCCTGCGCCTGCTCCTCGACCGTTGCCTGCGGCACCAGGCGATAGTCGATCGAAGCGAAGGCATAGCCTGCGGCCAGCGTGTGCGAGACCTTCGCCGCACCGGTGGTGTTCGACTTGTCGCCGCGCTTCCATCCGCCGCCATGGACAAAGATCAGCAGCGGCGCATCCGGCCCCTTCGCCCGCCAGAAATCAAGCTTTTGCAGCGAGTCCGTACCATAGGCGATCTCGACCTTGCCGGGCACGGGCGTCTCTTGCGATTTGCCCTCCATGCGCTCCGCCATCCGCTGCGCGATGCGCTCGCGCAGTCTCTGGCCCGCTTCGACTGGCGCGATGGCGATGGTGGCGATCAGGACGAATGAGAGCAAGCGGATCATGGCGACCTCCCGAAATCGTTACGCACCCAGCTAATGGGAGGCGACAAATCGGGTCAAACGAACAAGTGTAACAAAGTGTAAGGGGTGGACGCTTGCGCTTGCGCTTCCTAGGGGAGGCCCGATTCCCCCGCACATCCCGAAAGGCGGACTTGTGGCCAACGTAGCAGTGATCGGCGCCCAATGGGGCGATGAAGGCAAAGGCAAGATCGTCGACTGGCTCGCCGAGCGCGCCGATGTCGTCGTGCGGTTTCAGGGTGGGCATAACGCCGGGCATACGCTCGTCGTGGGCGAGAAGGTCTACAAGCTCTCGCTGCTTCCCTCTGGCATCGTGCGCGGTACGCCGTCGGTGATCGGCAATGGCGTGGTGCTCGATCCGTGGGCGCTGAAGGCCGAGGTCGAGAAATTGCGCGGGCAAGGCGTGGAGATCACTCCCGAGACGCTGATGGTGTCCGACACCTGCGCGCTGATCCTGCCGTTCCACCGCGACCTCGATTCGCTGCGCGAGGATGCGAGCGGCGCGGGCAAGATCGGCACGACGCGGCGGGGGATCGGTCCGGCATACGAGGACAAGGTCGGGCGCCGCGCGATCCGCGTGTGTGACCTGGCGCACCTCGACGCGCTGGGGCCGCAGCTTGACCGGCTGACCGCGCACCATGACGCGCTGCGCGCAGGGTTCGGCGAACCGCCGGTCGATCGCGAGGCGCTGATCGCGGAGCTGCGCGAGATTGCACCGTTCGTATTGCCCTTCGCCAAGCCGACATGGCGCGACCTCAACGAACTGCGGGCGCGCGGGCGTCGGATCCTGTTCGAGGGTGCGCAGGGCGTGCTGCTCGACGTCGATCATGGGACCTATCCGTTCGTCACCTCCTCGAACACGATTTCGGGTACTGCTGCGGGCGGTTCGGGTCTTGGGCCGAGCGCGGTCGGCTTCGTGTTGGGCATCGCCAAGGCCTATACGACGCGCGTCGGATCGGGACCGTTCCCGACCGAGCTCGAGGACGCGACCGGCGAGCGGCTTGGTGAGCGCGGGCATGAATTCGGCACGGTGACCGGGCGCAAGCGCCGCTGCGGCTGGTTCGATGCGGTGCTGGTGCGGCAATCGGCGGCGGTCGGCGGGATCACCGGCATCGCGCTGACCAAGATCGACGTGCTCGACGGGTTTGACGAAGTGCGGATCTGCACGGGCTATTCCCTGCGCGGTGAGACGCTGGATTATTACCCGGCCCATGCCGCCGATCAGGCTGAGGTCGTGCCAATCTACGAAACGATGCCGGGCTGGCAGGAAACGACGGCGGGCGCACGGAGTTGGGCCGACCTGCCCGCACAGGCGATTAAATATATCCGCCGGATCGAAGAGCTGATTCGTTGCCCGGTTGCCTTGGTATCGACCAGCCCGGAGCGCGAAGACACCATCCTAGTGCGGGATCCCTTCGCCGACTGATGCGAAAAGCCCCGGCCCTGCGCGTGCAGGGCCGGGGCCAATCGGATTGGGACCTGACGCCGATTACATCGGTCGCTTCTTGGTCTTCTTCTTGGTCGTCGCCGTGTCGGTCGTGGTCGTCGTGTCACTCGGCGTCTGCGTGGTCATCGTCGAGTCGGTCGGAGACGGGGCGGGGGTTGCCATCGGGTCCGGCGTCGCGACCGGATCGGGCGTCGTGCTTGGCGGGACCGGCGTCGTAGTCGGCGTCGGCATGGTCTGGGGAGCGCCGGGCGCCGGTGTGGTGGTCTGGGCAAGAGCTGCCGTCGAGAGCGTCGCAATGGCGAGGCCAGTCAAAAGTGCGATACGCATGAAATTGATCCTTTTGGTAGAATGACCTCCTTGGAGGCCGCAAGTATCAACGCACCGATTGACCTTCGGGCGCGACCTTTATCTTACCAAATGAACGCTTTGACTGATTAGCCGACTTGTCCGCGTTGTCGCAGCTTATGGTCGGCCAATACCAGCGCGACCATTGCAGCCACTACCGGCGCGCCCCGAATACCGACACAGGGGTCGTGCCGCCCCTTTGTCATGATCTCGGTCGCGAGCCCCTCACGGTCGATCGTCTCGACCGGGGTCAGGATCGAGGAGGTCGGCTTGAACGCGACCCGCAGCGTGATTGGCTGCCCGGTCGAGATGCCGCCCGCGATGCCGCCGGCGTGGTTAGCGAGGAATTCGGGACCATCGGTGCCCGGCCGCATCGGATCGGCATTGTCCTCGCCGCGCAGCGTCGCTGCCGCGAAGCCGTCGCCAATCTCGACACCTTTGACTGCGTTAATGCCCATGCACGCCGAAGCCAGATCGGCATCAAGCTTGGCGTAGAGCGGTGCGCCCCAGCCAGCAGGCACTCCGGTCGCGACGCAACCGATTACCGCCCCGAGCGACGACCCGGCCTTGCGCGCTGCATCGACCAGCCCCTCCCAACGCGCGGCAGCCTCCGCATCGGGACAGAAGAAGGGATTGCGGTCGATCTCGGCCGCGTCGAAATTGGCGGGATTGATCGCATCGCCGCCAATCGCCTCGACAAAAGCCGTGATCGTCACCTCGGGGATGACGAGCCGCGCGACCGCGCCCGCCGCTACCCGCGACGCCGTCTCGCGCGCCGAGGACCGCCCGCCACCGCGATAATCGCGAAAGCCGTATTTGGCGTCATAGGCGTAATCGGCATGGCCGGGGCGATAGGCTTTGGCGACCTCGCTGTAATCCTTTGATCGCTGGTCGACATTCTCGATCATCAGGCTGATCGGCGTGCCGGTCGTGCGCCCCTCGAACACGCCCGACAAGATGCGGACCTGGTCGGGCTCCTGCCGCTGCGTCGTGAAGCGCGAGGTGCCAGGGCGGCGCTGATCGAGGAAGGGCTGGATATCGCGCTCGCTGATCTCAATCCCCGGCGGGCAGCCGTCCACCACCGCACCGATCGCGGGACCGTGCGATTCGCCCCAGGTGGTGAAGCGGAAGAGGTGGCCGAAGCTATTGTGGCTCATCAGGCCAGCGCGATGTCCGGCGCGTCTTCGGCCTTCATACCGATCACATGATAGCCGGCATCGACATGGTGCGTTTCGCCCGTCACGCCGCTCGACAGCTCGCTCAGCAAATAGAGCCCTGCGCCACCGACATCCTCGATCGTCACGTTGCGCTTCAAGGGCGAGTTCAGCTCGTTCCACTTCAGGATCAGGCGGAAGTCGCCGATCCCGCTCGCCGCGAGCGTCTTGATCGGCCCGGCCGAGATCGCGTTGACGCGGATATTGTCGCGGCCCAGATCGACCGCGAGATATTGCACGCTGGTCTCGAGCGCGGCCTTCGCCACGCCCATGACGTTGTAATGCGGGATGACCTTCTCAGCGCCATAATAGCTGAGCGTGAGCAGCGATCCGCCATTCGGCATCATCTTGGCCGCCCGCTGCGCCACCGCTACAAACGAATAGACCGAGATGTTCATCGTCATCAGGAAATTGTCGAGCGTGGTGTCGACATAGCCGCCGCGCAGCTCGTTCTTATCGGAAAAACCGATCGCATGGACGACGAAATCGATCGTCGGCCACTCCACCGCGAGCGCCGCGAAGGTCGCGTCGAGCGCGTCCATATTGGACACGTCGCAATCGAACAGGCGCGCCACGCCCAATTGCTCGGCGAGCGGACGCACGCGCTTTTCCATCGCCTCGCCCTGATAGCTGAACGCAAGTTCCGCCCCCGCTTCGCTGAGCTTCTTGGCAATGCCCCAGGCGAGCGAGCGATCGTTTGCAAGGCCCATGATCAGCCCGCGTTTGCCTGCCATCAATTCCGTCACGCCAGCCTGTACTCCTATAGATCGTGCTGGCTCTCTACTCCCGGTTCGGGGGGTTCCGCCAGTGCCGCGTTCAAATGCGCACCAAAGACGATGCCCAGCCCCACCAGAAAGAAGAACAGCAGCGCTACGATCACCCCCGCCAAGCTGCCATAGGTGAGGCTGTAATCGGACAGCGACGACAGGATGATCGGGAGCAGCGCGGTGATCGACACCCACCAGGCGGCGGTGAACAAGGCGCCCGGCCATTTCGGGCATTTGCTCAACCGGTACTTCGACGGCGTGACCGAAAAGAACAGCATATACAAAGCGATGAACATGACGAGGCCCGGCACGACGCGCGACAGGCCGATCCACCCGGCAATATCCTGCGCAAAGGGCAGCAGCGCATAGATGAAACGCTCCGCCGCGGTCAGCACGCCCTGCACGAGGAACGAAAAGAGCGCGACAACCACCGAGACGATGATCACGAGCATGGAGCTCAGCCGATAATGCCAGAATGGCTTGTTCGATTTGACGCCGTACGCCCGCCGGAAGATATCGCGGATCGTCTCGACGAAACTGCCGACCGACCACAAGGCGACGAGCGCGCCGACCCACAGCAGCGATCCAGTGCGCGCGGCGAGCACGTCATGGATCGGCTTCTCGAGCAGCGTGCCGACGTTCGGCGGCAGGACGTGGAGGAAAGATGCAACCGCGCGCTGCGTCTCTTCACTCTGCCCCACCAGCGACGCGATCGCGGCGGCGAGGATGAAGAACGGGAACACCGTGAGAAGCGCAAGATAGGCGAGGTTGCCGGCGTGGATGAAGCCATCCGAGAACACCCCGATCACCACGCGGCGCAGCACCTGCCACGCCCGTGTCGGCAGCCGCACCGCGGGGGGCACGTCGTCGGGCCGTACCCCCGCTTCGCCATGCGCGGCGCGCTCCTCGGGCGAGACGGGGGAAATATTGCTCATCGACGTGACGCTCCTTGTCGGAGTCAGACGCCCAGCCCGTCGCGCGGGTTCCGCAAGTCCTTGTCTTTCCAGCCGGTCACGAATTCGACCAGCGCATCGTCGCCGACCGGCAGATCGACCATCAGCGTGACCAGCTGATCACCACGCGTGCCATCCTTGCGGTGGAACCCGCGCCCGCGCAGCCGAAGCACCTTGCCTGAGGTCGAGCCCTTGGGGACGGTCAGCATCACCGTCCCCTCGGGCGTCGGTACGCGGACACTGGCGCCCAGTACGGCTTCGGACAGGCTGATCGGCAGATCGAGCCGCACGTCGTCGCCCGATCGTTCGAAGAAACGATGCGGCAGGACGGTGAGCGTGACGATGCCGTCGCCATTGCCGCCCGGCCCCGGCTGCCCCTTGCCCGCCAGGCGCATCTGCGCGCCGCTTTCGAGACCGGCGGGAAGCTTGAGGTCGATCGTCTTGCCATCGCCGAGCGTGATCCGCTGCGGCTTGGCGGTCACCGCGTCGACGAAGGACACGTCGAGCTTGTAGAGAATGTTGCCGCCCTTCTCCCGCGACCGCCCGAAGCCGCCGGTGAAGCCGCCGCGCCCGGTGCTCGAAAACATGTTTTCGAAGATATCGCTGAGATCGGGGCCATCGGACTGGAACCCGCCGCCGCCGGGGCCGGGTCGGAAGCCGCCGGGGTTGCCGCCGCCACCGCCGAAGCCGAACGGCGAAGTCGGGTTGCCGTCGCCGTCGATCTCGCCGCGATCGAAGCGGGCGCGCTTGTCCTTGTCGTTGAGCAGATCATAGGCGTTGGTCACCGCGCTGAAGCGGTCGCTCGCCTTGGGATTGTCCTTATTCTTGTCGGGATGCAGCTCCTTGGCGAGCTTGCGATACGCCTTCTTGATCTCCGCCTCGGTCGCGGTGCGGGCGACGCCCAATGTCGTATACGGATCGGCCACGTTGTACCCCAATGTCCTGTGCCGCCTATTTGGGGGATCGCGCGGCGGAGTGCAACGCGGCGGTGCGCGATAGGTGTGTTATATTAGTGATACGCATAACGTCACACTTGAGTCGCACCATCGGGGGGTGTTGCGGGGTGGGCGGCAGCGATTTGATCGTGATCGGCGAGCGGATCATGCGTAATAATAGCATAGAGCTGGGGACGTAGGACAGAACGCGCATTGCGCCCCAATTGCGGATGTTAGTAGCCGTTCCAAAGCATATTGAAATCGGCAGGGACCCGAACCCCACTATAAAGCGCTGCGACGGTTTGCGCGGGCACAACAGGCGCGCCGGATAGCGCGACGGTCCACGCAAACGCCCGCCTTCTATTTGCGTTACCTGACCGCCAAATGATCCCGCTAATGCAGAAGAGCGCCAGAAGTATGATCGGGGGCCACACGAAAACGCCGATGGCGGCGGCGGTGCGCCACCCCTCTGGCCCATAATAAGTTTGCGCTAAAAACCAGCCGAAGCCGAAAACATGACCCCAAATTAGGTTCGTTCCCCACTGCCCGAGGAGAACTCCAAAAATCAGCGACGGGACAATCGTGCACATCGCCCATGGCACTGCAACTGAGATGATCCTGAAATTCCGCTGAGGCATGGGGCAATACTATCAGGCCGAAATGCAGACGCCGTGGATCAACCGTCCGCAATCCGCCGATTCGAAGTCCCCTACCCCACCATTTCCAGCACAGGCGCGACATCGACGCTGACATCCATCTTTTGCGCGCTGGACCCCAGCACCACGCCGTCGATCGGTGCGATTTCGCCGTAATCGCGGCCGATCGCCATGACGATATGGTCGCCCGCCATCCAGATGCCGTTGGTCGGATCGACCCCGACCCAGCCGAGCTCGGCCCCGCACCACAGCAATACCCAGGCGTGCGTCGCGTCGGCCCCGACCAGCCGCGCCTGCCCCGGTGGCGGGATCGTGCGGATATAGCCCGAGGCGTAGGCCGCGGGCAGGCCCGCCGCGCGCAGGCCCGTAATCATGATCTGCGCGAAATCCTGACACACGCCGCCGCGCTTCAGGAAGGCTTCGTGCGGGGGGGTGTCGACCAGAGTGGCGGTCCGATCGAACGCGAAATCGTTCTGGATGCGCTGCGCGAGCGCGATCGCGGCGTCGAGCGCCGGGCGATCGGGCTGCAAATCCTGCGCGCACCACTCGGCGATATCGCGGTCGAGCGGGATCAGCGGCGAGGGGAAGAGGTAATTGGCGGGGCCAGCCGGCGACGGATCGCGGCTGGCGCGCGCGGCGGCGGCGATTTCGGCCAGCGCGGGCGATCCGTTCGACGGCATCGGCACCGGGCGATCGACCGCGATCCGCGAAACGCTTTCGATCGTGAGGTGGCGGACAGGCTCATCGACCACCATCCGCATGACATTGGCGAGGCCAGCTTCCGCTCGCGCGGGGGAGACCCGGCCCGAGGGCGAGATGGTGAGTTTGTAATCGAGCAGATCCTGGCCCGACCAATGGATCGGCTTGAGGCGAAGGTTGCAGCGGGCAAATTTGACGTTCGCGCCGTAATCGAAGCGCGTGATGTGGCGGATGTCGTAGATCATCTTCTGCCTCCCCTCCCTGAAAGGGAGGGGTTGGGGGTGGGTTGGTATGGGGAGAGGACGGCGTTCCCAACCGGCCGACCCACCCCCAGCCCCTCCCTTCCAGGGAGGGGAGAAAGGCTGATCCAGCGCACCGCAAAATCCCTCATGCCAAAGTCATCCCTGCCGCCCGCAGCGGTTCCGCGCCTTGCAGGAAGTACCGCCGGGCAATCGCCTCGGAGAGCTGAAACAGCCGCCGCTCGACATCGCCCAACACCTCCGCATCGAGCGTCGCGGCGGTCGCGGTCGAGACGATTGCGGTCAGCACCGTGCCCTGAGCCTGTTGCGGCTCCTCCATCCCGTCATCTTCCAGCACCGGCAGCGCGGCCAAATGCTCGCAAATCCGGCAGATCTGGAAGGCGAGCGAGCGCGGATTGCCGGGGTCGAGCGCGACGAGATCCACCACGGGAACGCGCGCGATGCCGGTCAGATAACGCTGGCGATAGCTGATCTGGCTGTCCGCCAGATCGAGCAAGGTGGAGAGATCATCAAGGCTCGCCTGCGCCATGCCGAACGCGCGGACGGCGCGCGTCACGGTCTGGGCGCGCTCCAGCCGACGCCCGAGATCGTGGAAACGCCACGCGGCGGTGCGCCCCATATGCTCCGCCGACAGGCCCGACAAAGCGGCATAGCGGCGCTGCAGCGATCCGGCGCGATCGAGCATCCCGCCCTTGGTGGGATAGGGCGCGTCGAGCAGCCGCACGACATCCGCCGCAAGCCGATCCCGCGAGCCCTTTCCAATCCCGCGCGCGAGGCGATTGATCGCGCGGACGCTGTGCCAGTTGCCATCCTCCATCGCGGTGCGCGCGAAAGCGGACAGATCGGATCGGCGCAGCGACGGCGGGTGTGGCGCGCCGCCAGCATTGACCACGAGAGCGACCAAGCGCCCGACCGTTTCCGGTGCCAATGCAGCGCCGGCATCGGCATCGATCGAATTGCCGAGCATCACGCGGATCACGCCGAGCAGTGCCTCGCCGCGTTCGAGGT
Source organism: Sphingomonas sp. MMS24-J45 (assembly GCF_044881195.1). Taxonomy (GTDB): domain Bacteria; phylum Pseudomonadota; class Alphaproteobacteria; order Sphingomonadales; family Sphingomonadaceae; genus Sphingomonas. The sequence continues at coordinate 2,507,221 of NZ_CP173255.1, read as the reverse complement.
AACGCCCGAGCCAGAAGAAATTGTCGGCGACGCGGCTGGGGAGCGTGCCGGGGTTGCGCCGGACATGCACGGTATCGGCGGGGGCAGCAGCGAGATCGGCGCAACTTCCTCTCCGCCATGCACCACGACATCGGCCGACCAGCACCCCTCGCCCATCACCGACGCGCGGGGATCGGGATGTTCGGCGATGCGCGCGAAGCCGCCGGGGAGCACCGTCCACTTCCCATCGGCACCGCGCGCGGCGAACACGCGCAAGGTGAAGGGGCGCGCGGCGAGGCCGCTGTCGGTGACGACCGGCATGGTCGACAGGCGCACGATTTCCTGCCCGACATAATCCTGCGGGCGGCGCGTCATGTCGTCGAGCAGCGCCGCGCGCGCTTGCCCGGAGAGATCGGCGCCGGCCACGGCGATCCCGTCCGGCAGACCGAGCGGCGCCACACCGAAGGCAGAGCCGATCAGCAGGTGATCGAAATCCTCGCGCACGCTGGCGCACGCCTGATCCTGCCCGCACCACCAGGTCGCGATATTGGGCAGGATGAGATCCTTGCCCGTCTCTCGCACGCACAGCCGCGGCAGGAACGCCCCGAACGCGGGCGATTCGAGCACCCCCGCCCCCGCCGTGTTGGCAAGCACGACATTGCCTGCCGCAGTCGCGTCGATCAGCCCCGCGACGCCGATGTGCGAATGCGAATCGAACGCCAGCGGATCGAGCAGGCGCGGGTCGACGCGGTGCCACAGGGCATCGACGCGCTTCAGCCCGCCGATCGTGCGGACGTAGAGCTTGTCCTCCAGCGCGGCGAGATCGGCCCCCTCGACCAGCAAAAAACCGAGATAGCGCGCGAGGTGCGCCTGTTCGGCATAACTGGCGGAATAGCGGCCCGGCGTCAGCAGGCCGATGCGCGGCTCGACCCGGCGACAGGCGGCGGCGAGGCCATCGCGGAATGCCGCGAAGAAGGATGCGTGGCGCTGCACGTTGAGGCGCGCCTGCAAACCGTCGAGCGTGCGCGCGATCGCGAGGCGGTTTTCGAGCGCATAGCCCGCCCCCGCCGGGCTGCGCAGATGGTCGGCCAGCACGCGCCATTCGCCATCTGGCCCGCGCCCGAGATCGACCGCGATGAATTGCAGATGATGCCCGCCCGAGGGCACCAGCCCCTGCATCGGGCGCAGGAAGAAGGGCGACCCGCCGACCAATGCCGCCGGGATCAGCCCGCGTTCGACCAGTTTCGCGTCGCCATAAAGATCGGCGATGACGTGCTCGAGCAGATCGGCGCGTTGCACGATCCCGGCCGCGATGGTGCGCCATTCCTCGGCCGCGATCATCAGCGGGATCGGCGACAGCGGCCACGGCCGCTCCTCGCTTTCCCCGATAATACGGAAGCCGGTGCCGATATCCTCGGCATGGCGCTGGACACGTTCGCGGGCCTGGCCGAGATCGTCGCCAGCCACCGCGGCAAGTTCCTCGAACATCGTGCTCCACGCCGGATCGTCGCTCATCGCGAGCACGTCGCCCTTCAGCGTGCGCGCACGATATTCCGCGATCCAGCGCGCGGCGTGCGTGGCCGGGTCCAGCAACGATGGTGCAGGCGCTGTGGCCAATCGAAATTCCCGGGTCCGTGCCGCTCAAGCCGACATGGCCACAATCGCTTCGCAGGTGCAACCGTGGAAATCGCGTATCAGATATCGGGCAGTACCTGATCCGCCATGCCCCAACCGGCAAGATCACGCGATGCGGCACGCGCAACGAGTTCGGCCGCATCGCGCACGCCCCAGCGCGCGGCGGTCTCGATATCGCGCAGCTCGGTCCACGAGACCGGCGCGGCGACCGGTGCGCCGGCGCGGGCGCGCGCGACGTAGGGCAACACCGCCGTGCTGCCGCGTTGGTTGCGCAGCCAGTCGATGAAGATGCGGCCCTTGCGCTTCGCCTTGGACATGGTCGCGACGAAGCGATCCGGCTCCGCCTCGCCCAGCGCGCGGGCAAAGCGATCGGCGAAATCCTTGACCGCGGGCCAGTCCGCCTGGGGGGTGAGCGGCACGACGACATGCACGCCCTTCCCGCCCGACAGCATCGCGAAGCTGACCAGGCCCAGTTCGGCGAGATGCTCCTTCAGATCGGTCGCGGCCTTCTTCACGACATCGAAGCCAAGGCCTTCATCCGGATCGAGGTCGAACACCATGCGATCGGGCTGTTCGAGCGTCGCGACCGAGGAGCCCCAGCCGTGAAACTCGATCGTGCCCATCTGTACGCAGGCCACCAGCCCATTGGCATCGTCGACGTAGAGATAGTCTTCGCTCGACCCGTCTTTTTCGCGGATCGGCACCTTGTGGACATGTTCGCCCTGAAAGCTGCCGGCGTCGTGCTTCTGGAAGAAACAGGCCTTGGCGCGGCCTTGCGGGCAGCGCACCAGGCTGATCGGGCGGTTGGCCGCCCAGGGCAGCATGATCGGGGAGACCTGAGCGTAATAATCGGCCAGTTCGCCCTTGGTGACGTTCAATTCGGGGAAGATCACGCGGTCGCGGTTGCTGACCTTGATATGGATTTCGGGCGTGTCGAGCGCGATCGGTTTCTCCGCCATCACCTCCGACGCCGCCTTGTCCTCGCGCAGGCCGAGGAAGCTCGAATGGCGCAGCACGCCGTCGGGGGTGGTTTCGGCATAGGCGACTTCGGCGACCAGCTTCGGCGTCACCCAATGCGCGCCCCGCACCGCCGCGCGCGGCGCGGTGACGGTCGGGGTCTTGCGCTCGATCTTGGCAAGGCGCTCCTGCAAATCGAGCATCGTCGCGGTGCCGAACCCGGTGCCGACCTTGCCCGCATAGACCAGCCCGTCGGGGCCATTCAGCCCGAGCAGCAACGACGCAAACCCGCGCGACTTCGCGCTGGGCGTCCAGCCGACGATGACAAATTCTTGGCGCTGCGTGCATTTGATCTTGAGCCACGCCTGGGTGCGCTTGCCGCGGTACGGCGCGTCGGCGCGTTTCGAGACGACGCCCTCATAGCCTTCGCGGCACATCGTCTCGAACAATTGCTCGCCCTGGCCGATGATGTGGTCGGAATATCGGACGCGCGGGTCCTTGCCGTCGATCAGCGGCGCGAGCCGCTCTTTCCGCACGAGGTTGGCGAGACCGGTCAGATCCTCGCCATCCAGCTCTAGCAGGTCGAAAGCGAAGAACGTCATGGCGCGCCCCTCGGAGATGGCATTCTTGAGCGTCGAGAAATCGGGCTTGCCGTCCTTGAACGCGACAATCTCGCCGTCGAGCAAGGCGGTTTTGACCGGCAGTTTTGCGACGGCATCCGCGATCGCCTGAAACTTGTCAGTCCAATCGAGGCCGGAGCGGGTGTAGACCGTCGCCTTGCCCTTCGCGACAGCGATCAGCGCGCGATAGCCGTCGTATTTCACCTCGTGCAGCCATTGGCTGCCGGTCGGGACTGAGTCGACGAGGGTGCAGAGCTGGGGTTCCCTAAATCCTCCCCCGGGAACCGGGGAGGGGTACTCACTCGGCTTCTTCAGCCGAGTGGTGGAGGGGGCCTCGCCAAGAGCGCCACGCTTGTGGCCCCCCTCCACCGTTCGCGGAATGCTCACGGTCCCCCTCCCCCGGTTCCCGGGGGAGGATTTGGGTTTCTTGCCCTCGGCGATCTCCGCCATCGTGCGACCGGTGGTCACACTCGTCAGGCCCGTTTCGACCAGCGTATCGGTGCCGCCGCTCTCGGCATCCTCGACCTTGCGCAGCAGCCAGTTCTCGCCTTTTTCTTTCCCGCGCGGCTTCAGGCGGATCAGGATCCATTCGCCCTTCATCCGCTGGCCATCGAGCACGAAGTGGAGGTGGCCCTTGTCGATGTCTTTGGCACTCTTGCCCGCAATCGGGGACCAGGTGCCGCTGTCCCACAGCATCACCGTGCCGCCGCCATATTCGCCCGCCGGGATCGTGCCTTCGAAATCGGCATAGGACAGCGGATGGTCCTCGGTGCGGACCGCAAGGCGCTTCTGGTCCGGGTCGATCGAGGGTCCGCGCGTGACCGCCCAGCTTTTCAGCACGCCGTCCACCTCCAGCCGGAAATCCCAATGCAGCCGGCTGGCGTCGTGCTTCTGCACGATGAAGCGGTTGCCGTGGCCGGGTTCGAGTGTTCCCGCCGGCTCCGCCGTCTTCGCGAAATCGCGCTTTGCGTTGTAGCGGGCGAGCGGGTCGGTGGTCATCTGCTCCCCTCCCTGAAAGGGAGGGGTTGGGGGTGGGTTCGTGTGAGGCTGGCGGGGCCGCGCGACAACAGGCCGACCCACCCCCAGCCCCTCCCTTCCAGGGAGGGGAGGAAGAGAGAGGACTCAGGCACGTTTCTTGGCCGGGGCGCGCTTGGCGGGGGCCTTTTTCGCGGCGGGCTTGGCGTCGGCGGACCCCATCGACTTCTTCAGCGCCGCCATCAGATCGACGACGTTCGATCCCTTCGCGGGCGCATCGTCGCCTTTGTCCTCGATGATCTTGCCGCCCTTCGACTTGCGCTTGCGCTCGATCAGGTCGCGCAAAGCGTCGACGTAGCGATCGTGAAAATCCTGCGGGTGAAACGCCGCAGTCTTCTTTTCGATCAGCGCCTCGGCCAGATCCATCAGATCGTCGTCGGGCTTGTCGTCCGGAATGTCGCGGAAATAGCCTTGTGCCTTGTTGACCTCATCGGCGTAGCGCAGCGTTTCCAGAACCATGCCGCGCCCGCACGGCTTAAGGCTGACGACATATTCGCGCCCGCGCATCGCAAGCTGGCCAAGCCCGACCTTCTTGGTCCGCCGCAGCGCCTCGCGCAGCACGATGAACGCTTCCTCGGCCAGATCGTCGGCGGGGACCACGAAATAGGGCTTTTCGTAATACAGCACGTCGATCTCGCTCGCATCGACGAATTGCGTCAATTCGAGCGTCTTCTTGGATTCGAGCTTTACCGCGTCGATCTCGTCCTGTTCGAGCAGGACGTAGGAGCCCTTTTCATATTCGAACCCCTTCATGATCTCATCGGTATCGACCGGGCCGACCCCGGTGACGACCTTGTCGTAATGGATCGGCTTGCCGGTGGGTTCGTGGATTTGCTTGAAGCTGACGGCCGCGCCTGATTTCGTCGCCGAATAGATTTCGACCGGAATAGACACCAGAGCCAGCCTTATCTGTCCCTGCCAATAGGCGCGTGCGGCCATTAGAGCGTCCCCTTCAGCGCAAACCATCGTTGCGAAAACGATTCAATCCCCGAGCGGCGGAGTCGTTCCGTTGCTCGACAGCGAAGGCGCGTCGCCGTAAAGCGACGCGATGACGCAAGACCCCTTTGCCCTGTTCGACAGCTGGTATGCCGAGGCGCGCGCAAGCGAGCCGAACGACTCCAACGCGATGGCACTTGCGACCGTGAATGCGCACGGCATCGTCTCGTCACGGATGGTACTGCTGAAAGGGCATGGGCCCGACGGGTTCGTCTTCTACACCAACCGCCACAGCCGCAAGGCGCGCGATCTGACCGAGGATGCCGCGGTCGCGTTGCTGTTCCACTGGAAATCGCTGCGTCGCCAGATTCGGATCGAAGGGCGCGTGAGCATGGCGAGCGACGCCGAGAGCGATGCCTATTTCGCCAGCCGTAGCCGCGATTCGCAGCTTGGCGCCTGGGCATCCGACCAGTCGCGGACGATGCCGGACCGCGCTACTTTCGAAGCGCGGTTCGAGGCGATGAAAACACGCTTCGAGGGGCAGGACGTGTCCCGCCCGCCGCACTGGGGCGGCTATCGCGTCACGCCCAGCGCAATCGAATTCTGGCAGGACCGCGCGCACCGCCTGCACGAACGCACGTTCTACACCCGCTCCGGCACCGGCTGGACCAGCGAGTTGCTCTACCCGTGACGGAGGAACAACGCCGCGCGATTCCCTTCGCCGTCCGCGCCGCGATCGCGAGCGTGGCGATGGCGACTTTCCTGATCGCGCTCAAGTCCTGGGCCGCCTGGACGACCGGATCGGTCGCGATGCTTGGGAGCCTGGCCGATTCCGGGCTCGATCTGCTGGCAAGCGCGGTCACGCTGTACGGCGTGCGGCTGGCCGCGACGCCGGCCGACCACGACCATCGCTTTGGTCATGGCAAGGCCGAGTCGCTCGCCGCGCTCTTTCAGGTGATGCTGATCACCGCATCCGCCGCCGGCATCGCCTGGCGCGCGATTCAGGCGCTTGGCAGCGATGCGCCGAAGCAGGACGCCGAGTTCGGCATTGGCGTGTCGCTGGTTGCGATCGTCGCTACGATGGGGCTGCTGGCTTATCAGCGCAGCGTGATTCGCAGGACCGGATCGGTCGCGATCGTTGCCGACAACGTGCATTATCAATCGGACGTGCTGCTCAACGGATCAGTGATCGTTGCGCTGGTGCTCGATCAGTATTTCGGATGGCATGACGCGGATCCGATTTTCGGGATCGTGATTGCGTTGTGGCTGGCGTGGGGTGCGTTCCGCGCATCGTCGAGTGCGATCGACCATTTGATGGACAAGGAATGGCCCGAGGAACGCCGCGCCGAGTTTATCGAGGTCGCCGCGCGGCAACCGGGAATCAAAGGCATTCACGATTTCCGCACCCGCCATTCCGGCGCGCATGATTTCGCGCAATTTCACATGGAAGTGGCCGGCGACATCACCGTGGCAGAGGCGCATAAGGTGGTCGAGGGCGTCGAGCGCGCGTTGCACCGCGCCTTCCCCAAGGTCGAGGTGCTGATCCATCTCGATCCGGAAGGCCATGTCGATACCGACAATCCGCTGATCGAAGCCGACGTCACGCCCCCCTGGTTCGGGAAACGCGCATGAGAATTCCGATCGTCCAGATCGACGCCTTCGCGGCGAAGCCATTCGAGGGCAATCCGGCGGCGGTGATGCCGCTTGCTGCCTGGCTGGAAGACGAGGTGCTGCAGGCGATCGCGGCGGAGAACAACCTCAGCGAAACCGCCTTCCTCGTCCCCGACGAGAGCGAGGCGAGCGATTTCGAATTACGCTGGTTCACGCCGACCGCCGAAGTCGTGCTGTGCGGCCATGCGACGCTCGCCAGCGGGCATTTCGTCCTGTCGAGCGATCCGGAACGCGACATGGTGCGCTTCCGCACGCGCAAGACCGGCATTCTTTCGGTCGCCCGCGCGGGTGCAGGATACGAACTGGCGCTGCCCGCCTGGGGCCCCGCGCCGAAGCCGCTGCCGCACATCGTCGCAGCGCTCGGGCTGGAGTCGGCGGTCGAGACGCTGTGGCATCCGCATCGCTATGCGCTGATCGTGCTGGAAGACGCCGCGCAGATTCGCGCTCTGGACCCCGATTTTCGCGCGCTCGGGCGGCCGTCGCCCGCCGATCCCGAAAATGGTCCCGATGCGGAGGTCGATGTGCTTACGATCGTAACCGCGCCTGGTGAGGACACCGACGTGATCAGCCGCGTGTTCGCCCCCGGTGCGGGGATCGACGAGGATCCGGTGACGGGATCGGCGCACGCCGTAATGACGCCCTATTGGGCGGCGCGACTGGGGCGCGATAGCTTCACCGCCTATCAGGCGAGCGCGCGGGGCGGGCATCTGACCTGTCGGCTCGACGGGGATCGCGTGGTGCTCGGCGGGACGTGCGTCACCGTGATCGAGGGTACGTTCTTCCTGTAAAGGCTCAGGCGACCGCACGGCTGGCGCGGGCGTCGAACAGGACGACCGAGGATTCGTTGCGCAGCGCGGCGCGATGGTCGCGGTCGCACGCCACTACTGCCTGCTCCGTAGTCAGCGGGCGCGACAGGAAATAGCCCTGCAGCTTCTGCACGCCGAGCGTGCGCAGCAAGTCGTGCTGCGCCGCGCTTTCGACCATTTCGGCCGTCACCGGCGCACCGATTGCGTTGCACAAGTGCAGCACGCCCACCAGCAGATCGCGCGCCGACGGGCTTTCCATCAGCGAGGAGATCAGGCTGCCATCGAGTTTGATCCCGTCAAACTGCAACTCGCGCAGATAGCCGATCGAGGCATAGCCCGCGCCAAAATCGTCGAGAAGGATCCGCACGCCACCCTTTTGCAGGATCGCGAGCGCGGAGCGCGCCGCCGCGAAATCACCCAGCAACGCGGTTTCGGTCACTTCGATCGAGAGGCGGCCGGGGTCGAAGGCGTGGCGCTTCAACACCGCCAGAATCTCGTCGGCGACGCTGGGCGTATTGAGTTCGGCACCGCTGAGATTGAATGACAGGCCGACATGATCGGGCCATTGCGCCGCGGCGGTCAGCGCGAGCGACAGCAGGTGCATGGTCATCGCGCGCGTGATGCCGGCTTGTTCCGCCAGAGGGATGAATTCCGCCGGGGAAATGACGCCAAGCGTCGGGTGGGTCCAGCGCGCGAGCGCCTCGAACGCGATGATCCGGCCCGTCACGGCATCGACCACGGGTTGATAATGGAGCGAGATCAGGTCGTTCTCTTCGGACGTCGCAAGCGCCTGTTCGACCAGCAGGCGGCGGCGGTACATCGCCTCCATGTCCGGCGTGAACAGCAGAATATCCGAGGTGCGCGCACGCTTCGCCTCATACATGGCCAGATCGGCGCGATTGATCAGCGCGAGCGTGGTTTCGGCCTGCGAGAGTTCTTCCGCCATGCCGATCGACGCGCGCAAGCGGAACACCTGCGTACCTACGATAAAGGGTTCGACAAAGGCGCTGCCCATCTTGGCGATCCGCTCGCGCGCCTCCGCCAGCGTGTCCACATCACGCAGCAGCACCGCGAATTCGTCCCCGCCGAGCCGCGCGACCAAGGCATCGCCGATGCGCAATTCCTGAAAGCGCCGCCCCGCCTCCATCAGCAAGGCATCGCCGGTGCGGTGGCCGTAGGTGTCGTTGATCAGCTTGAACCCATCAAGATCGATCATCCCCATGGCGAGCGGCAAATGCGGCTGTTCGGCCGACAGGCGCGCCAGTTCGTCCAGAAAAGCGCGACGATTGGGCAGCCCGGTCAACGCATCGCGGTAGGCGAGTTCGCTCACCTTGCGCTTTTCGGCGGTGATGCTGCTGCGGGTTTCGACCAGATGGCGCAGCCGTTCATGCTGGCTGTAGATTTTGCCGATGACCAGCGGGGCGATCAGCAGGATGTTGGTCCCCATGCTGACCAGCAGCAAATCGCCGGTCAGGATCAGGGTCAGCGACACGGGGATCGTACCCATCGCGATCACGATATAGGCAGCAAGCGGCAAGCTCGACAGGCAACTGGCGGTGGAGATGGTGCACAGCGCCGTGAACAGGGCGACATAGGTTCTTCCCTCAATGCCCGATCGCGCGATGAGCGCGGTCCATACGACGAGCCCGAGTGCGACGACACTGGCCGCCGCAAGCGTCGTGTTCATCGATCGGCGCATTTGCGGAATCGTCGCGGTGGCGACCGCGTGGCGCGTGCGGTGCAATCCGATGAGGCGACCGATGATCGTGACGCCGACCAAAGCCGGCGCGACGAACACCGCGTTGCCGACGTCGCGCGCGGAGACGAGCGCCAGGAACGCCATGTTGATGATAATGGCGAGGTACATCATCGGCACCTGCGGGCGCAGCGTGCGATATTGTTCGGTCAGCAGCGCATCGCTGGAATGCCAGTGCGACAGGCTTTCGAGAGAGAGATTACGAAACATCGACGATCCCAGTTCGGGCCTGTCGGACGCTAACGCGAATCGATCTGGCGGGCCCGATCTATCCATTTTAGACGCGGGTCGAACGATCGGAATTGTACGTACGCTTTTCGAATCCGTGCCGAACGCGGTTCAGGCGGGCACCGCCACGATGCCGCTCGTCTCCTCGATCCAGCCGCCGCCCAGCACACGGTCCCCGGCATAGAGTACGGCAGCCTGCCCCGGCGCGACGCCATATTCGGGCGCTTCGAAGCGGACGCGATCGCCATCGAAGCGCGCCGCGACCGGCTTGGCGAGCGAGCGCACCTTGGCCGTCATCGGCCCGGCATAGCCGCCGGCGAGCCAATTGACGCCGCCCAACCGCGCCGCGCCGACCGCAAGCGCCGCCTTGGGCCCGACCACGACCTGATTGGTCGCGGGATCGAGCCGGATTACGTACAGCGGCTCGGGCGTGCCACCGATCTCCAGCCCGCGGCGCTGCCCGACGGTGAAGTGGATGAGACCACGGTGCTGCCCCAGCACGCGTCCCGCTTCGTCGACGATCGCACCGCTGGTATCCGCCTCGGGCCGCAATTTCTTGACGAGCGAGGCGTAATCGCCGTCGGGCACGAAGCAGATATCCTGGCTGTCGGGCTTACCAGCCACGCCGAGGCCCAGTTCCGCTGCCAGTTCACGAACGCGGGGCTTGGGTAGTCCCCCGAGCGGAAAGCGCAGATAATCGAGCTGCGCCTGCGTCGTCGCGAACAGGAAATAGCTCTGGTCGCGCGCCGGATCGGCGGCGCGGTGTAGTTCCGCGCCGTCCGCTCCCATCACGCGGCGTACATAATGGCCGGTCGCCAGGCAATCTGCGCCGAGATCGCGCGCGGCGGCGAGCAGATCGGTGAATTTCGGCCCCATGTTGCACTGGATGCAGGGAATCGGCGTGCGCCCGGCGAGATATTCGTCGGCAAAGCGATCGATTACGGACTCGCGGAAACGCGTCTCATGGTCAAAGACATAGTGCGCGATGCCCAGCCGATCGCACACCGCACGCGCATCGCGAATGTCGCGACCGGCGCAGCACGACCCGGCGCGCCCGACCGCTTCGCCATGATCGTAGAGTTGCAAGGTGATGCCGATCGTCTCCGCACCCGTACGCGCGGCGAGCGCCGCCACGACCGACGAATCGACCCCGCCCGACATCGCCACCACGATCCGCTTGCCCTTCAGATCGGGGCCCAATTGGAAATCCACATCATCCATCGCCGCGCAGATAGGCGCTCCCAGCGGTCTATGCAAAAAAACGGATCGGGCTTTACCCGACCTTTAGGACCTTGCCGTTAGACCGGCCCTCCGCACCCCAACCCGGAAGCGCCTGTGGACCTGAGTTTTACCCGTTTCGAAGCCGATGTGACGGTAACGGCACTGCCGCCGGACCTGGCCGTCCTAATGGTTGGCGTGGCGGCGCGTCAGGCAGCGAGCCCGACTGCTATATTGCAAGCGGCGCTCACCGCTAACGCAGCTCTGCCCGACCGCTTCACGCCGGCCCACGGTGCCTTCAACCTCGCCGTTGCGCGCCTGTTAAGCAGCGATGCCCGCAACGACGGGGAGCCGTAGATATGAAAATGCTGTTTACCGAGCCGCTTTAGGCGACGTTCAAGACCACTGATTATACGCCGTCACTAGGAATGGAGGGGGCCCCCCGCCCCGACATGAGGTTTCAACAATGATCGAAAACCAGAAGATACGTCCGGCCAAAGTCATCGGCCCGCTCGGAGAGCCGCTGACGCTCGAGACGCTGCCACCGCCCGAGACGACCCGCTGGGTCGTGCGGCGCAAGGCTGAAGTCGTTGCCGCGGTGAATGGCGGACTGCTGTCTGTCGACGAAGTGTGCGAGCGCTATAATCTGACGGTCGAGGAATTCGCCGGCTGGCAGCGCGCAATCGATCGCTCGGGAATGCCGGGCCTGCGCGTGACTCGCATCCAGCATTACAAATCGCTGTACGAGCGCCAGCAGAAGTACTGACGTTTTCGCGCGCGGCTCCTGGGGGGTGCCGCGGTCAAATACGGTCGGCCCGTTGCTCATCCGAGCGGCGGGCCGATCGCTTTCTGGCAGGGTCGATCATCTTCTCGAAGCGCACCCGGAACAAAAGTCGTCGCTCGTGAGTCTTGTCCCCGTATCCCCGGAAGCACCCGGGCAAATGGAGGGCAAAATGATCGGTCTTATTGTTTGGCTTGTAGTCGGTGGCGTGTGCGGTTGGCTTGCCAGCATGGTGATGCGGACCGATGGTCAGCAAGGTATCATTCTGAACATCGTCGTTGGCATCATTGGTTCTGTTATCGCGTCGTTCCTGTTCGGCGCTGGTATCAACCAGGCGATCACGGTTACGACGTTCCTGTATTCGCTGATCGGCGCGATCATCTTGCTCGCGATCGTCAACTTGGTTCGTCGCGGCGCAGTTCGCTAAACGCGGCAACCTGACGCAGACAAAAAAGGGCCGCGGAGCACATGCTCCGCGGCCCTTCTTGTTATTTCAGCAGGAAACGCACCGTCAGGTTGACCGATACCTCGGCTTCGCCCGCCGCGATCGGCGTGGAATCAGCCGCCTTAGCGCGCGCCATGAACACCAACGGCGGCGCGGGCGAAGCGCCGTCGTTCGATCCGCTTTCCGAAATCGAAACGATCCGCGCGACCGTCAACCCGGCCGCCTTGGCATAGAGTTCGGCGCGCGCGCGCGCGATCTTTACCGCAGAGACCCGAGCTTCATCGAGCGCCGCGTCGGGCTGATCGATCGACAGATTGGGCCCATCGATCTGATTGGCACCCTCGCCCACCAGCACATCCAGGATCGCGCCGGATTTCGCGATGTCGCGGAAACGCACCGACACGCTGTTGCTCGCCTGATAGCCGGTGATGACCGGTGCTTGCCCATCGGCATAGCGATATTGCGGGCTGAGCGAAACATTGGCGGTGCGGATGTCACGCACCGCGACGCCTGCCTTCTTGAGCGCAGCCAGAACGCGCGTCATCCGCGCCGAATTCTCCGCCAGCGCCGCCGCAGCGGTTTGCCCCTGCGTCGTCACGCCGGCGCGAATCGTTGCCACATCAGGAACGCGGGTGGTGTGCCCCTCGGCAGACACGTCGAGCAGTGTGCCATCGGGCGCAATCAGCGGCGCGGTCTGAGCCGACACGGCACTTGCCGCACCCAGCAGCAGCGCGGGGGCCAGAAAAAGGAAACTCGAACGCATTGCAGTCACTCCCGGTTGATACGGTCGATCGACCGCACGGCGGTTCTTGCCAGCAATCGCGGCAACCTGCGATGAACGACGGCGCTGGTCGTCAGCGTACCCGGCGCGACAGCACGTAGCGATAGGCCGCCAGCAGCAGCACCGCGCCCGCCGTCGCGGCGATGTAATTCTCCCACCCGCCTTCGAGCGAAATACCCAGCGCCTGCGCGATGAACCCGGCGAGCAGCGCGCCAGCAATGCCGATCAGGATCGTGACGATGAAGCCGCCCGGATCCTTGCCCGGCATGATCCATTTGCCGAGCACCCCCGCGACCAGGCCGATCAGCAGCCAACCCAGAATCGAACGCTCCATCACGGTTCTCCTTCACGCGTGTGTCGAACAGGCTCCAGCCGCCCCGACGCTCGCTTCCGCACTGGCGAAATGCAACCGCTTTGTTTCGTCCACGTGACGGAATTTCTACTTCGCAACCGAGGTGGAAAGGTCGGAATCGGTAGCTTCTTCTTGCTATCATCTTGCGAACGGACACGAAACACGCCATGCGCCGCGCGCTTGCATCCTGCTACTTGAGCTCGGTGATATATTTCGATAACACAGCGGATATCGGGGTGCACAGCCAATCGTTTCGAACGGGTGGGGTCGGGCCCAGGGGTCGGGAAGTGGGACAGATGAATTACGAGACACGCGCGGTCGGCAATGAGGAAATCCTGGGGCTGCCGGGCGAAGGCGCGCCTAAAGGGCGGCGCTGGGGGCTGATCATCGGGATCGTCGTCGCGGTGCTGGTCGTGGTTCTGCTCGCGTCGCATTTCCTGGGCGGCAAGAAAGCCGACGCACCGAAGGCGGTCGAGCAGCTCCCGCTCGTGTCGGTCGTCATCCCCGGCCGTTCGACCGTGGCCCGCACGATTACCGCGACCGGGTCGCTCGCCGCACGGCGCGAAATGCCGGTCGGTGTCGCCGGCGAAGGCGGGATGATCACGCGCGTGCTGGTCGAACCCGGCCAATGGGTGGCGAAGGGGCAAGTGCTCGCGCTGGTCGATCGTTCGGTGCAGAATCAGACGGCAGCGTCGCTCGAAGCGCAGATCAACGTCGCGCGTTCGGATGCGGCGATCGCGCAATCCGAACTCGATCGTTCGAAGCAATTGGTGGATCGCGGGTTCGTGTCCAAGGCCGATCTCGAGCGCAAGGCCGCGACGCGCGATGCGGCGCTGGCCCGCGTCCGGGTGGCGCAGGCGACGCTCGCCGAGGCGCGCGCGCGCACGAACCGGCTCGACATCCGTGCGCCGTCGGCGGGCCTGGTGCTCACCCGCAGCGTGGAGCCGGGCCAGGTCGTCAGCTCGGGTTCGGGCGTGCTGTTCCGCCTGGCCGAAGGCGGACAGATGGAACTGCGCGCGCAGGTGAGCGAGGCCGATCTGCGCGGGCTGCACGTCGGATCGTCGGCGCAGGTAACGCCGGTCGGCGGTGCCGAATCCTTTGCCGGGCAGGTGTGGCAGGTCTCGCCGGTGATCGACCCGCAGACGCGCCAAGGCATCGCGCGCATCTCGCTGTCGTACAATCCGGCGCTGCGCCCGGGCGGCTTCGCCACCGCGGCGATCGTCGCAGGGTCGACCGACGTGCCGCAATTGCCCAACGCCGCAATCCAGAGCGACGACAAGGGAAATTATGTGTATGTCGTGGGTCCGGACGATAAGGTCGTGCGCCGCGGCGTGAAAGTTGGCGAGGTTTCCGATCGCGGTGTGGCGATCGCCGAAGGATTGAACGGCACCGAAAAGGTCGTTCAGTCGGCAGGCGCTTTCCTCAACGCCGGTCAGAAGGTAAAGCCGACGCTGGTCAAGGCGGACGCCGACATGAAGAGGTAGAGCGGGCATGAATTTCCGGAACATTTCGGCCTGGTCGATCCGTAATCCGGTCCCGTCTATCGTCCTCTTTGTCATGCTGACGCTGGCGGGGATCGTCAGCTTCCGCAATCTCGACGTCAACAATCAGCCCGACATCGATTTTCCGGTGGTGATCGTCTCGATCAGCCAGCCCGGTGCCGCGCCGACGGAACTCGAAACCCAAGTCACGCAGCGCGTCGAGGCGGCGGTGCGATCGCTGCAGGGGATCGACGAAATCGATTCGACCGTGACCGAGGGCAATTCGACCACGGTCGTGCAGCTCAACATCGGTACGCCGATCGATCGCGCGGTCGAGGACGTCCGCTCGGCCGTCTCGCAAATCCGCAGCAATTTGCCCGACGGCATCCTGGAGCCGCAAATCAGCCGCGCCAACACCAGCGGGCAGGATCTGGCGAGCTATGCCGCGATCACCACCGACATGACGGTCGAACAGCTGAGCTGGTACATCGACAACAACGTCGCGAAGGAACTGCTGTCGGTCTCCGGCCTGGCGCAGGTCGATCGCAACGGCGGCGTCGACCGCGAAATCCGCGTCATTCTCGATCCGGCCAAGCTGTCGGCCTATGGCCTGACCGCGTCGCAGGTGAACGCGCAGTTGCGCCAGGTGAACCTCAACGCCGCCGGTGGCCGCGCCGAAATCGGCGGATCGGAACAGTCGGTCCGCGTTCTCGGCAATGCGCAGACCGCCTATGATCTGGGCCAGGTGCAGATCGCCGCAGGCAACGGCCGCACGTTGAAGGTTGCCGATCTCGGCCGCGTGCAGGACCTCTACGCCGAACAGCGCTCGGCCTCGCAATTGAACGGCACGCAGGTGCTGAGCTTCGATTTCCAGCGCGCCAAGGGTGCGTCGGACGTGACCGTTTTCCACGAAGCGGAGAAGAAGCTGGAGGCGCTCGAGAAGCGCAACCCGAAGGTGCATTTCCAGCGCATTTCGGACAGCGTGAAATACACCAAGGCGCAATATGATTCGGCGATGGAAGCGATGGTCGAGGGCGCGGTGCTCGCGGTCGTCATCGTCTTCATCTTCCTGCGCGACTGGCGCTCGACGATCATCTCGGCGCTGGCGATTCCGCTGTCGGCGATCCCGACCTTCTGGGTGATGGATCTGCTCGGCTTCACGCTCAACAACATGACGCTGATGGCGCTGAGCTTGGTGGCGGGCGTGCTGGTCGACGATGCGATCGTGGAGATCGAGAATATCGTGCGGCACATGCGCATGGGCAAATCGGCCTATCAGGCTTCGATCGATGCCGCCGACGAGATTGGGCTTGCCGTGCTCGCCACCACGATGGCGATCGTCGCGGTCTTCCTCCCCGTCGGCCTGATGCCGGGCATTTCGGGCCAGTTCTTCAAGAATTTCGGCCTTACCGTCGTTGCCTCGGTGCTGATGAGCCTTGCCGTCGCCCGCCTGATCACCCCGATGCTCGCGGCGTACTTCCTGAAGGCGCACGGCCAGGCGTCGCACGGCGAAGGCTGGTTGATGGATCGGTACATGAGCGTGCTCAAATGGACGCTGCTGCACCGCTGGTCGGCGGTGGTGGCAGGCGCGGTGGCGTTCGGGCTGACAATCTATCTGTTCATGACGATCCCGGCGACGTTCCAGCCGCTGCGCGATTCGGATTCGAGCACGGTGCAGATCGACATGGTGCCCGGCACCACGCTGGCCGAAACGCAGGTCGTGGTCGACCGTGTCGCCGCCTTCCTGCGCAAGCAACCGCAGGTCGACACCGTCTATGCCCGCACCTTTGTCGGCAATGGTCGCGTCACTGCGAACTTCAAGCCGAAGCACGACCGCACGATGAAAAGCTATGAGTTCGAGCGCAAGCTCGCGCCCGAGCTGCAGGCGATTCCCGACGCACGCGTCTCGTTCCGATCGTCGAGCGGCTGGGGCGGCGGCGGGCGCGCGCTGACGGTCACGCTGGGCGGCGACGATCCCGATTTGCTCGCCAGCACCGGTGCGACGCTCGTTCAGCAGATGTCGACCCTGCCCGATGTCGTCGCCCCGCGCGTCGGTGGCGATTTGAAGCGGCCCGAAATCGTCATCACGCCGCATATGGACCTGGCCGCCAGCATGGGCGTGACCACCGCCGCCATGTCGAGCGCGATCCGGCTCGCGACGCTGGGCGATATCGACCAGAACAGCGCGAAATTCTCGCTGTCGGACCGGCAGATCCCGATCCGCGTCGCGCTGGATCAGGATTCGCGTCAGCGCCTGTCGACGATCCAGAACATCCCGGTTCAGACGACGAGCGGCGGCACGGTTCCGCTTAGCGTGGTCGCCGGGATCGGCTTCGGCGCAGGCCCCACCAAGATCGAACGTGTCGCCCAGCAACGGCAGTTGACGATCGGCGCCGATCTCGCCCCCGGCGTCGTCAGCGGCACGGCGCAGAAGGAAATCCACAACCTGCCGATCATGAAGAACCTGCCGATCGGGGTGAAGGAATTGGTGCTCGGCGAATCGAAGTGGCAAGTCGAGCTGATCCAGAACTTCATCGTCGCGTTGGTGGCCGGCATCGTGCTGCTGTTCGCGGTGCTGGTGCTGCTCTACCGCCGCCTGCTGCCGCCGTTCGTCAACGTGCTGTCGCTGCTGGTGGCACCGCTCGGCGGGTTGATCGGGCTTTGGCTTACCAACACGCCGATCTCGATGCCGGTCTATATCGGCCTGATTATGCTGCTCGGCATTGTCGCCAAGAACTCGATCCTGCTGATCGATTTCGCGCTGGAGGAGATGGAAAAGGGCGTCGAGAAGGTGACCGCCATCATCGACGCCGGGCACAAGCGTGCGCAGCCGATCGTGATGACCACCGTCGCGATGGTCGCTGGCATGATGCCGACCGCGCTCGCGCTGACCGGCGACGGATCGTCGCGCGTGCCGATGGGCATCACCGTGATTGGTGGCCTGATCCTGTCGACCGTGCTGACGCTGGTTATCGTGCCGGCAAGCTTCAGCCTCGCCGTCGGGATCGAAGGTCGGGTCGGGCCGTATCTGCGCCGCAATTTGCTGACCTATCGCCCCGGCGACGATCACGGCCCGCTGATCGAGGGCGGCCCGGTGCCGCCGCGGATCGGCGGCAAGCCCGGGCAGATCGGCTATATCGGCGATGACGAGCCGCAGCCGGCGGAATGACCAATCGGCGGGTTTGCGCTTGAACTATCCGGGCGTTCAGGGATTGGTCGTGCGATGCGCACCTTTCGCCTGACCCGCCCGCCTCGCAGTTTCGAGGCGCCACCCGCTGGATTGGTGCGGATGCGCTGGATCGCGGGCGGGCTGCTGGTGCTGATGGCGGCGACGTTCCTGGTCGCGCGCGCGTTCGACCACATCTATCCGGCACTCGGCTTCGTGCGGGCCTTTGCGGAAGCCGCAATGGTCGGCGGTCTCGCCGATTGGTTCGCGGTAACAGCCTTGTTCCATCATCCACTCGGCCTGCCGATCCCGCACACCGCGATCATCCCGCGCAACAAGGATCGCATCGGCACCACGCTCGCCGCGTTCCTGCGCGACAATTTCCTGATTCCGGGCGTGGTCGCGCGAAGGATGCGGCGGGTGGATGCGGCGGGCGCGGCCGGGCGCTGGCTCGCCAATCCGCCGGGCGGCGACGGGCGGCTGCGACGCGGCGCGGCGGGGCTTGCTGCCCATATGCTGGAGGCGTTCGACCAGCAGCGCCTGGGCGGCATGGTCAAAGCCGGGATCGGGCAGCGATTGCGCGCACTCGACGTGTCGCCACTGCTAGGCCAGGCGCTGACCGCCGCGATCGCCGAGGACCGGCACATGCCGTTGCTCGACGGCATCGTCCGCTGGGGCGGGCGGCTGCTTGCGTCGAACGAGGAATTGATCCGCACGATGGTGCACGAACGATCCGGCGCGATGATGCGCTGGACCGGGCTGGACGAGACGATCGCGACCAAGCTGATCGAGGGACTGAACGGCCTGCTGACCGGGATCGCCGAAGACCCGAACCACCCGTTGCGCGCGAAGGCCGAGGAAGGGCTCGCCGGGCTGGCGCATGATCTGATGCACGATCCCAAGACGCGCGAGCGGGTCGCGGCGGTGAAGGGCGAGATCATCGACAACCCGGCGATGCAGCGCTGGCTCGACGGGCTGTGGGAACAGGCGCGCGGGGGCATGTTGCGGATCGCGCGCAACCCCGATGCCTTGCTCGCCGGGCCGGTGGGCGATGCGCTGCGCCAGCTGGGCACGACGCTGCAGAACGACCCGAAGCTGCGCGCGACGATCAACCGCTTCGTCCGCCGCGCCGTCGTCGGCATGGCGGCGGATTATGGCGACGGCATCGTACGGCTGGTGTCGGAAACGATCCATGGCTGGGACGCCAACACGATCACGCGCCGCCTGGAAAATGCCGTCGGGCGCGACCTGCAATATATCCGAATCAACGGGACGTTGGTCGGCGGGCTGGTCGGGTTGGCGCTGCACACGGTGGACGTGGCGCTTTAGTCGGTCGGGATGTGCCAGTTCATCGAATGTCGCAGATAGCGTAGCTCCGCGGTCGGCGGGGTCTTGGAGAAGTGAAACCGGCCACGGCGAGCGAACACGGCGCAGGTCGCATTGTCGAGCACCGCGGCGCCCGACGATCGAATCGGCCGACAGGTTTCGACCCGCCCGTCGCTGGCAATGCCGAGCAAAACATGGCTGCTCCCCTGCAGCTCCGCGCCGAGCGCCGTGACGGGATAATCGTCGGTTTTCACGGCGATTTCGAATGTGCCGTCCGACGGGCCGAGCCGCGCCGCCTCCGGCGTCGTATCGGGCGGATATTGCAGGTCCATGCCGGTATAGCCTGGCGTAATCGCACCATCGAGGCTCGGCTTCGAGCGGACTCGGGAGGAGCGGAACAGGTATAGCGTGACGAAGCCGCGCTCGAGCGGCTGCGCAAAGCCGGGGTAAAAGGTAAAGCGCGCGGACGCTGTGATCCGATCGCACACCGCTTTCGAAACCACGGCCGTTGACGAAACAAGGGGTTCGCACGCCAGCGGACTGCCGCCCGCCGGCCCGAACCAGACCTTTACCTTGGACAAGGAATTGACCGACGGGTCCGGGGGCATCCGGATCGCCGCGAGACTGGCGAAGTCGAAATCGAACTTACCCGCTTCGGTCAGTTCGACGTTGCTGGGCGTGATTTCAATTTTGGTGTCAGACTGCAGCGCAGCGGCGGAGGCCAGTACCGCAAACAGCACGCGCATCACGATTCTCCCCTCGTCTCGTGGAGAGATTTATGTGCCAGCACTGAAACGGTTTCGCAAACGCCCCCGCCGGATCGCTCAGCTCGCCATCAGCACCTTATCCGGTCGGGCGACCGTGTCGAGGTTGGTGGTCGCGTCGATTTCGAGCAGCGGTTTGATATGGCCGTCGCGAATGTCGTAAACCCAGCCGTGCAGGAACACCTCCTGCTGCCGTGCCCACGCCGCCTGGATCAGCTTGGTGCGGGCAAGCTTCACCAACTGGTCGCGCACGTTGACCTCGACCAGGCGATTGACCTGCGTCTCGTTGTCGGGCTGGCTGCGCACCTCGTCTTCATGCGCGTGCAGCACCGCCCGCGCATTGGCGAGCCAGCCATCGACCGCGCCGTCCGTGCCGCCCGACAGCGTCGCCTGCAGGCCGCCGCAGGCATAATGGCCGCAAACGATGATATGGCGGATCTTCAACACTTCGGTGGCATATTGCAGCACCGACATTAGGTTGAGATCGTCCTCATTCACCAGATTGGCGACGTTGCGGTGGATGAACATGCCGCCCGGGGGCGTCATCGTCATCTGTTCGGGGCTGACGCGGCTGTCGGAACAGCCGATCCACAGGAAGTCAGGCTTCTGCCCCGCCGCCTGACGCGAGAAGAAGTCGGGGTTTTCCTCGACCAGCTCGCTCGCCCAGGCTTTGTTGGCGAGCAGCAATTGCTTGTAATGTCTCATGCGAAGCGCACTCCGTAAGATGGCGCATTGATCATCGGTGCGGTCCGCTCGGCGACATCGCCGCGGACATGGACGTCGATGTTGCGGAAGGCGGCGCCCTTGATGAAGGCGTTGATGATGTCGACATTGTCGAGATCGACATAATTGGTCGACGACAGATCGATCACCAGCACCGCGCCGTCGGGCACTTTGTTAAGCGCCTGCTGCAATTCGTATTTGTGGATGAAGTACAGGTTGCGGCGCGCGCGCAGCAGGCAATCCTCGCCGTCCACCGCGAAGGTGATCGCCGGGCGGAAATTGCGTGCGACGACGAACACGAAGCCGACCGCCAGGCCGATCACGATCCCGATCAGCAGATCGGTGAACAGGATCGCCACGACCGTGACGAGGAACGGAACGAACTGCGTAAAGCCCTGGCGGAAGCGTTCGAGGAACAGCGCCGGGTTGGCGAGCTTATAGCCGGTGTGGATCAGCACCGCCGCCAGCGCCGACAGCGGAATGAGGTTCAGCACCGCCGGGATCAACGCGACCGACAGCAGCAGCCAAAGGCCGTGCATGATCGTCGATGCCTTGGTCTCCGCGCCCGACATCACGTTCGCGGACGAACGCACGATCACCGAGGTGACAGGCAAGCCGCCGATCATGCCCGAGACGATGTTGCCGCTGCCCTGCGCCAGCAATTCCCAATTCTTGTCAGTCGAACGGCGACGCGGATCGATCTCATCGACCGCCTTGACGCTCAACAGCAATTCGAGGCTGGCGACGATCGCGAGCGTGATCGCGGTGGTCCACAGCACGGCGGTGCCGATCTGCGAGAAGTCAGGCAGCGTGAACAGGCCGATAAAGCCGTCGAAGCCCTTTGCGATCGGCACCTGCACCAGATGCTTCGCACCCAGTGCGAGATTCGGCGCAACGGCTGCGAACAGCGTGTTCGCGACGACGCCGAGCAGCACGACAACGAGCGGCCCAGGCAGCAGCTTGAGCGGCCCCTGCTTGGGCTTCATTTTGTCCCACGCGAACAGGAAAGCGATGCAGGCAATGCCGATGATCGCAGCGCCGGGCGTCACGCGCTCCAGCAGGCCGGACCACAAGGACGACAGCGTGTTGCCGCCGTCCGCCTCGATAAAATTCTCGCTGCCTTCGAATTCCTTTTCGTAGCCGAAGGCAAAGGGGATCTGCTTCAGGATCAGGATCAACCCGATCGCGGCCAACATGCCGGTGATGACCGAGGACGGCACGAATTCGCTGAGCACGCCGGCGCGGGAAACGGAAAAGGCAATTTGGATGATACCCGCCAGCACGACCGCGGCGAGGAATACCTGATAGCTCGGCAAGGTCTGAATCGCGTCGAACACGATCACCGTGAGGCCGGCTGCCGGGCCGCTGACCGAGAGCGGCGAACGCGACAGCAGGCCGACGACGATGCCGCCGACGATGCCCGCGATCAGCCCGGAGAAAAGTGGCGCGCCCGAGGCGAGCGCCACGCCGAGACACAGTGGCAAGGCGACGAGCGATACCACGATCGACGAGGGCAGATCGGCCCGCCAGCTAGCCAGGATTGAGGGGGATTTGGTCATGGGACTCCCGCATCGCCAAGGATGCTTTTACGCGTCAGAGGATCTGTCCGCGTGTATGGAGCCCGAAAATCGAGCGCGGAACCCTACAAAATATTACAAATCATTGCCCATATTGTTACGATACCGAAACATTATACCAGGCGTCGCGTCGGCCTTATCGCGCCCAATCGACCACCGCCCAACCGCGTTCCGCCGCGAGCACACGCAACGGGCCATGCGCATTCACCGCGATCCCGACATCGGCCCATTCCAGCGTCGGCGCATCGGAAACGTGATCCGAATAGAAATGAATTGTTGCGTCGCGGCGCGTGATCCCCTGCCCCGCCAGCCACGCCTCGATCATTCGCAATTTGGCCGCGCCGTAGCAATTCTCACCCGAAATCCTCGCGCGGATCGCACCCTTGTCGCGTACCACCCCGGTCGCGATGACCGCGTCGAAGCCAAGCCGCGCGGCGATCGCTTCGGCGTAGAAACCGTAAGACGCGGTGGCGAGGACGATCGTGCATCCCGCGGCGCGGTCGGCGGCGATCTGCGCCCGCGCGCCACTATAGATCCCCGCCGCCGCGACACGGTCGGCAAAGCGCTCCGCCACCGCGTGCGCCGCGGCTTCCGGCAGGGCCGCCCCCAGCAGCAGCCGATGCGTGATTTCCTTCAACCGCGCGCGCCCGATCAGGCCAGCGGCATAGCCAAGCGTCGCCACGCCCGCGATCGGCAGCAACAGCAATCGCCACGGCGCGCGCGACCAGGCCGCGCCGACAAGGAACGAAGTCCATGTCGGTGCGTATGTGATGGTCTTGTCCATATCGTAGATTGATAGATGGTGCATCGCAGCGTCATAGGCCGCACGGCGCTTGCCGATCCACCCCGTTTGAAGCACAGAAGACGATAGATGACCGATATGGCCACCTTCTCGACCGATCGCGACACCGTCCGCTTCACCGGCAGCCTGTCGCTGGCGAAGATCGGTGACTTGCCCGAGCGCCTGCGCGCGTTCGACGGCGCGGTGGCGCGCGTCGATTTGAGCGCGATCGAGCGGATGGATACGGTCGGCGCGTGGCTGATCCACCGCTTCGCCGCCGAACATGACGCCGAAGTGGTCGGCCTCGACAGCGATGGCGAGCATCTGCTGGCGCAAGTGTCCAACGCCGATCAGCCGGTGGCGGTGCGCCCGGCACATGTCGGCAGCTTTACGCGCGTCGTCGGTGAAATCGGCGCTGCGGTCGAACAGACCGGGCGGACGCTTTACGGCCTGCTCGGCTTTCTCGGCGCGACGCTGATCGCCTTCTGGCATGTCGCCACCCATCCAAAGCGCTTCCGCTTCAACGCCGTGGTGCAGCGCTTCGAAGTGGTGGGCGTCAGCGCGCTCGCCATCGTCGGGTTGATGAGCTTCCTGATCGGGATCGTCATCGCACAACAAGGTGCCGTGCAGCTTCAGCAATTCGGGGCGGAATTCCTCACGATCAATCTCGTCGGGCGCATCACGCTGCGCGAGTTGGGCGTGCTGATGACCGCGATCATGGTCGCCGGCCGTTCGGGATCCGCCTTTGCGGCGCAGATCGGCACGATGAAGCTGACCGAGGAAGTCGATGCAATGCGCACGATCGGCGTGTCGCCGATGGAAGCACTGGTGCTGCCGCGCGTGTTGGCGACCGTGATCATGATGCCGTTGCTCGGCATGTATGCCTCGATCGTCACGATCATCGGCGGCGGGCTGTTGTGCTGGATCACGCTCGACATTCCGCCGGTCACCTTCATCCAGCGGCTGCGTGAAGTCGTGCCGATCACCGACCTCTATGTCGGCCTGATCAAGGCGCCCGTATTCGGCCTGATCATTGCAGTGGCAGGGTGTTTCCAGGGCATGTTGGTAGAGGGCGACGCCGAACAGGTCGGCACGCGGACGACGTCTGCCGTGGTGCAGGCAATTTTCCTGGTGATCGTGCTCGACGCCTTCTTCGCCGTCTTCTTCACCTCGATCGGTTGGATCTGATGCGCAGCGACAAGCAAGATGATCCCGTGATCGTCGTGCGCGGCCTGAAAAGCGCGTTCGGCGAACAAGTCGTGCACGAAGGTCTCGACCTGACGGTGCGGCGTGGCGAGATTTTCGGCGTGGTCGGCGGATCCGGCACCGGCAAATCGGTGCTGATGCGATCGATCATCGGCTTGCAAGTGCCGGTTGAAGGCGAGGTCGAAGTCTTTGGGGAATCGACGCTTGGCCGTGAAGAGACCGAGCTGACAGAGGTTACCAAGCGCTGGGGCGTGCTATTCCAGGGCGGGGCGCTGTTCTCCACGCTGACGGTGGCCGAAAACGTGCAAGTCCCGATCCGCGAATTCTATCCCAATCTCGACGGCGCGCTGCTCGACGAGATCGCAGCGTACAAGGTGGTGATGACCGGCCTGCCCGCCGATGCCGGACCGAAATTCCCGGCCGAACTGTCGGGCGGCATGAAAAAGCGTGCCGGGCTAGCCCGCGCGCTCGCGCTCGACCCCGAATTGCTGTTCCTCGACGAACCGACCGCAGGGCTCGATCCGATCGGGGCGGCGGCGTTCGATGAATTGACCGCATCGCTACAAAAGACGCTGGGGCTGACAGTGTTCCTGATCACGCACGATCTCGACACACTTTACGCCATCTGTGACCGCGTCGCGGTGCTGGCGGACAAGAAAGTCATTGCAGTCGGTACGATCGACGAACTGCTCGCGCTGGACCATCCGTGGATCCAGGAATATTTCAAGGGGCCGCGCGGCCGGGCCGCGATCGCCACGGTCGAGCGCAACGAACACGCGCCAGAAGGGGCTGAGTAATGGAAACCCGTTCGAACCACGTGCTGGTCGGCACGGTCGTGTTGATCCTGCTGGCGATGATGCTGCTGTTCCTGGTGTGGATTGCGCGCTGGGGCACCGCGACCGACAAGGAATATGATATCTTCTTCAAACAGTCGGTCGATGGCCTTGCCAAGGGCTCGGCCGTCGCCTTCTCCGGTGTGCCGAAGGGCCAGGTGAAGGAACTGGCGCTGTGGAAGCCCGATCCATCGCTGGTGCGCGTGCGCATTGCGGTGAGCCCCGACACCCCGATCCTGGTCGGCACCACCGCGACGTTGCAGGGCAGCTTCACCGGTACCAGCACGGTGCAGCTTGACGGCGCGATCAAGGGTGCCCCGCCGATCGTCTGCCCGGAGGTCAACCCGCTGGCCGATTGCCCCAATGGCGTGCCGACGATCCCGACCAAGGCCGGTGGCCTCGGCGCGCTGCTGAGCTCCGCGCCGCAATTGCTGGAGCGCATCTCGACGCTGACCGAGCGGTTGTCCGATCTGCTCAACGACAAGAATCAGAAGTCGATCAGCGGCATCCTGGCCAATACCGATCGCCTGACCAAGGCACTGGCCGATCGCGGACCGGACATCGCCGCGACGCTTGCCGAAACGCGCGTTGCGATCCAGAAGGCCGGTGACGCGGCCGAGCAGTTCGGCAAGCTCGCCAACACGACGAACGGCCTGCTGGAAAGCGATGGACGTCCGTTGATGGCGAACCTCAACAAGACCATCGCCAGCGCGCAGCATAGTCTTGCGACGATCGACGCGGCAGTCGACGACGCACGGCCGGGCCTGCAGGCCTTCTCCAAGCAGACGATCCCGGAGGTCGGCCAGCTCGTCCACGATCTGCGCCAGATGTCGCAGGCGCTGACCTCGGTTGCCGAGAAGCTCGACCGCGGCGGCGCATCCTCGCTGATCGGCCAGCCGAAATTGCCCGATTACAAGCCCGGAAAGGGACAGTAACCATGATCCGATCGAAGACCCTGCTGGCACTCGTCGCCTTCGCGCCACTGGCCGGTTGCATCAGCTTTGGTGCGAAGCCGCCGCCGTCCTTGCTGTCGCTGAACTCGGCGGTGAGCGTACCCCCGGGACAGACGCAATCTTCTGCTACAGCACCGACGATTACGATCCTGGTGCCCGGCGCATCGCAGGCGATTGCGGGCACGCGCGTGCCGGTGCAGGCAAGCCAGACGTCGATCGCTTATGTCGCCAATGCACAATGGGTCGAGCCACCCAACCGCATGTTCGTCCGGCTGCTGATTGACACCGTTCCCGCCAGGACCGGGCGGATCGTGCTGAGTTCTTCACAATCCTTTTCGGACCCGGGCGCAGTCCTGTCGGGCGAACTGCGCAATTTCGGCGTCGATGCTGCGACTAACGAAGCCGTCGTCACCTTCGACGGTTCGTTGATCCGCACCAGCGGCAAGGTCGTCGAAAAGCGCCGCTTCGAGGCGCGCGTGCCGGTCAGCGCGATCGCGGCTGCTCCGGTGGGTATTGCGCTCAACCAGGCAGCGAACACCGTGGCCGGTGAAATCGCCGATTGGGTCGGCAAATAACCTTCCCCTTGCGCTCTCTGGTGCACCTGCGGCATTTGTCGTTACGGGGCCGATAAGAAAGCCGGGGGGCGAACGTGGCAGATGAACCGAAATCGCGACTGACCAATATCGTCGGCCTGATCACCGCCGTGACCGGGCTGATCGCCGCGCTGGTCGCGCTGTCGGGGGCGCTCAAATCGCACTTCGCGCCCGAGGCGGCGAACAATAGCGTTGCCGCAGCGCCGGGGAATGGCGCCGTAGCGGCCGCCGTGACGCCCGCCACGGGCACCGTAGCGACCGCATCGCAGGGCGCGGGCGCCGCTGGACAGGGGCGCACGATCATCACGCAGGTTCGTCAGACCGCGGCGACCGCACCTGCAGCGTCGGTCGGTGGTGCCACGGCTGGAACCGACCGCGGGACTGCGGCGGCCGGCTACCACGCACAACCGAGCGAGGTGGTCCATGTCGAGCAGCCGTCGCACGCGCCCGAAGCCGATTCCGCACCGCAGGACGACAGCGCCACGCCCGACTCGGAGTAAGACAGACGCCGGCGGCTGGTGTCAGCGCGCGGTCACCGCGCGCACCGGCACCAGCAGATTGCACAGGTCCGCCGCACCTGCGGGCACGGTGAAGAACGGCCCGCCGCGATTGGCCCGCGCCTCCAGCGTGGCGGCGAACACGGGCGCGTCGGGGCGGAGATACTGATAGGCCGGGCGCTCGGCGGCGGGCAGGTCCGCCACCAGCACGATCCGCTTGATCGGCACGCGCTGTTTCGGGTCCTCGTACAGGCCCAGACCGCCCCCCGTCCCGCGTGGCAACGCCGAAAGCGCCGCCATCCCGTCGATCACGCGCCCGACGACCGCAATGTTGCGATCCAGATGGCGCGGCGCATGACCGATCACCGCGTAGAGATCGCCGCCGCTTCCCGTATCGGGCGCCAGATTCCGCGCAACGCCGACCGCGCCGTAGCAATGCGGCAACCACTGCCGCTTGCCGTCTCCCGCCACGGCCCAGCCGCTCGGGGTAAAGCCGGTGCGCGCGGCATAGGCATCGCGGTACGGATTGGCGATCGCCCGCCCGTGCGCACCCCAGCGCCATTCATATTCGGCCGGCGGATTTGGCGTGATGCCGGCGGCGGGCGGCTTCTTCTCGGTCGCGTCGCCCCATTGCGTGACGTAATTGTCCTGCACGCGGTAAATCGTCGCATCGCTCCACCAGCCGCTGCGCGCGATCGTGCGGATGTTGGCGACATGAACCGGCGCGAAGTCGGCGGCGAGCCACACCACCGCGCGCTGCCCATCGACAAGCTCGATCAGCAGCAGGTCGGCCGGATCGATCTGGCCCCAGGCCGCGGCGGGTGCGGCGGCGGCGAGTTGCGAAGCGGTCGGCTTGGGCGGCGGTGCGGGGTCGGCCTGCGATGCGGCGAGGGCGAGCAGCGGAAGGATCATCGGCATGAACGCTTGCGTGCCATGTCCACACGCCCGGATGCAATCGGTGATTGCACAGCGGCATCCGACGCTCTAGGGCCAGCGGTCTGTCCAGGACATGCGGAGCGGTGGCCGAGTGGTCGAAGGCGCTCGCCTGGAAAGTGAGTATACGTCAAAAGCGTATCGAGGGTTCGAATCCCTCCCGCTCCGCCATTTCCGATCTTTTAATGGTCGCCGAAACCGCCCCGGCCGGATCCTGCGGGTCCAGACGGCCGGCAAAGGCAAGGACATCGGGCTGGGCTTCGCCAAGACCGTTCCGCTCGCCGAAGCTCGGGACGCCGCCCACACGATCCGAAAGAAGCTGGCGCAGAGCGTCGATCTGTTGCCGAGCGAAAGCAAGAACGCCAGACCATCGCCACGTGACGCCAAAGGCTTTCGATCGCAAACGGGCATCGCTTGGCAGGCTCGCCCTCGGAGCGCCTACCCTTACCGCTGCGCATTCCTCGAAATCTGCGGTGCCGAGTGGGCTGGACTCGATCTCGATGCCGGACGCCGGACCGCTCCCGCATCGCGAATGACGATGGGGCGTTCGTCGCGCGCCACGGCCGTCGGCCCCGTTTCGCCCTGCTCCGCACCGACGCTACAAGGCGTGTCATCGGCTCGCGCCCGGCGAGGACCGACGGCTAGCCCGGCCATCGAACTTCCTGAGCCGCTAACGCCGGGATCGATCCACTTCCGTTTGCCGGAGGCTTTGCGCTCCAAGTGGAGGAGGAGAGCGATAGCGCCACGCATCAAGATCGCGCCGGACGCGACGCCCGGAATTTTCGGCGTGTTGCGACACACCACGATCCGCTGGCAGGTGACCTCCCACCTCGGTCAAGCGCGCTTCAATTCCGCGGTCTTTGCGGCTATGGATCCACTGCCAGACCACTGGACCTCTTCAGCTCTGGCTCCAGATGCATCTGTCACGCCTCCAGTTTGCGGATTTTCGTGATTTTAGAAGTAGATAAATCACACAACCCAACCAAGCGCGGGTGGCGAGATTACTGTCTGGCAGCCGAGGCGTTCTGTTTGCTGCTGGTGATGGCGCTGGCAATTCGTTTGCTGCCCTTTTCCAAACTCAAAGCGATCGCATCCTATGCCTTAGGCGAACGAAAATCCGATGGCGTAGCCGAACGCGACCTGCTGCACCGCATACGGTGGGCAATCGCAGCGGCCGCCCGGCGTTCACCTTTGCGGGCAAAGTGTTTTGAACAAGGGTTGGCGGCGCAGGTAATGCTTCGGGGACGCGGCGTTGATTCCACCCTTTTTTATGGACTGGCACGGGGCGACCTGGCGCTTGAGGCGCATGTCTGGGTGGTGGCTGGCTCGGTTCCGATCTGCGGCACGCGAAATGCGGGCGAATTTTCGGCGCTGTTGCGATTGCCGCCGCAACCGACCGGATCGACCCCTGCGGGCGTGCATTTCGGTTGAAAGTGTCGCGCCATTTGCCCTAAGGAAAGCGGGATTGAGTTTGAGGATATTTGGGACATGGAAAAGGCAGAGTTCACTCGGGTAATCGATGGCCAAGCAGAGACCCGCGCGACCTGGGAGCCGCTGACGCTCGAAAAAGGCTCCGCGAAGGGAGCCGAGGCTGGTGAGGTAAACTTTCAGCGGACGGATGGCGCAACCTATTCGTGACGAATGTTTTGGTATCCAGTTCTCCGGCATTGACTGATTTTGCTACCTGATCGACACCTGTTGGCTGCTGATCATCGCTTACGTTACGGTCGCTTAGCAGCCCGAAACGGCGCCGAGGATGCCTGGCCGCGCATTGACAACGTCCTTTGCGATTGCCGTTCGAGAATGTCGATTATCGCGATAGAATTTGGTGTGTCCGCGTTACCGACAGTGGCGCGGACGGCTTTCTAACCCCACGCGCTCGGAATAGATCAAGTAGGACTAAGCGCTTGTTGCTTCTGCAATCCCGAGACGGTGGCTTCGGTTTGCCTGCATCAAGCGCGACCGCCGGGAATTGAGCGATGCCTCACGCGCGCGAGCGATTTTACTACAAGGCTTTCGGCTGGCACATCGCGTCGGAAATCGAGCTACCGCTGCTGTCGTCAGCAGCGGCTTCGCCGTCGGGTCCCGATATCCAGATCACGATCGGCCCGGTCGAACCCCTCGTGATTTTCCGCAAGCTCTATCGTCAGCATCACATTTACGAGGAGCTTCGTTACATCGTCGCCGATGGTCGGGAGATCGCCATAGAGCCGCTCGCCGGGTCTAAGCCCGCAAATGTTGCCAGCCTGATTGTCAGCCGCCTGCTGACCATCGCCGCCTATCAGCGCGGTCAACTCCCGTTGCACGCCAGCGCCGTAAGGCTGGGGGGCCGGCTCGTAGCGATTTGCGGATATTCGGGCAGCGGCAAATCGACGCTCGCCGCCCTGTTGATCGAGCGTGGCGGGCAGCTCTACGAAGATGACATGGTCGTCGTGGAGGGTCATGGACCGTTTTTTGCGAGCGGTCCGAGCGCATCGGGGATGAAATTGTCCGAGGCGTCTCTCCATCAGATCGGACGCACTGCCGACGGGCTGGCTCTCGCCAACCATGTCGAAGGCAAATATTTCGCGCCCGTCCGGCCCGCAGAATTGTCCAGGGCTGAAATCGGTGCGATCATCCAATTGGGGCCAGGGCGTCCCGGCATTCACCCGGCGACCCCGGAGGAAGCCCTTGGCCGCTGGCAAGCCTGTATCCGTCAGCCCGATCTCCTGTCCGAAGCACCCGATCGGGCGTCGCTGTGGCGCACATGGCTGGACCTGGCGGCCCAGACCGAGTTCCTGTCGATATGTCACGACGGTCAGATGCACGTATCGGCCGCCGCGGCGGACCAGATTGCACAACGTTTTTCCAAATAGGATCTCAGCACATGGACATGTTCAGGGCGAATCGCGATCTGCCCCCGGTCAATCCCGATACGCGGTATCACCGCAAAGCCGAACTGATTGACGCGACGGTCAAGAAAGCGATTTTGGCACTGAATGTCGATACCGGCGAAAGCTATTCGCTGGCCGGGCCAAGCGGTCGTGTTTGGAGACTGTTGGATACCCCGTCGAGCGCCACGGAAATCGCCACCATCCTGACAACGGAATATGTTATCGACCTGGAACCGTGCACTGCGCAAGTGTGCGCGTTTTTAGCACTTCTCCTCAAAGAAGACATTATTGCCGCGACCGACCGTGATGGTTGATGGCAGGGTCACGGACCGCATCCAAATTGCCTATTGTTTCGATGACCATCTGGCATTGCCGGGTGCGGTGGCGATGTTGTCGCTGCTCCGGGCCAATCCAGGCGGCGTCGACGTGCATGTCTGCACCGATCCCGACCCCAAATGTGCGGCGCTGCTCCATGCCATCGCCGAGGTCGAGGGGGCGTCGCTCCGGATCGTCACGCGCGCGCCAGAAAAGGCACGAAATTTCGAGAATCATTCGGTTTACGGCGGCGAAAGCACTGCGACCTATCGTCGCATTTTCCTTCCGGACCTCCTGCCGGAGCTCGATCGCGTCATTTACATTGACGCCGATACCATTGTCGCTGCGCCGCTGCGCCCGTTGTGGGAATTGCCGCTGGGCGGCAAAACGATCGCCGCCGTGCGCGATCCGTGGATGATGCGAAATCCGGCGATTCAGGCGCAACTGCCCGGCGGATATTTCAACGCGGGTGTGTTGTTGATCGATATGGCGGCCTGGCGCGCGAAGGCCATTACGGACGCGGCATTAGCCGAAGTGGCTCGATTGAGCGCCATTGCCGCCGCATCGGGCGGCAGCGCGCTCGATTATCAATTCGACCAGATGCCGCTCAATTTCGCCCTGGCCGACCAATGGGTGGACGTATCCCCGCGCTGGAACTTCACCACGATGTTAACGGATCGCATCGCTCAATCGATGGGTCTTACGGCAGCAGAGTTTGCCGCCATCTGCGAAGACCCGGCCATTGTGCATATGCTGGGCAGCCACAAGCCGTGGCTGGAGGGTTTTGAAACGCTGAGCGTGTGGCACCGGCAATTCGATCAGTACCGGCGCGAGCTGGAAGCGAATTTCGACCTGTCCGGCCTCGCGTGGCCGGGCGCATTCACCAATGGGGAATCGGTCGAAATGGCGCGCCGGCTGATGGCGATGCGGCTCGTGCATTCCGCGCGGCGCTTGGGGTGGCAAAAGCCGGCCGTGGTGTTGACTGGCTTGCTCGGCCCCGAGGTCGCAAAAATCGCGCAAGAGCAGCATTTTCCGCTGGGCCCCTTCATCACCGAATATCCGATGCTGGTCGGGCACGAGGTGCTTGGCATGCCGATCCAAGGGATCGCCGAGGCCTTTGCATCGGGCGTAGCGCAGGTCATCGTCGCCGATTATCGGCGGCTGGACGCGACTCTGGCAGTGTTGAACGAGACGGCAGCCGAGAGTGGCGCGCAGATCGCTCTGCTCACCCCGCGTGATCGCTGACAAGCGGCGAGCGCTGGCGCGCCTGACCGACAAAGCTGGCATGGGCCAAGGATCGCATCAGGTTGTACTGAAGGATTGCAATCCGATGGGAGCCGGTCTGTTCCAGGCGGCATAGCGTCGCCAGAATGTCGCGGAGCTTGCTCACCTCGAACAGCTCGCTAAGGATCGGGTCCTCCGCGATATAGTCGATTCGTGCGGAAACATCGGCTTGTTCTGCTTTAAGCGCTTCATGGCAGTCCGCACCTTGCAGTCCGCGCCGCGTCTCGAGACGGATCGTGTCGGGAACATGGCCAGCCAGTATCGTTCGCGCGAGCGCGCGTCCCTGCCCGCGGAACAGGAACTGCTCCTCGGGGATCGCAATACACAATTCCAGCAATCGTAAATCCGCGGTTGGATCGCGATATTCGACACCGGAGCCCGCCAGAAAAGCATTCATCAGGATGCCAAAATCCATCCCTTGAAAATACCGCATCAGGTTGGCGCGGCGGTCGATTCCGCTCGCTTCCTTGCTGGGTGCAAAGCGCGTGTGCAGGGCGGGGTTAATTCCATAGTCCACCGAACCGTGCCGGACGGCGCGAATTTTCTTCTGCAGCGGACGTGGCAGCAGGCGTACGATGGCTGACCGCACGATGGTCGCCGCCTGGCGCGCCGGGAAATGCCGCAAATCCTGCCGCAGCTTCAGGAGTTCGAGCCTGCGGAGACGCTGTGCATACAGCAAGTCGCCGCCGTGACTGAAGGTCAGATTGCCGACTTGTCCGCTGAGAATGACGGTGTGGCCGTCGGCTCTGGCCCGATCGTTCAATGCGACCATCCAGGGCAGGTTTCCGGGGGCGATCGCCGTCCTTTCCGCCAGGCCGGAGAAGTGATCGAGTGCCGACAAAAAGGAGCGCTCGGTCGCGCGGATGCTCACATGATCGATGTTGCGATGGGCCGCCGCCAGTCCGCTCGCCAATTCCCATTCGTCGACAAAGCGCCCCTTGGGCTCGCCAAAATCGCGCACATAGTTTTCGCGTGGCCGCGATGTGTAGGCGGTGACGCGGCCGGTATCGCCGAGTTGCCGGGCCGCACTTTCGGTGACCGCCGACGAATCCAGCCCTCCGCTCAGATGGGTCGCGATGGATTGCCTGCCCCGCATGCGGGATCGGACCGCGTCGTCGAAAACGTCGCGAACGGCATCCGCATAGTCTTGGTGTGATGGTAATCTCAGTCTGGTTTCGGGAGGATACCAGAACCGGTCAATCCGGATCGACTTTGCGTCCAAACGCACGATGTGGCCGGGAACGACGCGTCGAATGTCGCGATACTGGCAATGATCGATGGGCCGATCCGCCATAATCAAATCGGCTGCCATGAACCGGTGATCAATATCCCTTGGAATGTCGGGCAGTGCGTGCAGACCGCGCGGCATGGTCGCAACCGCCGCCAGCCCGTCGCGCCGATAATAATGAAGCGGCCGCATACCGACAGGATCGCGCGCGAGAACGAATTGCCGTTCCTGCTTGTCCCAAATCGCAATCGCCCAGTCACCGATGATCCGATTGAAGCAATCGAGGTTCCATTTTTCCCATGCTCGCAAGGCGAAATCCGCATCGGACATGCGGGTGGCCTGCCCGTGATCGATGCCGAGCAACGCCGCCAAATCATCGCGATTGTCGAGCCGAATGTCCGCGATGAAGAGATAGCGCCCCTCGCCCCCCACCAATGGCTGATGGTCGAACACATCTTCCGGTAGCGTATTGTTTGTGATGGCACCGAAAGACACATCGTTGAACGATCGTATCGATGCCGCACCGACGCCGAGGGATTTCAGAGGCGCCAGCATCCTCCGACACTCCATGGCCGCCGATGCGCCGGAACCTTGCCTCCAAATCGCTGCCAATGCACTCATGGCGATCTGCTGAGCGATACTGATTCAAATTGAAAGCTATATGTATGTGAACCACGTCGAGGTCGTCGATCTCCCCCAAGCGACGGTGGAGGTCTGACAAGCAAGGTGATCGGCGTCGCCGAAAAGAGATCAACGCGGTCTTGATGGCGGGTGCTCGGACGACGTGCGATCAATTCTCCCATCACTCCCGCTCCGCCACTTACCCCCCGGCAGCGCCCCGGCCCCCGGTCGCGTCGATCGGGTACGGCCAATCCGGCGTCAATCGCCATAATCGATGCGCAGCAAGGCAGCGACCTGCGCGAAGGCGCGTTCAGGAGGAACTCGGTCCTCTTCGCGCAGCATTTCGTCGACTGCAAACCCGAGTTCGACCGCGAGCCGCAGGCGTTGCCAGAGTTCGGTACGATCGACATCGGGCAGGTGACGGGCATAGGCCGCAACCAGCTGATCCGTGACATAGCGATGCGATTCGAGGCGGACATGCACCAGCTGTGGCGTCGCGTGAAGCGCCCGCAGGATCCACACTGCGCCCGGTTCCGATTGTGTGACCGCCGCAGTCTCGTGCAGCAATTCCTCGATCCCGTTGCGCAACGCGGCCACACCGTGGTCCACATGGCGTGCGATCCACTGTTCGAGCACGACGTTCTGCCGCGCCATCAGACGCCGCCCAAGCGCCTCGAGCACCGCATATTTGCCGTCGAAATAGCGATAGAGCGCGGGCGGGGTCAGCCCGGCGCGCGCGCAGATCATGTTAGTCGAAATGCGATCGATCCCTACCTCGGCCAACAACGTACCCGCAACGTCGAGCAAGCGTTCATACGTCGCCTGGGCGCGTTCCTGCTTGGGTTGTGAGCGTTTCGAGACAAGGGCGGTCGTCATCCCCGACGCTATGCCGCAGCAATTCTGCGACGACCAGCGCCAACACCGCCAGAATGAGGCAAAACGCGCCGAACAGAAGAACTGGCGTGACGTCGCTGCCGCTGACGAGACCGCTCGCAAACAGCGGGCCAAGGCTCGATCCGACCAGTTGCGCGCCCCCGATCAGGAGCGCCGACCGCCGCGTGGGATCGGCGGCGATGACGAGCGGCACCTGGAACGGCATCGCGAACAGCCATAGGAACCCGAACAGCGCGCTCGCCACGACGAACAGGCCGGGCGGTGCCGCCGCCATCGCCGCCAGCACGCCGAGATTGAGAGCCCCCACGCACGCGACCGTCATGCGTGGCGGGACGCGCCCTGCCAGCACGATCGCGGCACCAGCGCCGATCACCTGCATCGCGAGCGATAGCGGCACGATCAGGTGCACCGTCCGAGCCGACACGCCGCGCTGCAGAGCCAGCGGCTCGACATAGACCCACACGGCAACGACGAAGGCGAGGTACAGCACGACGCCGGCCAGAGCGAGCAAACCGCGTCCGCGCGGCAACTTCCCCCGGCCGCATCTCCGGCGCTGACGGCATGCGCATCGGGCATTTGCCAAATCGCCAGAATGCCCGCGAGCGTGACCACGCCGAGCGTGCCGAACCCGCCGCTGGTGCTCGCCGCGAACAGCCCGATGATACTCGCCAGCGCGCATTGCGCGAGTGTCTGGACCGCCAGAAAAATCCCCGACCAGCGCTCGGGCCGGGCGGTGCCGATGATGAAGCCGATCGCGATCCAGATCAGCACGCCCTCCCCCAACCCGGCGGCGATCCGCGCGGCAAAGATGGTGCCGCGGTCGCACAATGGCGTCGCAAGATCGATCAGCCCGGTGGCGAGCAACGCGCACAGCGCAATCGCGCGCAAACGGTTCGCGGGCAGGATGAAGCCCGCCGCCCCCGCCGCGATCCCCATCGCCAGCAGTTCGACCGTGGCGAGGCCGCCCAAAGCTGCGACCGACAAGCGACCTTCAAGCGCGAGCGCGCCGAGCAATTGCGGCTGCAATCCGGGGATCAACACGCCGATCACGCCGACGACCAATATGGCCGCGACGTGATCGGCGCGGGGCGTCACCGTGCGCGCCCGCGTGCGCTGACCGGCCAGATCTCCACCAACGTACCGTCCTGCACGACGTGATAATGGTCGTAGAGGTTCACGGTCGGGTCGCAATGCGGCACCGTCAGGCTGACCGCATCGCCCGGGCGGAGCGTGGTGCCGATCCCCGGCGCGACCAGCGCGGCATGTTCGTCGCCCATGAAGATGAACATCGTCTCCGCCGGTGCACCGCTGCGCACTTGCGCCGCGCCGCCGTCGGTCGATAGCGCTTTGAAACCGGCGTCGATCGTGACCAGCGCGTCGTGATTGGCGCTGACCACGCGCGCATCGACGGCGAGCGATGGGGCAAACGGAACGGAGCCGTCGCCGACCAGATCGCAATCGAGATATTGCTTGTCCATGAAGACGTACGACCCCGCCTGCAGCTCGGTAAAGACGCCCAACTCTAGATCGATGCGATGCGTCCCGGTGCCGGAACCGGTGACGGTTTCCGGCGGATAGCCCGCGTCGGTCAGCGCGGCGATGACGCTCGTCAGATAGGCAGTGCGCTCGACGATCGCGGCACGGCGCGCGGCGTAATCCTCGATATGCTGCTGCATCCCGCAATAGCATTGCACGCCGCGCAGCGTGATGTTGTCGCACGCCGCGATTACGTCGGCGAGCGCGACCGCCGCTTCGGGCGAGGCCACGCCGGTACGCCGGATGCCCGGGTCGATGTCGATCACCACGTCGAGCGTCGTGCCCGCTTCGGCCAGCGCATGCTGAATCCGCGCGACCACATCCGGATTGTCGACCGCCGCCATCAGCCCCGCGCTGCGCCCGGCGAGCGCCGCCAGCCGGGTAATCGCCGCTGAAGCCGCGATCGGCGAGGTGATCAGCAGCCCGGTGATGCCGCCATCGGCGAACACCTCCGCCTCGCCGATCTTGGCGCAGCACAGGCCGACCGCACCCGCGGCGAGCTGACGCCGTGCGATATCGACGCTCTTGTGCGTCTTGCCATGCGGACGCAGCGCGACGCCGTGCGCGGTGGCCAGCGCCTGCATCGCAGCGATATTCGTATCGAGCTGATCGCGGTCGAGCACCAGCACCGGCGTGTTGAGCGAACCGCGCGAGCCTTGCTGGCCGATCAGCGCGCCGTGGAGTTCGAGATCATCCATCAGGAAAACAGCTCGGCCAGATGCGGGTTGAGGAACTTGCCGGAGGGGTCGGCGGCGCGGCGCACTTCGCGGTACCGTTCCGCCATCGGATACAAGGCGTCGACGTCGGCGCGTTTGAGCGTATGGCGCTTCGCCCAGTGCGGCCGCCCGCCGCCAGCACGGAAGATCGCCTCAGCCTCCGCGAACAGATCGCGCCACGGCATCTTGGCATATTGGTGCATCGAAATCGCCGCGACCGGCCCCGTGTTCATCGGGCTCATCCAGATGTCGTCCGCCGCCACCACGCGATATTCAAACGGAAAGGCAACCGGCAACCGCTTGCGCCGGATCCAGCCCACGACCTCGTCGAGCGTTTCGAGCCCGACTGCGCGCGGCATCTCATATTCCATTTCCTCAAACGGGATCGTGCGGTCCGAAGGAAAAATTGCGTGCGCCGGGCCACGGCGGTGGCCTTCCATATTCGTCTTCATCATCAGCCGCTGGAGCAGCGGGATCCATGACGGCACCCATGCGCCCAGATCGAGCAAACGCCGGAAAGTCGCTTCCTCCACGTCGGTGGTTGATAGCGGCGGATCGCACGGTTCGGTTAGCTCGAGCGTCTTGAGGATGACGCTGTCGGAGTGCGGAAACAGCCAGAATTCGACGTGCCGCTGCTGCGTTACCAACTCGTCATAGCGTTCGCGCACTTCGCCCCACGGCCTCTTCTCGATCCGTTCGGACAGATGGTAGGCCGGGATCACGTCCACGACGATCTCGGTCGCAATGCCGAACATGCCGAGCGACAGGCGCTGCGCCTGGAACAGGTCGGGATTGGTGTTGGCGTCGCACCAGACCCGCTCGCCGTCGGGACCGATCAGCCGGAAACCCCGCGCGAAGGTCGACAAATTGCCGAGCTCCGGCCCGGTGCCGTGGGTGCCCGTCGCCATTGCACCGGCCAGCGCCTGTGGATTGACGTCGCCCTGATTGGCGAGCGCGAGGCCGTGTTCGAACAGCGCAGCGGTCAGCCGCTTGATGCTCCATCCCGCCGGGATGCGCGCGGTGCGGCGGTCGGGCGCGACGGTCAGGTCGCCCGCCATATCCTCCAGGCAGACGATGATACCGCCCGAATCGCACAGCGGCATGAACGAATGCCCTGCCCCGACCGCGCGGACGCTGGCCGCAGCGCGTACCATCTGTCCCAGCGCGGCTTCGGTCGCGGGGCGCAGGACCGGCGCTGCGCTGCGGACGCTACCCGACCAGTTCGACCAGCTCATCGTGCGGCGACCTGCTCTGGCCCGTCCACTTCGTCGCAAGAGCCCTTCATCGCCGCAATGTAGCGGTTGATGAGCGCCAGCCCCTCGCCATGCGCCAGCGTACGGCCGACCTCGGGCATCATCTCGCCCGGATCGGTGCTGGCGAGCCGGTAGGTGATGATCGAACGTTCGGGATGGCCCGGTACGACGTCGAACGGCCGATCCCCGGTGCCCCGCCCAGCGGCGACCGGCGGCTTACACAGGCCGAGGATACGCTGATCGACGGTTTGCGCGTCCAACCACAGCCCCGAGGTGCGCGCTGCTCCGACGCGATTGTGGCAATGGCTGCAGTTGATATCGAGATAGGCGCGCGCCTGGGCGACAGTGCCCGCCTTGTTATCCTGCCAATTGGCGTTGGCGGGCGGGGCCTGGCCCGGCAAGCCGGTCAGATAGCCGACCGCCATCAGGCGGCGCAGCTGGTTGATCTCGCCGCCCTCGCCCGGAAACACCCGGTCGAGATGCCGCTTCTTCAGCCCGATCGGGTTGACCGCGCGCGTGCGATAATCCTGAACATGGCAACCGGCGCACTGGTTCTGATTGGGCACGGTATAGCTGAACGCATCGCGCTTGGCGCCGTCGACCAGGGTCAGCGGCACGATGGCGCCGGTGCGCTCCAGCGTTGCGTCGGTGCCATCAGCGTTCCAGACATAAGGCAAGGCGACCCAGCCGTTCGCGCGCTTCACCAGCAGGCGTGTTTCCATCAGCCGCACGTGACTGAGGTCGAGCCCGGTCACGCCGGTCTGGTACGTCGCGGGGGTGACCTTGAGCACCTCGCCACTCGCCTGCGGCACCGCGGCGCTGGCGGGCGTCGAATAATAGAAGGTCTTGGTGATGATCGTGCCGACCGGAAAGTCGAACCATTTGTCGGGATCGTATTTTGCGTGGACACCCTTTGGCATCCAGATCGTCCGCCATTTCTGCGCATAATCGCTGAACAGCGGGGTGTTCAGTTCGTAGGTGACCATCCCCTCGCGCGGGGCGAGCCGCCCGTCGCTGCGGGTGAACAGGCCCCAGTCGGACAGCTTCGCCGGATTGTCCTCCGCGTGAAACGTCACCACCCGCGGTGCCCCGCCGCATCCGGCTAGGAGCGACAGGGCGAGCAGGATGAGGACAGCAAAGATGGCTTCCCCGGCGAAGGCCGCGAAGCGCGAACGGGAAAGGGGATACGCGAACACGGTCTCGATCACGGCTTGCCACTGTCCTTCGTCATGGCTGGCGGAAGAGCGATTGCGGGAAGGCGCGTGGCCGGCGCGCAATCCACCGACGTGTCGATCCGCGCCTTGGCGAACTTGCCCGGCCCGTCGGCATTCATCAGCTTCGCCGCGCCATTGCGCACGCAGATGCCGGGCGATTTGAGCTTGGGATTGACGAAGCCGTCCCACAGCACATCGGGCAAGCGCCCCCCGGCCAGCGCCTTCATCTGCGTGAAGCGCCCCCCGGATCGTCGCCGCCGCCCGAAAAGCGGTTGTCGGTGACGAAGATGTTTTCCGGATACGGATCGTATGCGGCGGCGATCCCGTTCTTGGTGTCGAAGCCGGTCGAGAAATAGCTCGAGATGATGACGTTGGCGGTCTTGTTGTCCTTCACGTCATTGTCGAAAATCTCGACCTCGTCGTTCGAATTGACGATCACGCCCGATCCCGGCGGGACCGAACTGACCGCGCTGCCCTTCGCGCCGAAATTGGCGTGATTGTTGGCGACGACATTGTTCTTGTACACGCGCGTCTTGCTGCCCGGCACCGGCAGGTTGGGCATGTTGAACACCAGGATGCCGCCCGCATTGTCGGTCGCGGTGTTGCCATAGACGTCGGCATGGCTCGAATTCTCGATCTCGATCCCGGCGACATTGCCCTCGGCGCGGTTGTTGCGGACGATGATGTTGTTCGACTGCCCGACATAGATGCCGGCGTCCGACGCCCCCTTCACCACCGAATCCTCGATCAGGACGTTGGTGACCTGCACGGGGTAGAGGCCGTATGCGCCATTGCTCGCCTTCGACCCGCCGCTCCACGACACGGCGACGCGGCGCATCACCGCATTCTTCGTGCCGTTGATTTTCAGCGCGTCCCCTTTCGTGTCCTCAAATGCCAGATCCTGGATCGTGAAGTCGTCGCCGGTGACGAGCATCCCCTCCGCCCCCGAGGTCGCTTTGGCGAAGGACAGGATGGTCTTGTCCATCCCCGCCCCCTTCACCGTCACGCCATTGGCGGTCAGGCTGAGACTGCGGCTGAGCGCATATTTGCCTGCCGGGATCGTCACCACGTCGCCGGGCTTGGCGTCGAGCAATTTGCCCTGCAGCGTCTTTTCGAAGTCAGGATCGATCACGAAGCCCTGCGCGTCGGTCTTGGGTCCGCCGCACCCGGCGAGCATCGCCACGCCGATCGCGCTGGCAAGCATCAGGAATTTGCTGCGCATCTCACTATCCCCCTTAAAACTTGAAGCCCAGCTCGACACCGTAGAAGCCCGGCCGCTCGGCGCGGACGTAGGGCGTCTGGAAAATGTCGGCCGAAATCGTGTTGAGCGTGCGGTAATATTTCTTGTTGAGCAGGTTCTCGGCATAGGCCGAGATCGTCACGTGATCGCCCGGCAAGCGCCAGCCGATCCGCGCGTTGATGATGTTGCGCGCCGAACGCAGCGCACCGAGTTTCGAGAAATCGACGAACGGCGCGATCGCGGCGTCGATCGCGCGGGTCGCATCGTTGATGCGCTGTTTCGAGGTGTAGCTATAGCTCGCGTCGGCAAACAGCGTGCCCGCAGTGAAAGCGTGCTTGTAGTGCGCGCTGGCGACCCCGCGGAAGGCCGGCTCGCCGGTCGGTTGCCCGCCGATATTCACGCCCTGCTCGACCCGCGTCACCCAGGTCGAGTCAATCGCGCCCGCCGTGAACCCCAGCGTCAAATCACGCGACACGACGAATTGCGTGTCGAGATCGACGCCATACGCCTGCGAATCCCCGGAGCGCGTGATGTATTGCGGCAGTGCGCTGCCGGTGTTTTCCAGGCTGATCGACTGGCGGTTGCGATATTTGAAATAATAGCCCGACAGGTTGAAGCGAACGCGCCGGTCGAACAGTTCGGATTTGAAGCCGCCTTCGAAATTCCACACCCGTTCGGGCGCGAAGAAGGAGTTGATCTCGGTCGAATTGTACCCGCCCGCCTTATAGCCATGCGAGGCCGAGCCGTAGAGGTGCACGTCGGGGCTGACATCGTACTGCACCACAAAGCGCGGCGACACGTCGCTGAACACCGCACGCCGCGTGAAGGGCACGTTCTCCAAAGGACCTTCATCGAAGATCAGGCCATTTGGCCCGACCGTCGCGCGGAAGAAATCCGCCACGCTGATCCGCGCTGCATTCGGGAACGGCGCGATGCCCAGAACCGCTGACGTAATCGCATTGTACTGCGCCCCTGAGGCGGTCAGCGTCTCCAACCCGAAGGCGTCGAATCCGCCGTTGAGCCAAGTAAACTTCTTCAAGTCGCGCGTGTAGCGGATGCCCGCGGTCAGACTTAGCCGGTCGGTCGCCTTGAACGTGGCATCGCCGAACGCCGCGAAGGAATCGTTCGCCGCGCGGTTGTTCATATCTTCGCGGAATTGCTGACCGAACACCGGCAGACCGCCGAAGGTGTTGAGGATGGTAAAGACCGGGAATCCGGCCACCTCCCCCAGGAGGCGATCCACCGAGTCGCTGAGCAATGT
Source organism: Sphingomonas sp. MMS24-J45 (assembly GCF_044881195.1). Classification (GTDB taxonomy): domain Bacteria; phylum Pseudomonadota; class Alphaproteobacteria; order Sphingomonadales; family Sphingomonadaceae; genus Sphingomonas. Next base: position 2,464,753 of record NZ_CP173255.1, on the reverse strand, counting down.
CGCCGCGCTGGTTTGCCGCCCGCGTTCGTGGAAGTAACTGCCGCCGACGATCGCGTTCAGCCGATCGTTGTCGAATCCGACGCGCAGTTCCTGATACAGACTGCTGTTCTTCTCGATATTTTCCGTGTCGAAGTAGCGCGTCGGATCGGCGGTGCCGTCCTCATCCTCGCGATTGTGCGTCTCGAAATGCTTGAACGAGCTGATGCTGGTGAAGGTCAGCGGCCCGGTGTGGTGCGTCGCGGTGAAGGACACGGCGTTCAGCAGCCGCGTTTCCTTGTCGTCAAGTACGTCGTTGGTATAAGGCCCGCGTGGATCGTTGCTGAGCGCATTGTCGCTGATGCCGATCGCGAACGGGCCGTCCTTGGCGGTGTTGTCGTGATCGTAGGCGAGCACGAAATCGGTGGCGTCGGTTGGGGCCCAGCGAAGCGCAGCGCGGCCCGATTTGTTATTCTCGCCCTCGCGTCGCCGCCCGGTCAGCGCGTCGCGCAGATAGCCCTCGCGGTAATTGGCGACCCCGTTCAGGCGGAGGAACAGCGTGTCGGTCAGCGGCAGATTGACCGTCGCATCGCCGCGAACCTTCTTGAAATTGCCGACCTGCACCGTGCCGCTGAGCGAGCGCGTGTCGTTCGGCTTGTTGGTGACGATCGAGATCGCGCCGGCCGAGGTATTACGGCCGAACAAGGTGCCCTGCGGCCCCTTCAATACTTCGACGCGGGCGACATCGTTGAAGAAGATCAGCGATGAGCCCGATCGTCCGGAATAAATCCCGTCGACGAAAATGCCGACCGAAGGATCGGTGCCGATCCCGAAATCGTCGGTCGCCACGCCGCGGACGGTGAAGCTCGGCTGCGTGACCGAGGTGTCGTTGATCGAAAGGCCGGGGGTAAAGGTATCGAGATCGCCGATCGATTCCGCGGTCAGCGCGGCGATACTGGCGGAGGTGAAGGCGGTAACGCTGATCGGCACCTTCTGCAGCGATTGTTCGCGGCGCTGCGCCGTGACGACGATATCGGAAAGTCTTTCGGTTTCAGGCTGCGCGGCACTTCCCGTTCCGCTGGCCGATTGCCCTGGCGGCGGTGCGGGATTGCCCGTCTCCTGCGCCGCGGCCGCATGGCCAAACACCATCGCCATGCCTGCGCACAGCGTCGCATATCGTCTCATACTCATGCCTCCCAACACGGTATCGATCGGCAATGGTAACACAAACTATAGCGTACGCTATCCTTTTTTTCTGAAGAAGATTCCGGTGTGCCAGAGGGTTAGCGCGCATCGACCGCCGAACGGTCTTTCGAAATCGAATTTTAGCGGCCGTCGGTGCGCGGCCATTAGCCGGGCAAGCAACTCGCGATTTGGGCGATTTATGCACCAGCGTGCAGGGGTCACGGCGCGGCTTAGGCCGCCCTCTTGCCGACACGGGCGCAGCAGCAATCGGCGCGCGGGGCTTCAGCGCGCGGCGGTATCGCTCCAGCGCCGTTCCAGATGCGGCGACGCGATCAGGCTTGCCGGCAGCGGTATGCTGGGCGGCGGATCGAACACGCCGTTCGCCAGATATTTCAGCGCGTTGACGACGCCCGCATGAGAGAAAGGCTTGGCGATCACGCCGTGCGCCCCGGAGAAGTCGGCCGGGATTTTCGACACATTGGCAGTGACGAACACGATCAGCGCATCGGGCCAATGCGCGCGGATATAGCCGCAGACCTCCAGCCCGTTCGACCCGTTGGCGAGGTGCACGTCGACAAAGGCGAGATCGGGATGGAGGTCGGCGGGCAAGGCCTCGACATCGCGCAGACTTGCTGCCTCCGCCAGGACGTGGTGGCCGCTATCCTCGACCATCGCCTCAATATCCATCGCCAGCAGCATTTCGTCTTCGACGATCAAGACGTTCATCGTGTTGGTCATGTCTGCGCTTCGATCTGAGGGAAGGTAATCGTGACGCAGGTGCCGGGATTGTTGTTCGCCCAGGTCGCCTCGGCGTGAGCCTGTCGCGCAAGGCGGGTGATCAGCGCCGTGCCGATGCTCCTGGTACGCCGCGCCGACGGCATCCCGGGGCCGTCGTCGCAGATCGTGATCGTGCCATGATCGTCGCCGCCCGCGACCACCAGGCTGAGATGCCCCGACCGCCCGTCGGCAAAGGCGTGTTTGACCGCGTTGGTCAGGATTTCGTTCAGAATCAGGCCCAACGCCGAGGCATTGGCGGCATCGACGAACAGCGGCTGTGCGCGGACATCGAGCGTGATGTCGGTGCGGCCGCTCGACCCCAGCACGTCGGACACTAGCCCTTCGGCAAAGCTGCCAATGTCGAAACGCGCGATGTCGGAGGATTGGTAAAGCTGGCGATGGACGACGGCTAGCGCATCGACCCGTTCAAGCATCGAATTGAGCTTCGCCGCCACCGACGGGTCGTCGATCGTGCGGACCTGAAGCCGCAACAACGACCCGATCATCGTCAGATTGTTCTTAACCCGGTGGTCGACCTCATGCAGCAGGATCGTCTTGGCATGCAGCGCCGCGCTGAGATCGGCGGTGCGCCGCGCCACTTCGCGTTCGACCAAAATCTTCTGGTCGTTGATGATGTTCTGCGCCTCGACACGCTCGCTCACGTCGAGCTGTGAAGCGAAGAAGAACCGCACCACGCCGTGCTTGTCGCGCACCGGCGACATGTAGAGCGCGTTCCAAAAGGTTGAACCATCCTTGCGATAATTGAGCAGATCGACATCGACGTCATGGCCCGCCTGGATCGCTTCGCGCACCTTGGCGATCGCCGTACGGTCACTGTTGGGGCCCTGCAGGAAGCGGCAATTGCGGCCGATGATCTCTGAACGGTCATAGCCGGTCAGTTCCTGGAACGCGACGTTGCAGAACACGATCGGATTGTCCGGCTGGGCCGGGTCGGTGATGACCATCGGCATGCGCGTCGCGCGAACCGCCGCTGCGAAGGGATCGCCGCGGCCGTGTTCGTAATCGAGTTCGTCGGTAAGGTGCCAGTCGTCGCGTTGCTTCAAGGTTGCCTCCAGCGAAGGCCGGAAGGCTTCACGGGTCCGTGAACGTCGATTTGCCGCTATGGTTCCGCGAACTGGCGCTTTTTATCCGGCCAGCCCTGCCGCATAGGCAATGCCGCGCTCCAGCCCGCGCAGCTCGGCCAGCCCACGCATCCGCCCAAGCAGCGAATAGCCCGGGTTCACGGTACGATGCAGATCGTCGAGCATCTGGTGCCCGTGGTCCGGGCGCATCGGGATGCTGCGCTGTTCGCGCACTGACAGGCGATGCACCGCCGCGACCACCGCCGCCATGCCCGCGTCGCCTTCCAGATGCGCCGCCTCGTGAAACGCGCCGCCGGGCTCGCGCTGAACCGACCGCAGGTGCAGGAAGCCGATGCGGTCGCCCAGCCGATCTACCATGCCGGGCAAATCATTGTCGGCGCGCACGCCGAACGACCCGGTGCACAGGCACAGGCCGTTGGAGCGGTTCGGTACGCGCGCGAAGAGGTCGGCGACATCGGCCTCGGTACTCACCACGCGCGGCAGGCCGAAGATCGGGAAGGGCGGATCGTCCGGATGGACGACCAGGCGGATGCCGAGCTCATCGGCAAGCGGACAGACCGCCTCCAGAAACGCGACATGGTTGTCGCGCAGCCGCGCGGCGTCGATCTCCGCATAGCTTTCGGTCGCGCGCAGGAATTGGGCGGAGGTGAAGCCCTCCTCGCTACCCGGCAGCCCGGCGATGATTGTGCGTTCGAGCGTCGTCCGCCCAGCATCGTCCATCGCCGCGTACAGCGCGTGAGCGGCGTCGAGCGTCACATCGTCATAATCGTCCGCCGCATCCGGTCGCTTCAGGATGAAGAGATCGTACGCGGCGACCGCCACCGGATCGAAGCGCAGCGCGCGTGCGCCATCGGGCAGTTCCCAGGCAAGATCGGTGCGCGTCCAATCGAGCAGCGGCATGAAGTTATAGGTGACGACATCGATCCCGCACGCCGCCAGATTGGTCAGGCTGTGCCGGTAATCGTCGATCAGCCGGTCCCAGTCGGACGACCGCGTCTTGATCCCCTCCTCCACCGGCAGGCTTTCGACCACGCGCCACTCCAGCCCGGCCGCCTCGATCATCGCCCGCCGCGCGGCGATCGCGTCACGTTCCCACACCGCGCCGTTCGGCACCTCGTGCAGCGCGGTGACGATACCGCTCGCCCCCGCCTGACGGATGTCGCGCAGCCGCACCGGATCGTTCGGCCCGAACCAGCGCATCGTTTGAGTCATCAACACGAGTATCAGCCTTCTTGGGAGATGGGCGGCGTGCGCGGGCGGGAGCGCAGGAGGCTCCACAACACCGCCGCCGCGATAAGATCGAGCACCGCCAACGCGGCGAACAAGGGGTCGTAGCCAAAGGCATCGGCGCTCTGGCCGATCAGCAACGTGAACAGCATCCCGCCGACCCACGCCGACGTGCCTGCCATGCCGCTCGCGGTGCCGACCGTGCGGCTGTCGAACATGTCGGCGCACAGCGTGATGAGCGCCCCGCTCAGCATCTGATGCGCAAAGCCGCCGACGCAGAATAATAGGATCGCGATTGCCGGCGATCCGGCGAGGCCGATGCAGGCCGGGCCGATCATGCACAAAGCTCCGACCGACATCGTGATCTTGCGCGACGCGACCAACGAGATGCCGCGCCGCATCAGCCAGTTCGGCAGCACGCCCGCCGCGAGACTGCCGAAATCGGCGGCGAGGAACGGCATCCACGCCCAAAGCGCGATGCTCTTCAGATCGAGTTGCCACACTGCGACCAGATACAGCGGAATGAAGAAATTGAAGGTCTGCCACGCCGGTTCGGCGAGAAAGCGCGGGATCGCAATACCCCAGAAGGCGCGGCTCTTGAGCAGGTCGCGCCGGGTCGTCGGCTTGGCGGTGACATCCTCGTCGCGCGCGGCGGTGATCGCCACGCGCTCGGCTTCGCTCAAGGACGGATGATCGGCGGGGCTGCGATACGCCCAGAACCATAGGAACGCCCAGACGAGGCTCAGCCCGCCGGTGACGATAAACGCCGCTTGCCAGTTCCACGCCAGGATACAGAAGGCGACCAACGGCGGCGCGATCATGTTGCCGACGCTGGTGCCCATCTGGAACACGCTGGTCGCGAGCGAGCGTTCGCGCGGGGGGAACCATTCGGATACGGCCTTCGCCCCCGCCGGGATCGCCGCCGCCTCGGTCGCGCCGAGCAGCGCGCGAAACGCCGCCAGGCTCGGCCAGCCAGTCGCCAGCGCATGCGCCATATTGGCAAGCGCCCACCCCACCGCGAACAGGAAGAAGCCGAGCCGCGTGCCAAGCAGATCGAGCACGCCGCCCGCAACGGTCTGCATCACAGTATAGCTGCCCTGAAAGGCGAGCACGACCCAGGCGTAATCGGCGGTCGTCATGCCGAATTCGCTCTTCAATTGCGGTGCCGCGACCGACAGCGTCGAGCGCGCCAGATAGTTGAGGATCGTGCCCAGCGTAACCAGCCCGATCAGCCGCCAGCGGAGCGGAATGCTGCGCCAGCCGCGTGGGCGGGCCGCCTCAATGGCCAGCGGTGAGTTCATCGCGTGACTTCGATCGCCGAGACGATCGCGTCGCCCTTGCGTGGCTCAAAGGACAGATCGAGCTTGCCGCCGCGCACCGTTACGTTGGCTGTGCGCACCAAGGCTTTGGAGACGCCACCGGCCACCGCCGCGATATCGAGCGCCTTTACGATCGGCTTGCCGTTGGCGCGCACATCGAACACGCGCGCACCGGCGGACAGCGACGGTTCGACGAAGGTCAGAGTGACCGTATAGCGCCCATCGGCGAGCGGAATGGCATATCTGAAACGGCCCTCGCGGTAGGTCGCTGCGACGGCGCTGTCGGGCGTCCCCGCAATCACGGCTGGCACCGCAGGCTTGCCGTAATCGGCCGGCTTGACCAGCGTACCGGCCTTGCCGCCGGTGAAGAAATTGTCCGATCCGAACCGCCGCGCGGCAGGGGCGGCGACGATCGCACCGGCATCGATCCGCACGTTTGCGCTCGCATCGGGCGACAGCGTCCAGGTGACGCGATCCTCGACCGAACCGCCGCGCGCGACCAGCGTGTTGCTGCCTTCGGTCAGCGCAACGTCGCGCCACACGCAAACCCGCTCCGGACAATCGCGTAAGGCCCCAAGCGAGCGACCATTGAGCAGCAAATCGGTCGAGTCCGCATTGCTGTACACGCGCACGTCGGTGACGCGATACGCGCGATCGGTGTAGCGCCGCCCGGTGATGTGGACGGTCGGCGTCTGGCTCCAATTCGCCTGGTAGAGATAATAGGCATCCTTACGGATGCGCCGGTCATAGGTGACCAGGCCCTTGGTATTGATGTCCTGCGCGTCGCCTTCGGTGCGGATCGTCGTCGCGAAATCGAACGAGTTCCACAGGAACGTGCCCCACAGATAGGGGCGCGCGTCCAGCGCCTTCAGCGCCTCCTCATGGATATAACTTTCATATTCCTCGGGCTGGGTCAGCCCGCGCGAACCGATCGGACCGCCCAGCACATTGTCGGTATGGATCGTGGTCGCGCCGCCCGCGCCATATTCGGTGACCGACAAAGGCTGCTGCGGCCGCAGCGCGTGGAGCGCATCGAGATGCGGGCCGAGGTCGCCCGCAGCGCCGAAATACCAGCCGAAATAACGGTTCGCCCCGCCAAGATCGGCCGCGACCGCCGTCGTAGGGATCGAGGTGCCCTTGTCGAACAGGCGCCCTTCGCAACAGGTCGCGAGCGCGGTCGGGCGGCTCGGGTCGGTGGCGTGCGCCAGATCCTGCAAGGTCTTCAGCAACGGCAGCGGATCAGGCGTCTTGCCCTCGGGATAGCCGGTCAGGAAGGCCGGGAAGGAATTGCCGAAATCGACTTCATTGGCGATGCCCCAGGTGATGACCGAGGGATGATTGCCGTTCTGCGCGATCAATTCGCGCATCTGCTGGCGCGCATTGTCGATCAGCGCCGCACGCGGCTCGAGCTCGCCGCGCCGCGTCCAGGCGGATACCAGCGGAATTTCGTCCCACACCAACAGGCCGTAGCGGTCGGCGAGATCGTGGATCGTCTGGCCATGCTGATAATGCGTCAGGCGGATCGCGTTGACGCCCATCTCGCGCATGATCGCCACGTCGGCGGCAACATCCGACGGATCGATCGCCCAGCCCTTGCCCTCGCGGTCCTGATGATAACCGACCCCGCGCAGGCTGATGTGCTGGTCGTTGAGGAACAGGCCCTTGTCGGGGTCGAACCGGATCGTGCGGATGCCGAACGGCTGGCGCACGCGATCGAGCAGGCGACCGCGCGCATCGAGCACATCGACCGACAGCGTGTAGAGATAGGGATCGGCCACGCCCTGCCAGCGGTGCGGGTTCGCCACGTCGAGCGTCAGCGCCGCGTCCTGGGTCGCCGATGGCGCGAGCTTCAGAGCCGTTTGCGTCGATGCCGCGATGCGGCCCTCATTATCGATCAGGCTCACCGCGACGCGCGCCGCCGTGGCGCGGCGATCGGCGTTTGTGACGCGCGTGCGCACGTCGATCCGCGCGGCGCTCGCGCTCGCGCTGGCCGTCGTCGCGAGCACGCCCGAGCCGCCGAAATCGGCCAGATCGATATGCACCGGATCGACCGCCACCAGTCGAACCGGACGATACAGCCCGCCGTGCACGAAGAAATCGCCGGTCAGCGGCAGCACGTCGGCGGTTGCGGAATCCTTGCCCGAAGGCGCGCTATTGTCGGTGCGCACGACCAGGACGTTTTCGCCGCCCTTCAGCATCGCGTCGGTCGCATCGAGGCGGAAGCGCGAGAAGCCCCCGGCATGGTCGCCGAGCTTCTTGCCGTTCAGCCATACGCTGGCAATCCGGCTGGCGGCATCGAATTCGAGCCAGAGGCGCTTGCCGCTGAGCGCCGCCGGGGCGGCGAAGCGCTGGCGGTACCAGCCGAGCCCCTGCGCCTTGTTGACGGTTTCAGCGCGGTGAATGTGGTTTTGCGGATCGGGGCGATAGAAGCCGACGCGGTTCCATGTGTGCGGAACGCTGACCGTCTCCCAGGCCGAATCGTTGAACGCACTGGTTGTGACATCGGCGGGTGCGTCACCCTGATGAAAGCGCCAGCCGGTTGCCAGCGTTTGGACGTTGCGCGCCATTGCGCCATCCGAAGGCACCGATGACGGGGCGGTCGGACTGGTCTGGCCATACGCCGCGGTCACCAGGCCCGACATCAGCGCGCCTGCGACGATCAGCCGCTTGTAACGGTCCATCATCATCGTTCTCTCTCCTGCTCGCTGGCGGGATAACACTCAGATATCGGTCTTACCAGTGCCGTTTTTCGATATGGCACGCGCAGTCCCCTGCCCGTTGACACTGTAGACCAATAGGCATATTTGGCCTGACCAGACCGCACGGATGCGGCGATTTAACGGGTGAGGATGACATGCGCAAAGGTATCGTTTGGCTCAGCGGCGTTGCGACCATCGCACTGGCGCACCCGGCACTGGCACAGGAGGGCAGTATCGCCCCCGCCAACACCCCATCCGCACCCGCCACCGCCAACCCGCTCGCCCGCCCCGGCGATCAACAGGGTTCGGCCACCGCAGCAGCCGATGACGGCACGCTCGAAGACATTGTTGTTACCGCGCAGAAGCGCGAACAGAATTTGCAGGACGTGCCGGTCGCCGTCACCGCGATCACCGCAGACACGCTGGTCAACCGCAACGTCGCGACGGTCAACGACCTGACCCGCCTGGCGCCCAGCCTGACCGTCACCACCGGCGCGGTGCCGACCAACAATTCGATCAACCTGCGCGGCATCGGCACGGTTGCTTTCTCCACCGCGATCGAGCCGTCGGTTGCTGTGATCGTCGACGACGTCGCGCTGCTGCAGCAAGCGCAGGCTTTCTCGGGTCTCAGCGACATCGCCCGGATCGAAGTGCTGCGCGGGCCGCAGGGGACTTTGTTCGGCAAGAACGCGTCGGCTGGCGCGCTCAACATCGTGTCGCAGGGGCCAAGTGCGCGCCTGACCGGTGCGGTCACGGGCACGGCGACGACCGATGACGAATATCGCGTCGATGCGGTGATTTCCGGCCCGGTGACCGAGGGAATCGGTTTCCGGATCAACGGTTTCTACGGCGATCGCGACGGCTTCATCAAGAATATCTATGACGGTCGGCGGCTGAACAATGATCGCAGCTATGGCCTGCGCGGCCGCTTCGCGCTTGCGCCGCTGCCGGGCGTCGCGATCGATCTGATCGCGGGGCATTCCGTGACCGAAAGCCGCGGCACCGCGCGCACTTTCCGCAACGTGCCCACCGGCGCCGCGATCTTCGGTACGCCGGTGGCCGCGACGCTGACCGGGATCACCCCCAGCGAAACGAACTTCTACACCGCTTTCAACGGCCCGCTGTTCAACAAGAGCCTGCAGACCAATGGCAGTGGTCGGGTGACGGTCGATGTGGGTTTCGCCAATCTGATCTCGATCACCAGCTATCAGGACTGGCGCTTCAACTTCATCGAGGATTTCGATTATATCGTCGGCACCGTCGTCGGCCTGCCCAACGGCATCATCGCGCAAAGCGGCTTCCATGCCCGCCAGTTCGCACAGGAAGTGCGCCTCGCCTCCAAGGGCGGCGGCCCGCTCAGCTATGTCGCTGGTCTCTATTATTCCGATGGCAAGACCGACCGCACCTTCGATCGCGGTCCGTCGGGCCCGGTCGTCGCGCGCTGGAACTCGACCAGCGGGACGAAGAGCTACGCCGCGTTCGCGCAAGCCTCGTATGATCTCGCTGCGACGACGCATGTCGATGCTGGCCTGCGCTTCAACCACGAAAAGATTTCTGGCCGTTTCCTCAATCTGGTGACCCCGGCAACGGCCCCGGCGAACAACGCCACCTGCCTCGTCGAATGCGTCGGCGCCGCGAGCGACAGCGTCGTCACCGGCAAGATCGCGCTGCGCCAGGATCTGGCGAAGCACGTCATGGCCTATGCCTCTTTCTCGACCGGCTATAAGGGCCAGGGCTACGACATCTCGACCGGCTTCACCCCGACCCGCGCCGCGGTGCCCGTGCGACCCGAAACTTCGAACGCCTATGAAGTCGGTTTCAAGAGCCGCTTCCTGGGCAACCGCGTCCAGCTGAACGTCGCGGCTTTCTGGACCGATTTCAAGAACTTCCAGGCGCAATCGGGTGTGCAATTGCCCGATCAGACGATCCAGCTGACGCTCAATAATGTCGGCAAGGTGCGCACCCGCGGCGTCGAGGTCGAGTGGCAGGCGCGGCCGAGCGAGGCGTTTGCGCTCGATGGCGCGCTGAGCTTCACCGATGCGATGATCCGCGAATATCCTAACGCGCAATGCTATACCGGTCAGACCGCGGCACAGGGCTGCCTGCCAGTGGCAGGATCGGCCACGCCGTTTCAGAACCTTGCCGGGCAACGCCTCGCCAACGCGCCGCGCTGGAAGGCGAACATGGGTGCCACGTACAACATCCTGATGCCCGATATGCCGTTCGACGCCTTCATCCGCGGCGACGTGAGCTATCAGAGTTCGGTGAAGTTCGACTTCAGCAATCCCGCGCTGGTGCAGAAGGCCTATGCCGTCGCAAACGCCAGCATCGGTCTCGACCAGAAGGATCGCGGCGGGCTGCAAGTGACGTTCTTCGTCAACAATCTGTTCAACAAGCGCTATGCGAGCGCGCTGGGCATTTCCTCGGGCGGGACCGCCGGACTGGTCGCGCAGACCTTCTCGCGGAATGCGCAGCGTTACGGTGGCGTGCGGGTGCGCTTCGGCTTCTGAGCCGGGCGCGTCGGCGCTAAGACAATTGCTATCTGAGGACGAGACCGCATGAAGACGTCCACCGCCTGCGCGCTGGTGCTGGCCTGCATCGCTTCGACGGCGACCGGCAAGGCACCCGCCGGCGCCGAGCCCCGGCCGGTTGCCGCATCCCAGCGCGAGGCCGAGGCCGATCGCTGGGCGGCCGAGACCGAAGCGAAGATGACCGATGACGAGCGGTTCTCGCTGATCCACGGCTTCATGGCGCTGCGCATCCCGGGGCTGGGCGACCCGAAAATGGTCTGGCCGGACGACGTCGTGCCGGGTGCGGGCTATGTGCGTGGCGTGGCGCGATTGGGCGTGCCGTCGCTGCGCGAAACCGACGCGAGTCTCGGCGTCACCAATCCGTTCGGCGTGCGCAAGAACGACGCCGCCACCGCCCTGCCCGCTGGCCTCGCGCTCGGCGCGAGTTTCGACCCCGAGCTGGCCCGACAAGGCGGCAACATCGTCGCGCACGAGGCGCGCGCGCGTGGGTTCAACGTGCTGCTCGGCGGCGGCATCAATCTGGCGCGCGATCCGCGCAACGGGCGCAATTTCGAATATATCTCGGAGGATCCGCTGCTCTCCGGCGTGATGGGTGGCGCGGCGATTAAGGGCGCGCAGGATGCGGGCGTGATCAGCACGGCCAAGCATTTCGCGCTCAATTCGAACGAAACCAACCGTCACACCTGGAATGCGACGATCGATGAAGGCGCGTTGCGCGAATCCGACCTTCTCGCGTTCCAGATCGCGATCGAGACGGGCAAGCCGGGATCGATCATGTGCGCCTATAACCTCGTCAACGGCGCGAAGGCGTGCGGCAACGACTTCCTGCTCAACCAGGTGCTCAAGCGCGACTGGGGCTATAAGGGCTGGGTGATGAGCGATTGGGGCGCGGTGTCCGGGGCGGACTTCGCGGCCAAGGGCCTCGACCAGCAATCGGGCGAACAAATCGACAAGCAAGTGTGGTTCGATGCACCGCTCAAGGCCAAGCTCGCCGATGGCAGCTTCGATCGCGCACGCCTGTCGGACATGGTACGGCGCATTCTCCGGTCGATGAAGGCGGTCGGCGTCACCGATTGGAAGCAGCAACCGAAAGTCGACATGGCAGCACACGCCGCCACCGCGCTCGAAATCGCGCGACGCGGCATCGTGCTGCTCAAGAATGACGGCGCGCTGCCAATCGCCGGCAGCGCGCGAACGATCGCGGTGATCGGCGAGAAGGCCCAAATCGGCGTGCTGTCCGGCGGCGGATCGTCGCAAGGCCTGCCGCCCAGGGGCTGGGCGGCGAGCGACCCGATCGGCGGCGCAGGGCAGATGGGCGCGTGGCGCGTGGCACGCTGGTTCGCAGGGGCGCCGACCGATGCGTTGGCTGCCGCAGCGCCGCAAGCCAAGGTTTCCTTCGACCCCGGCCTGTATCCCGCCGCCGCTGCGGCAGCCGCGGCGCAGGCCGATGTCGCGATCGTGTTCGTCAACAAATATGAGGTCGAGGGCTTCGACTCGCCCGACCTCGCCCTGCCACGCGGGCAAGATGCCGTGGTCGAAGCGGTCGCCAAGGCCAATCCCAACACGATCGTCGTGCTGCAGACCGGCAACCCGGTCACCATGCCATGGCGCGATCAGGTGAAGGCAATCGTCGCCGCCTGGTATCCGGGGCAGGAAGGCGCGCAAGCGATTGCCGAAGTGCTGACCGGCAAGGTCAATCCGTCGGGACGCTTGCCGATCACTTTCCCACAAGGCGTAGAGCAATTGCCGTACACCGCGATCCACAGCTTCGGCACGCCTGAGAATACGCCGGTCACCGTGCCGATGCGCGAGGGCGCCGATGTCGGCTATCGCTGGTTCGCGCGGCAAAAACTGACGCCGATGTATGCCTTTGGGCACGGGCTCAGCTACACACAGTTCGCTTATTCGGATTTGTCGGTGCGCAGCGGCAAAACGCTGACCGCGACCGTCACCGTCCAGAACACGGGAAGCCGCGCGGGGGCGGACGTGCCGCAGCTCTATCTCCAATCGATCGACGGTTCCGTCGAGCCACGCCTGCTCGGCTTCAAGCGCGTCGAACTGGCCCCCGGCGAGCGCCGGACGATCAGCCTGACGGTCGATCCGCGCCTGCTTGCGAAATACGATACCGCCGTCGGCAAATGGCAGATCAAGCGGGGCAACTATACGGTGGCGATTGCGAAGTCGGCGACCGAGCCGGTCCTGTCACAGACGGTCGCGGTCACGGCGCAGCGCCTGCCGCGGTGATCGTCGCAGACGCTGATCTCGTCGCTTTTCATGGGGCTGGACCACCCCTATAAGCAGGATGTGTACCGGATTTCGGTAAATCCAATGCGAGTGGCGATGGCTGATCAACCGATCCCGGATACGAATTTGAAGGATGCCGGTTCGAACGACCGGCTTTACCAGCGCATTGCCCGCAAGCTTTTCGATCAGTTGAATTCGGGTGCCTATGCGGTCGGCGACCGGCTTCCCGCCGAACGCGAACTGGCGGTGGAATATGGCGCGAGCCGTCCTGCGGTGCGCGAGGCGCTGATCGCACTCGAGGTTCAGGGCTTCATCGAGGTGCGGCTTGGCTCGGGTGCCTATGTCTCGCGCTTACCTGGGCAAGGCGAGAAGCCGGCCTTTGCGATCACCGCGTTCGAGCTGACCGAGGCACGCCTGATGTTCGAAGGCGAAGCCGCCGCGCTCGCCGCGCTGCACATCACGCCGGAGCAGCTCGCCAAGCTCGATGCGCTGGTCCGCGCAATGGCCGCCGAGAACCTTCAGTCCGACGTGACCGAGGAAGCGGACCGCGATTTCCACCTGACGATTGCCGCCGCCACCCGCAACGCGGGCGTCCTGCGCACGATCGAGGATCTGTGGCATTTGCGTTCGACATCGCCCGAATGCGCGCTGCTCCATGCCAAGGCGCGCGATGCCAAGGTGCGCCCGGTGGTCGAGGAACATGCCGCCATTCTCAAAGCGCTGCGTGCCGCCGATGCCGTCGGTGCCCGGCTGGCTATGCGCGCGCATTTGGCCGCGGTCATGGACCATCTATTGTTCAAGACGGAGGAGCTGGCGGTCGAGGAAGCGCGCCGCGCGCTCGCGGACACCCGCCGCCGCTATGCGATCAACACGCGCTGAACCACATCGCGCTCACCATGCCGGCAAGTGCCTGACAAACGGTGCGTGAAGGTGCATCAGGCGTCGCAGCATGGCCGGGACGGGACTATAGATGCGTTTCAAGGGACTCGACCTTAACCTGATCATCGCGCTCGACGTCCTGCTGGAGGAGCGCAGCGTATCCGCGGCGGCGGCGCGGATGAACCTGACGCAGCCAGCGCTGAGCGCCGCCTTGTCGCGGCTACGTCGCTATTTCGACGACGACCTGCTGCTCGCCGTCGGCCGCCGCATGATCCCGACGCCGCTGGCCGAAGAGCTGCGACCACTGACCAAGCAGTTGATGCGCGACGCATCGGCCTTCATCAACCTGTCGAGCAGCTTCGATCCCGCCACGTCGAAGCGGCGCTTCGCGATCGGAACGTCGGACTATATCCTGACCGTGCTGATCGCGCCGATGCTCGCGCATCTGCAGAGCATCGCCCCCGGCGTGCAGCTCGACGTGTTCCCGACCGGGCCGGAAATTCACGAGCGGCTCGATCGCGGCGATATCGATTTGGTGATCGGCCCCGAACCGTTCCTGTCGCCCAGCGCGCCGACCGAAGTGCTGTTCGACGAGCGGCATGTCGTGGTCGGCTGGAGCGGGAACCCGGCGATGCACCAGCCGATCGACGTCGATCGATTTTTCGAACTGGGACATGTCGCGGTCCGCATCGGAATGGAACGCGAACTTTCTTTCGCAGAGCGGCATCTGGAGGCCTATGCCAGCCGTCGCCGGATCGAGGTGACGACCACCGCCTTCTCGTCGACGCCGCGCCTGGTGGTGGGGACAAGCCGCATCGCGGTGCTGCAGGAACGGCTGGCCGCGACATTCCTGCCGGGGTTGCCGCTGGCCGTCCAGCCGTTACCGATCGACATGCCGCCGCTCAAGGAACTCGTGCAGTTCCATCCGACCCGCGCGACCGATGCCGGGCTGCGCTGGTTGATCGACGTGCTGCGCCATATGAGCCAGACAGGATCACCTCGCATCAACAATATTGATGGATATCGATCAGAACAATAAACTTCTGCATGCTCGGCCCCACCTCTATCATGCGCTCAGCGAAGATAAAAAGGTGGAGAGAGTATGGCGCGGATCCTGGTGATCGGCGGAGGCATCGGCGGTTTGACCTCGGCTATCGCGCTGCGTCAGCGTGGCCATGACGTGGACGTGATCGAGCGCGATCCGGATTGGTCGGTCTACGGCGTCGGCATCATCCAACAGGCAAACGTGATCCGCGCGGTCGCACAGCTCGGCATTCTCGACGATTATCTCGATGCGGGCTGCGCGTTCGACCGAGTCGACATCTACATCCCGACCGGACAGAAAGTGGCGAGCGTCCCCACCCCCAAGCTGGTCGAGGATTATCCCGCCAATATCGGCATCGGGCGGCCCGCGCTGCACAAGGTGCTGGGGGATCGCACCAAGGCGGCGGGGGCCACGGTGCGGCTGGGCGTAACGGCGACCGAGTTGAACGATGACGGCGCGGGCGTGGACGCACGCTTTTCGGACGGCAGCACTGGCCGCTACGACATGGTCGTGGCAGCCGACGGTCTCTATTCCGAGACGCGCGCGATGCTGTTCCCGGACGTGCCGCAGCCGCGCTTCGTCGGCCAGGGCGTGTGGCGCTACAATTTCCCGCGCACCGGAGATGAAAGCGCCATTGCCGTGTTCGAGGGTCCGACCGGCGTCGGGCTGGTACCGACCTCGCCGACACAAATGTACATGTATGTGACGACGCCGGAGCCCGGCAATCCGCGCTATCCGCGCGAGGGCATCGCGGCGGCGATGCGCGACAAATTGCGTGGCGTGCCCGCGCCGCAAATCCAGGCGCTGGCGGAACAGATCACCGACGATGCAGAGGTCGTCTACAAGCCGCTCGAGACGCTGTTCCTCGACGGGCCGTGGCATCGTGGCCGGATCGCATTGCTCGGCGACGCGGTGCACGCCACCACCCCACATCTGGGGCAAGGGGCGGGCATGGCGATCGAGGACAGCCTTGTGCTGGCCGAAGAGATATCGCGGCATGACGATCCGGAGGCGGCCTTCACCGCCTTCCATGCGCGGCGCGTCGAGCGGTGCCGCTACATCGTCGATGCATCGGTCGCGATCTGCTCAGCGCAAGTTGCGGGCGAGCGCGTCGACCAGGCTGCCGCCACGTCCGAAATGTTCCAAATCGTAGCACAGCCGATCTGATCGGCCGGGAGAGATCACATGGCACGAGTGAATGAAATCCGGTACGTCGGCTACGGCGTTTCCGACCTTGAGGCGGAGCGCAATTTCTACCGCGACGCCTGGAAGTTGCGCGAAGTCGGCACGCAGGACGGGATGGTCTATTTCGCGTGCGAAGGGCATGACGAACACCATGTCGTGCGCCTGCGCCAGGCCGAGGAACAGCGGATCGACGTGATCGCACTGGCCGCCGCCACCCACGCGGAGGTGGAAGCGCTGCACGACAAGGTCGTCGCAGCCGGCTGCAAGATCATCTTTGCCCCGCAGGAGCTTCAGACGCTCGGCGGCGGGTACGGCTTCCGCTTCTTCTCGCCTGACGGCCTGCCGTTCGAAGTGTCGAGCGACGTTGCGCGCGGCCCCTCTCGCCAGCTCGCCCGCTGGGACGGGATCCCGCAGAAGATCAGCCACATCGTGCTGCACTCGCCCGATCATAAGGCGATGGTGCAATTCTTCGTCGACGTGCTCGGCTTCAAGGTGTCGGACTGGCTCGGCGACTTCATGTGCTTCCTGCGCTGCAACACCGTGCATCACCGGCTCGCGGTGCTGCCCGGACCGCCTTGCCTGAACCATGTCGCGTACGACATGCTGACGGTCGACGACATGATGCGCGGCATCCAGCGGTTGAAGCATAGCGGCACCGACATCCGCTGGGGCCCGGGGCGGCATACCGCGGGCAACAACACCTTCAGCTACTTCACCACGCCCGGCGGCTTTGCCGTCGAATACACGTCGGAGGTCGAAGAGGTCGATTTCGAGGCGCATGAGGCCAAGGTGCATGATCCGGGCCCGAAGGTCATGGATCAGTGGGGCATCGGCGTCGGCGGCCCGCAGACCATGCCGCACCCGCATGCTGATGTCGGCCTGTTCGTGCCGGTCGAGGCCTGATCCAATGGCTTTGTTCGAATATTTCCCGAACTATATCTGGAACCTGAGCGTCGCGATCGCGCTGGAAAGTGGCGGACGGATCGGCGAGATCGTCGACATGTGCCAACCGCTGCGCGAGGCGATGGAGCGCGGCGAGGAGGTCGGCACGCCAGCCTTCATGCGCGAATGGGCCAAGATGGGCGATCGTCTGGTCGAGCTTGCGCGCGAGGATGAAGCCAAGGGACGGCGGTTCTCCGCAGGAGAGAAGCTGAAGCGTGCGGCGCTGTATTTTGGCGTGGCGGAGCGGATGCAGGCGCATGGATCGGCCGGGCGGCAGGAAACCTATGCCAAGGCGCTCGAGACCTTTGCCAACGGCACGCGGATGGCGGGCGACAATGTCGAACGCGTCGTCATTCCCTACGAGGGCGCGGAGCTTACCGCGTTGCTGACGCGCGCCGAGGGCGTGAACGGCCCTGCCCCGCTGGTCGTCTATTGCAACGGGCTCGATAGCACCAAGGAGCTGCTGTATTTCTCTTGGCTGCCCGATGCGCTGGCCAAGCGCGGCATCTCTACGCTGAGCGTCGATCAACCCGGCACCGGCGAAGCGATCAGGTTGCACGATCTGCCCGTCACGCACGAATCCGAACGCTGGGCCTCGAAATGGCTCGACTGGGCGGAGACGCAGCCGTTCGTCGATCCGGCCCGGCTCGGCATGACCGGCATTTCGCTCGGCGGCTATTTCGCGCCACGTGCTGTCGCGTTCGAACCGCGTTTTGCCGCGGGTGCGGTCTGGGGGGCAAACCACAATTGGGCCGAAGTCCAGCACAAGCGCCTGCGCCGCGAGGGCGAAAACCCCGTGCCGCATTATTGGGGCCATGTGCACTGGGTGTTCGGTGCCAAGGACATGGACGATTTCCTGGAGAAATCGAAAGGCATGACGCTCGACGGCGTGATGGAGCGGATCACCGTCCCCTTCCTCGTCACACATGGCGAGAAGGACCGGCAGATCGCGCTCGATTACGCGCATCAGGCGTATGACCAGCTTACCAACAGCGCCGAGCGCGAGTTGAAGATCTTCACCCCGCGCGAGGGCGGTGTGGAGCATGTCGGGGCCGACAATATGAGCTTCGGCCGCGATTACATCGCAGACTGGTTCGCGGAGAAGCTTGGCGGGCGGACCGGGTGAACGCCCGCGTCCTCCTGCGCGAAGCCGTGGTGAGCATCGTCATCAATGTGGCGATCACGATCGGGTTCTTTTTCGCGGTGTTCGGGCTGAGCGCGCCGATCCCGGGCGGGGCGTTCGGGGCGGACTTTTTACCGCAGGCGTTCTTCGTCGCGCTGATGGGCACGCTTATTCCGAGCCTGTTGATCCGGCGGGGTAGCGGGACCGCCATTGCCCCGGTCATCGTCCGCGCGTTCCTGTTGGCGATCGGCTCGGTGATCGTCGCGGGGGGCGGCGCGTGGCTGGTCTTCTCGCATGTCGCGAGCGTGCCCGCGGCCCCGGCGCTCGGGATCAAGATCGCCTTCGCCGCCATTCTCTCCGCCGTGGTAACGCCTTATGCCGTTCACCGCGCGATGACCGCCCCAATCCGGAACCGCCCATGACTCGCTGCCCCCGACTCGCCGCTTCGTCGATTTGTCGATCACCCTGGACAATGAAACGGTCGCCGACCCACCGTTCATGCGACCGAAGATCACGTATCAGACCCATCTCGAGACGGTTGCAGAGATGCAGCCGTTCTTCCCCGGGCTGACCGCCGAGCAGTTGCCCGGCGGCCTCGGCTTCGGCGCGGCGGAGACGGTGACACTGACGACGCACAACGGCACGCATCTGGATGCGCCATGGCATTATCATCCGACGATGGACGGCGGCGCGCGCGCGATCGCGATCGACGAAGTGCCGCTCGACTGGTGCTTTCGCCCCGGCGTGAAGCTCGATTTTCGGGGGTTCGACGATGGCTATGTCGTGACCGCCGCCGATGTGGAGGCCGAACTCGCGCGGATCCGGCATGATCTGCAACCGCTCGACATCGTGCTGGTCAACACCCGCGCTGGCGCGGCGCTTGGCGGCCCGGACTTTCTCAATGCCGGATGCGGCATGGGGTATGAGGCGACGATGTACCTCACCTCACGCGGCGTGCGAGTGACGGGCACCGATGCGTGGAGCTGGGACGCGCCGTTCAGCTATACCGCGAAGCGCGTGGCGGAGACGGGCGACACTTCGCTGATCTGGGAAGGGCATAAGGCGGGGCGCGACATCGGATATTGCCACCTCGAAAAGCTGACCAATCTCGAAACGCTGCCGCCGCACGGCTTCACCGTCAGTTGCTTCCCGCACAAGATCAAGGGCGCGTCGGCAGGCTGGACGCGCGCCGTCGCGATCTTCGACGAGTGACTGTGCCGCAAGGAGAGATTCGATGATGCTCGCGACCCTGCACGATGGCAGCCCGGACGGGCGTCTGGTCCTGGTGTCCGCCGATCATGCGCGATACGCCTATGGCCCGAGCGCGACCTTGCAGCAGTTGCTCGACGCGTGGGACGCGCACCGTGATACGCTGCATGCCACGGCACGCGTGCTTGCAGACGGTGGCGGCGAAGCGCTCGATCCGGCCCGGCTGATCGCGCCCTTGCCACGCGCGTGGCAGTGGCTCGACGGGTCGGCCTTCCCAAGCCACGGCGTTTTGATGCAGCAGGCGTTCAAGATGCCGCCGATCGAAACCGATTTGCCGCTGATGTACCAGGGCATGTCGCATCAATTCTTCAGCGCGCAGGCGGATGTGCCCTTCCCCACCGAGGCGGACGGGATCGATTTCGAGGGCGAATTCGGCATCATCACCGACGCCGTGCCGATGGGCGTTTCGGCGGCCGATGCCATGGCGCACATCAAGCTGATCGTGCAGATCAACGACTGGTCGCTGCGCACGCTGGCGCCCGTTGAGATGAAGACCGGCTTTGGCTGGATTCAGGCCAAGCCAGCGTGCAGCATCGCGCCGGTTGCGGTGACACCCGATGCGCTGGGCGAGGCATGGCAGGATGGCCGCGTCTGCCTGCCGCTGACTGTGACGTGGAATGGGGCGCACTTCGGCCACCCGAATGGTCGCGAGATGGCGTTCGGGTTCCATGACCTGATCGCGCACGCGGCGCGGACGCGCTCACTGCCGGCCGGCACGATCATCGGGTCCGGCACCGTATCGAACGAGGACTATCGAACCGCTGGATCGACCTGCGTGTCCGAACGGCGCGGGATCGAGATGATCGAGCAGGGCAGGCCGATCACCGAGTTCCTGCGCTTCGGGGATCGCGTGCGGATGGAGGCGCGCAGCCTCGACGGCGGCCCCCTGTTCGGGGCGATCGACCAGCGCGTCGTGCAGGCCTGACGCCGCCGATGCGCGTCATCGTCACGGGCGCGGCGGGGTTTCTGGGGCAGCAGGTCGTTGCCCGGCTCACGGCGCGGCATGACGTGATGGCAACCGACCTTGTCCCCGGCCCCGCCGCCGAGGCGATGGTCGGCGATCTTGCAGACCCGGAGACCCTAGCAAGCTTGTTTGCAACGCCGAGCGATGCGGTGATTCACCTGGCGACGCTGCCCGGCGGGGCGTGCGAGGCCGATCCACAGCGCGGCTGGCGCATCAACGTCGAGGCGACGCAAGCGCTCGCCGACGCCGCCGTCCGCCACGGGGTGCGGCGGTTCGTCTATGCCAGCAGCATCGCGGTGTTCAGCGACGTCGCCGAGCGCGACCATGTCGATGACGCAACGCCGCTGCGTCCGGCGATGCTTTATGGTGGGCATAAGGCGCTGATCGAGGCGTGGCTTGCGACGCTCAAGCGCCGGGGCGACCTCGATCCGATCGCGCTGCGCTTGCCCGGCCTGGTCGCACGGCCGGGGGATGGCGCCGGCCTCAAATCCGCATTTCTGAGCGACCTGTTCCGCGCGGCGCGCGACGGCACGCCGATCGCGCTTCCCGTTTCGGCAAGCGCGACGAGTTGGCTGATGTCGGTCCGCTGTGCGGCAGAGAACATCGTCCATGCGCTGGAGCGCGGCGGCGCGGATGAGCCGGACGGGGCGGCGGTCACGCTGCCCGCACTGCGGGTCGAGATGGCCGATCTGGTCGCAGCGCTGACCCGACACACCGCACGCGCAATGCGGGTCGAGTACGCATCAGATCCTGCGATCGAGCACGCGTTCGGCAGCTATCCACCGCTCAGCACCCCGACCGCTGACGCGCTCGGTTTCGCGCATGACGGCGATATCGACCGGCTCGTCACCCACGCTTTGGAGGATCTCGGATGACCAGCCCGTTCCGCCGCGTCGTCACCGGGCATGACGCCGCCGGACGTGCGGTCGTCACGATCGATGAGCAACTGACTCCAACGCCCATCCCTTCGGGCGATGCGGCTTTTGCACTGATCTGGACCAGCCCGACGCTGCCGGTCGATAACAATGACGATACCGATGGGCGGACGCGCCCCGCCGGACTTACGCTGCACGGCGGATCGGTCGTACGGATCGTCGATATGCTGCCCGGCGGGGTTTCGCCGATGCATCGCTCGAACAGCCTGGATTACGGGGTGATCATGTCCGGCACGGTCGAGCTGGAGCTTGACGATGGCGCGGTCACCAGGCTCGGCCCCGGCGACGTGGTTGTCCAGCGCGGCACGATCCACGCCTGGCGCAATCCCTCGGCCGACAAACCGGCGCGCATCCTGTTCGTGCTGACCGAGGCGCTACCGCGGCTGGTCGATGGTGCGCCTCTCCCCGAGGTTCACGCCGGCTGAGTTCGCGGAAGACACACGAACAGGACAATCGCGACCACCAATCCCGCCGCCGTCACCAGCAGCGGCGCGCGATAGCCGCCGGTATAATCCGCCAGCGCGCCGACCCATAACGGGCTGAGCCCCGCCATCAGCATGAAGCTGGCATATTGCACGGCATAGAGCCGACCATAATTGGCCATGCCGAAATAACGCGCCGTCAGGAACCCGATCAGATCCGCCTCCGATCCCATCGCCGTGCCGAGCGCGATCGCGCCGACCCAGGCGAGCGCGGCACCCTGCCACGCCAGCGCCAGACATCCGAGAGCGCAGAGCGCGCAGCACGTCGCGGCGATGCGCGGGGCGTCGATCCGGTCGGCGAGCCAGCCGACCACCACGCGGCTGACGATCACCGAAGCACCGATCACCCCGGCCAGCGCTCCGGCGGATCGCGGGTCCATCCCGCCATCGCGCAGCATCGGCACGAAATGCGGCAGCAGACCGGCAAAGGCGAGCGCCATCATCCCGAACGACAACAGCAGCAGGATGAAGGTCGGCGAACGCATCTCGTTAGGCGGTGCAACTTCGGTGTTGCGGCGTGCGAGCGGTGGACCAGTCGGCAGCGTCAGGGCGGGTACGATCCCGAGCAGCGCCACGACGCTGAGCGCGAGATAGCCCGCCTGCCATCCACGCGTCGCCACGATCGCGGCGAGCACGGGCGGCACGACCATCGCAGCGATGCCGATTCCCAATTGCGTGAACCCGAGCGCCAGCCCGCGCGATCGATCGAACACCGCGTTGACCGCGCGGGTATGGGCGACCGGGGCTGAGCAGGCGGCGAAAAAGCCGATCCCCGCCATGATCGCGATATAGGCTGGTACCGAAGCGACCGCGGTGCCGAGCAGCAGGAATCCGACCGACAGCGACGCCGACCCGAAAATCGCGGGCCAGCGCGGGCCGAAGCGATCGACCGCCCATCCGACCAGCGGCAAGGCCAGCGCCAGCGTGACGGTCGACAGGAAGAACGCCCCGCCGAGCGCGGTGCGGCTCAACCCGATCGCGACGCCGAGATCCTTGGCGAAGATGCCCGCCGTATAGGTCAGCAGCCCGGCAATGCCGAGCCCGACCCCGGCCGCCGCGGCAAGCACCGTTGGCCAGCCGCGGCGGAACTCGCTTGCGTCAGCGCTCAAAAGTGGAAGCCGACACGCGCGCCGTACGTCCGCGGCGGGCGCAGCGTCAGGATCGTCGTGTTGGTGATCGGCCGCGTCAGGCCGCCTGCGAACACCGTGCTATTCTCGAAATTGTTGACGAAGCCAGTGAGCGTCCAGCGCGCCTGCGGCGCCGTCAGCGTGATGTACGCATCCGACGTCGTCGACGAACCACGCTTCTGATAATCGAGATAGTCGAGGTTAAGCCAGCTCGACGTCTCGATCCGGCTGCGCGCACCCGCTGTGAGCGTGTAATCGTTGCCGAGCTCGAAGCGGTGCTCATAGTTGAGATTGAGCGTCAGTTCCGGCGCATTGACGCCGGGCTTGCCCGAGCAATCCACAATGAACAGCCGCGTCGGCGGCGTCGCGACGCGCGTGTCGGGCCGGACGGCGCACGACGTCACCAGCGGCGCGCCGCTCGACGAAATCGCGTTATAGACCAGGCTCGAATAGCGCGAGTTGAGATATTGCACCGTCGCACCGAGCGTGTCGTTGCGCGTCGGCTGGAACACGACTTCCGCCTCCGCACCATACATGCGCGCGCGCCCGGCGTTCACCGTCACGCCGGCTTGCGCGAAGTTGCCAGGCGTCGCCTCGATCGGCCCGACATAGCTGATCTGCTGGTCCTTATACTGCCAGTAGAACGCCTCGAGATTGACCTGCAGCGTGTTGTTGAAGAAGCGGTTCTTGGAGCCCAACGTGTACGCGGTCAGCGTCTCCGGCGCATAAGTATTGCGGCCCGCTGAGGGGTAGAAACCGCCTGCCTTGAAGCCGGTCGAGACGTTCGCATAGATCAGCGAACGCGGCGCGACATCCCATTCGACGCCCGCCTTCCAAGTGAATTTCCCGAAGCTCAGATTGCCGCTGATCGGCACTGACGGCGGGTTGGGCACGAAGAAGCTGGTGTTGCGGGTCGAACCGGTCAGGCTCTTGTCTTCCTGTGTATAGCGCCCGCCGCCGACGATACGGAACGTGTCGGTTACCGCATAGGTCAATTGCCCGAACACCGCTTTGCTCTCGGTCTTAAGCCGCGGGAAATATTCGGTATTGGCCAAGATGCCCTGGTTGTAATTGTTATAGCCTGCCTGCTGTTCGTAAAAATAGAAGGCACCCAGGACGTAGCGCAGCGCCTGGTCGCTCTTGGAGGTCAGCCGCAATTCGGCCGACATCTGGTCATCATCCTCGATGAAGCGACCGGGGAAGCCCGGGGCGTAGGTCAGCAGGTTCGGCTTGGTCTTGCGATAGGCGAGGATCGTCGTCAGGTCGGCAAAGCCCATGTCGCCATTCGCGGTGACCGATCCGCCATAGAAGGTGTTGTTCTGGAACCCGTCGAGCGCCGGATTGGTGACTGCGGTCGGCAGCGCGGCGGCCGGCAGGAACGAGAAGGGCGGGATAAACTTGAACTGCGACACGGTCAGTTGCTGCAGCAGTGCGGTGATGCGCGGATCGGCCGCACCGATGCGGTCGCTGATCGCCGGGGCGTTCGGGGTCACCGGCGTCGGCACCAGCACCGCGCCGACACCCTTGCCACCCTGGTGCGAATAATCGGCGGCGAAGACCATCGAGAAGCGGTCGCTCGGCTTCCACAGCAAGGTCGCGCGCACGGCTTGCGTCTTCTCGTCGTCATAGCCGTCGGACAGATAGCCCTTGCGATCGACGAGCTGCCCGGCAACGCGCAACGCCAGCGTATCGCCGATCGGGATGTTGATCCCGCCCTGCGTCTTGAACGCGTTGTAATTGCCATATTCGGCGCTGAAATCGGCGCTGAAGCGGCCAAGCTCAGGGCGCTTGGGGATGAGGTTGATCGCGCCGCCGGTCGCATTGCGGCCATAGAGCGTGCCCTGCGGCCCTTTCAGCACCTCGATCCGGTCGAGATCGAAGAAGGTCGCGGCAGGCGCAGTCGGACGCGCATAGAAAACGCCGCCGACCGAGAAGGCGATGGCATTTTCCTGGAACGAGTTGATTGCGGTCGCGCCGACGCCGCGGATGAAGAAGCTCGACGAAATGCCAACCGGCTGGACGGTGAGTGCCGGGATCAGCTTTGTCAGCTGCGCCGGGTCGGTGACGCCGGCATTGACCAGCGTATCGCCGGTTACCGCCGTTGCAGCGATGGCGGCGCGTTGCAGCGATTCACTGCGACGCTGCGCGGTGACGACGATGTCCTGCAGGCCTTCCTGATTTTCTTCGGGTGTGGCGGCGGCGGGCGCGGTCGATGGTGCGGGCTGTGCGTCGCTCGGCTGAGACTGGGCTTGCGCGCTGACTGCCCACATCATCGTGGCTGCCGCAACGCCGCAAAGATACTGCTTCCGCATCGTAATCCTCCCCAAGAGTTCTTTTTTCTGAGGGTCGGGTAGCAGCGCTGCTTCATAAAGCGAAATCGAATTTAATGATGGTCATCCATCACCAGATGTTATGCTTCTTGTGCCGTCTCCTCAATTCCGAGGAGCTGGGCGGCGTTTGCGCCAAGGATCATCGCTCGCTCCATCTCGGTCAGATTGTGGTGGAAGCCGACCGGATCGGGCTCGGCCATATCGAAGGGGTAATCGCTGCCCATGCACAGCCGCGCCGCGCCGTGTGTCCGCACCAGGCTGTCGAGCTGATCCCGGTCGAACACCAAAGTGTCGAACCAAAGCTTGCGCAGATAGCTTGACGGTTCGTGGCGGCACTGCTCGTTGCAATCGGCGCGGGCGCGCCAGCCGTGGTCCATCCGCCCCCAATAACCCGGCAGATACCCCCCGCCGTGCGCCACGCAGATGCGCAGGCCCGGATAGCGATCGAGCACGCCGCCGAAGATCAGATGCCCCACCGCGAGCGTCGATTCGAGCGGATTGCCGATCAGATTGTTGAAATAGAATTCGCTCATCCGGTGTGCGTGGGTGAAGCCGAGCGGGTGCAGGAAGAGCAGCACCCCAGCCTCCTCGGCGGCGGCGAAGAATGGGCGGAAGCGCAGGTCGTGCAGGTCCACGCCGTTGACGTTGGAACTGATCTCGATCCCGCGCAGATCGAGTTCGCGGACGCAGCGATGCAGTTCGACGACCGCCATGTCCATGTCCTGCAGCGGCACGGTGCCCATGCCGACGAGGCGATCGGGATGCTGCGCCACGGCCGCGGCGATGCCGTCATTGACCAACCGTGCCGCCGCTCGCCCGGTCTCGGGGTCGGTGAAATAGAAATACTGCCCCGGGCTCGGCGAGATCGCCTGCACGTCGATGCCGAGCCGGTCCATGTCAGCGATCCGCGTATCGACGCCGTAGAGCTTGCACCCGATCTCGGCGAATTGCGCGCGGTTGACCTCGGCCGTTTTCGCACTGGTGAAATCGTGGATGCCGGGCGGCGGGCCAGGATAGCTTTGCTGCACCAGCGCATCGGCTGCGGCAATGCCGAGATGGCAATGCAGATCGATCGTCAGATGCTGGCCACTCCGCGATACGACGATCGGGCGCGTCACGAGGACTGGCCCGACGCCAGCTCCTCGGGCCAATACAGCCGCATGGGATTGGCGACGAGCAGCTTATGCTGCAGCGTCTCTGTCGGCGCGATACGCGGAATGATATCGACCAGCCCGCCATCGTCCGGAATGCGATGCTCCATGTTGGGGTGCGGCCAATCGGTGCCCCACAGCACGCGATCCTGATAGTCGTTGACCAGGGGTGCGACCGCAGCGACGAAATCGTCATAGGGCTCACCCTGCGGCGAGAGGCGATCGGGACAGGTCGCCTTGAACCAGATGTCGTCGCGGCTATCGAGCAGGCCGCGAAACGCGCGCATGTCGGCCCCCTCCGGACCTTGCGTCACGTCGGGACGGCCCATGTGGTCGATCACGATCGGCACCGGGATCGCGGCGAGGAAGGGCCGCATTTCCTCCAGAATATCCGCCTCGAAATAGACAACGACATGCCATCCGGCGGGGAGCCGCGATGCCACCTCCAGGAACTTGTCCTTCGGCGCATTATCGACCAAGCGCTTCAGGAAATTGAAGCGGATGCCACGAATGCCGCCTGCATGCAGCGCGTTCAGATCGGCAGCCGAGATCGCCGGATCCACGACTGCGACGCCCCGCGCGCGCCCGTTCGACCGCGCGATCGCGTCGAGCGTCGCGGCATTATCGGTGCCGTGGCAGCTCGCCTGCACGATCACGTTGCGGGCGAAGCCAAGTCGGTCGCGCAAGGCGAACAACATGTCCGGCCCGGCATCCTGCGGGTGATATTTAGCGAGCGGGCTGAACGGAAAGCGATCCGCCGGGCCGAACACGTGGCAATGCGCATCGACCGCACCCGGCGGCGGGACGAAGCGTGGCACGGAAGGTTCGAGCGTCCAGCTCCGGATGCGGCCCTGTGCGTCGGTGCTCATGCGAAAACCTGCCCGTCCATCAATTTGCGTGCGGTGCGCAGCAAGGCGGCGCTCGCGACTTGCCCGTCCGCGCCGAGTTCGAGAACACACGTCATCTCGCCCGTCGGATGTTCGACCGACAGCGTCTTGCGGTTCCCGTCGGGAATGTCCGCCACCTCGGCGGCGGGCGATCCGGGGACAAGGCAGGCGGTCGCCACGCTCACCGCACCGAGCACGCCGATCGTGGCATGTGCGCGGTGCGGAATGAAGCTTCGCACCGTCACCGCACCGCCGTGCGCAGGCGGGGCGACGAGCATCATCTTGGGCACCGATTTCGCGGTGACATCGCCGAGGTTCATCAAGGGCCCAGCCGTCAACCGGATCGCCTCGATCCGGGCCTTGAGCTCGGTATCGGCATCGAGCGTATCGCGGTCTTCATAGCCGGTCGCGCGGACATCGCTTGCCTTGAACACGACGCACGGCATGCCATTGTCGATCAGCGTGCACGCGACACCCTCGATCGTATCGACGGCGTTACCGGTCGGCAGCAGCGCACCGCAGGACGATCCGGCGGTATCACGGAATTCGAGCGGGACCGGCGCAGCACTACCGGGTACGCCGTCGATCCTCGCACCACCGTCGTAACTCGGGATGCCGCCAGGCGTCGAGATCGTAGCGACCGCCACCTGGCCGGTATTGGCCATGAAGATCGCGACGCGCGTCTCGTCACCCGTCGCCGGGACGAGGCCGCGCTCAATCGCAAACGGTCCGACGCCTGCCAGCATATTACCGCAATTCTGGCTGTCGCTGACGATCGCTTGATCGACGAAGACTTGCAGAAAGAGATAGTCGACATCGACCCCATCGCGCGCCGATTTCGAAACCACCGCGACCTTGGAGGTCAGCGGATCGGCACCGCCCATCCCGTCGATCTGGCGTGGGTCGGGCGATCCCATGATCCGCAGCAGGAAAGCGTCACGCGCAGCCGCATCGCTCGGCAAATCCTCGGCACGGAAGAAGGCCCCCTTGGAGGTACCCCCGCGCATCCACATGCACGCGACGCCTTCACTCATAGGTCAGCCCGAGTGCCGAGAGCTTGCCGCGCATGTCGTAAATGTCGAGGCCCAGTTCGCCCGCGGCGAGGCGCCGGCGCTTGTCCTCTTCTTTCGCCTCACGCTCCTGCGCGGCCTGGAGCACGCTAACCGCCTCCGCGCGCTTGACCACGCACACACCATCATCGTCCGCAACGATCACGTCGCCCGCCTCGATGGCCACGCCCGCACACACGATCGGCACGTTGACCGATCCCAGCGTCACCTTGATTGTCCCTTGCGCGAACACCGCCTTCGACCAGACCGGAAATCCCATCTGCGTCAGGTCGCGCACGTCGCGCACGCCTGCGTCGATCACCAGCCCGCGACACCCGCGCGCCTGCGCCGAGGTAGCGAGCAAGTCGCCGAAATAGCCGTCCTCACACGGCGATGTCGGCGCGAGCACGAGGATATCACCCGCCTGCAGTTGTTCGATCGCGACATGGATCATCCAGTTGTCGCCCGGAGGAGCAGAGATGGTAACAGCCGATCCGGCGACCCGCGCGCCGGGATAGATCGGCCGCAAGCGGCTACCGAGCAGGCCGATCCGCCCTTGCGCTTCGTGCACGGTAGCGACCCCGCATGCACCCAGCCCGTCGATCACCGCGGCATCAGCCCGTTCGATATTGCGCACCACACGTCCGGCCATGCGATCACTCCGATTTTGTGAGTTTGCGCCTAGGCGAGGGGGTGGGGGGATCATAATTGGTTCTGCGTATGGGCGATAAGAATTTGCTATGTCCGGGGCATGACTCGAGCGTTTGACCTTAACCTTCGGCATTTGCGGGCGTTGTCCGCGATCGTGGCGCATGGGAGCATGAACGCCGCGGCGCAGGCGGTGAACCTTTCGCAGCCGGCGTTGACGCAGGGGCTGGCGAAGCTGGAGCGGCAATTGGGCACCGCGCTGTTCGTGCGGCGACCCGACGGGGTCACGCCGACCGAGGCGGGGCTGGTGATGGCAGGCCGCGCCACGGCGGCGCTGGAGCATCTGACGATCGCGACCGCGCGGCGCAGCGCGCGCGGCTTCGCCCGGCCCGAGCATCTGATGACCGCGAGCCAGCTTCACGCGTTCCTCGCGCTGGCCGATGCGGGCAGCTTCGTCGGCGCCGCGGCCGCGACCGGCCTGTCGCAGCCGGCGCTGCACCGCGCCGCGCGCGATCTGGAGCAGATTGGCGGGATTGCGCTTGCCGAACGGCGCGGGCGCGGCGTCACGCTGACCGCAGCCGGGCGACGCCTGGCGCGCGGAATCCGCCTTGCCGCGCGCGAGATCGAGGCCGGGATCGTCGAACTGTCGGGCACGACGGATAGCGGTCGGATCGCGATCGGGGCGATGCCGCTGTCGCGCGCGCTGATCCTGCCGCACGCGATCGCGGCGTTCGTCGGCGGAACGCCCCGCGCGCTGGTCGACGTCGCGGAAGGATCGTGGCGCGAACTGGTCGAGCCGCTGCGCGACGGGGTGATCGACCTGATGATCGGCGCGCTGCGCGACGAGACGCCCGAGGGACTTGAACAGCGCGCGCTGTTTGCCGATCGGCTCGTCGTGATCGGCCGTGCTGGCCACCCGCTGGCCAGCGTGGCGAATCCCACGCTCGACGCGCTGTCGAAATATCGCTGGATCGTCGGCCAGGAGGATACGCCTTTGCGCGCGCACTGGGATGCGCTGTTCGTTGGGCGCCACCGCCCCGACGCGCCGATCGAATGCGGATCGGTGATGGTGATCCGCGGTGTGCTGCGCGAAAGCGATGCGCTGATCCTGCTCTCGCCCGATCAGGTCGCGCTGGAAATCGAAAGCGGCATCCTGACCGCGATCGGCCCGCCGCTCGAACATGGCGTCCGCACGATCGGCATCACGACGCGGGTCGGCTGGCGCCCGACCGCCGCACAGGCGCGTTTCGTCGCCTTGATCGAACAGGCGGCAGAGCACACCAGAATTCAGGAAATCAAATAGCCGATCCGACAATCCAATTTGGAACAATGGGTGTTCGAAGTTACGATTTCGGGGTGAAAAACGACGCTGTCTTCATCGGATTTGGCGAGGCCGCGATGGCGTTTGCGGATGGCGGGGCGGCGCGCGGGTACGACCGCAAGACCGACGATGCCGGAGCGCGCGCGGCGAAACTGGCGGATTTCGAGAATGCGGGCGTGCACGCCTGTGACACCGTCGCCGACGCGGTAGCGGATGCTTCGGTGATCCTGTCGCTGGTCACCGCCGACCAAGCCTTGGCCGCCGCGACCGCGGCTGCGCCGCATATTGAGCGCCAGGCATTGTGGCTCGACATGAACAGCGTCGCCCCCGACACGAAGCGCGCCGCCGCCGCCGTGATCCACGAAGCGGGTGGTCGCTATGTCGACGTCGCGGTGTTGGCGCCGGTCCACCCTGCCCGGCTGGCCGTGCCGTTGCTGGTGAGCGGACCCGATGCCGAAGCGGGCGCGGCGGCGCTGACCGCGTTTGGGTTCACCAACATCCGGATCGTGGCGGGTGGTGTAGGTGCGGCCTCGACGATCAAGATGGTGCGATCGGTGATGGTAAAGGGTCTGGAGGCGCTGACCGCCGAATGGATTCTGGCCGCCGAGGCCGCCGGCATCCGCGACGAAGCGGTCGCAGCGCTGAATGTGAGCTGGCCCGGCGTCGATTGGGCGGAGAAGGCCGATTACAATCTCGACCGGATGATGCTGCACGGCCTGCGCCGCGCGGCGGAGATGGAGGAAGTGGTCAAGACGCTCGATGCGCTCGGCACCGGCTCCGCGATGACGCGCGGCACGGTGGCGCGGCAGCGCGCGATCGGCGCGATGGGTCTCAACCCTGCCCCGACCCTGTCGGCGAAGCTCGCCGCCCTTTCCGTCGCCCCAGCGCAGGCTGGGGCCTCAAGCCGCAAAGGTTCGCCCGATAACGAAAAGACCCCAGCCTTCGCTGGGGTGACGGAGAGTGGGATAAACGCGTGACCCTGATCATCGACTGCCACGGCCATTATACCACCGCCCCACCGGAGCATGACGGCTGGCGCGATGCGCAGAAGGCGGCGTTCAAGGCGGGCGAGACACCCCCGCCCTACCCCGATATCTCCGACGACCAGATCCGCGAGACGATCGAGGCGAACCAGCTGAAGCTGTTGAAAGAGCGCGGCGCGGACATGACGATCTTCTCCCCGCGCGCATCCACGATGGCGCCGCATGTCGGCGACGAGAGCGTGGCGCTGGCTTGGGCGCGCAATTCGAACGATTTGATCGCGCGCGTGGTCGATCTCTACCCCGAGACCTTCGTCGGCGTGTGCATGTTGCCGCAGAACCCGAAGGCCGATCTTGCCGGGTCGATCGCCGAACTGGAACGCTGCGTGACCGAGCGCGGCTTTATCGGCTGCAATCTCAACCCCGATCCGGGTGGCGGGCATTTCACTGCGCCGCCGCTGACCGACCGCTTCTGGTATCCCTTTTACGAGAAGATGGTCGAACTCGACGCGCCGGCGATGATCCACGTGTCGGGCAGTTGCAATCCGGGGCTGCACGCCACGGGTGCCTATTACATCGCCGCCGATACGATCGCCTTCATGCAGTTGATCCAGGGCAATCTGTTCGCCGATTTCCCGAGCTTACGCTTCATCATCCCGCATGGCGGCGGGGCGGTGCCGTATCATTGGGGGCGCTATCGCGGTCTCGCCGACATGCTGAAGCAGCCCGAGCTGGCGACGCATGTGATGAACAATGTGTATTTCGATACCTGCGTCTATCACCAGCCGGGCATCGACCTGTTGGCCGAAGTGATCGACACCAAGAACATCCTGTTCGGCAGCGAGATGGTCGGCGCGGTGCGCGGCATCGACCCGCAGACCGGGCAGTATTTCGACGACACCAAGCGCTACGTCGATGCGCTGCCGATCACCCCGGAGCAGCGCCACGCCATTTTCGAAGGCAATGCCCGCCGCGTCTTCCCCGGCTCGACGCGAAGTTGAAGGCGCGAGGATTGTGATGCGGTACACGCAACGCTCTTCCAATCGTCACCCCGGACCTGTTCCGGGGTCCACCGTGCCGCGCACTTTGCGGCCGGTTGGCGCGCGGCACGGTGGATGCCGGAACATATCCGGCATGACGGAGAAAGAGCAATGACCCAACCCCGCGACATCCACGCCTATCTGGCGGAGTTCGAGGACATTCCCGGCACGCGCGTGTTCACCGCGACGCGCGCGCGGCAGGGATATCACCTCAACCAGTTCGCGATGAGCCTGATGCAGCCGGAAAACCGCGCGGCGTGGAAGGCCGACGAGCGCGCCTATCTCGACCGCTGGCCGATATCGGACGAGCAGAAGGAGGCGATCCTGGCGCGCGATTACAATCGCTGCCTGGATCTGGGCGGCAATGTCTATTTCCTGGCCAAGGTGTTTTCGACCGACGGGATGAGCTTTGCCGAAGCCGTCTCCACCATGACCGACATGACTTTCCCCGAATATCGCGAGATGATGCTGAACGGCGGTCGCCCGCCCGAGGGCAATCGGTCGATCAAGGCGAACGCCGCCGCTGCGTCCGCTCAATCCCCAACCGGAAAGAACTGACATGGCACGCATCACCGCAGGCGTCGGGTCCAGCCATGTGCCGCTGCTGGGCGTGGCGGTCGATCAGGGCAAGACCGGCGACGACTATTTCGGCCCGATCTTCCAGGGCTATGAATGGACCAAGGCGTGGGAGAAGGAGACCAAACCCGACGTCGTCATCCTGGTCTTCAACGACCATGCCTCGGCCTTCGACATGAAGATCATCCCGACTTTCGCGATCGGTTGCGGCGAGCGCTACACATCCGCCGACGAAGGCTGGGGCCCGCGCCCGGTGCCCGATGTCGAGGGGCATCCCGATCTCGCCTGGCACATTGCGCAGAGCCTGATCCTCGACGAATTCGACATGACGATCATCAACGAGATGGACGTCGATCACGGGCTGACCGTGCCGTTGAGCATGATGTTCGGCCAGCCCGAGGCGTGGCCGGTCAAGGTCGTGCCGCTGGCGGTTAACGTCGTCACCTATCCGGTGCCGTCGGGCAATCGCTGCTGGGCGCTGGGCGAGGCGATCGCGCGCGCGGTGGAGAGCTTCCCGGAGGATCTGAACGTGCAGATCTGGGGCACGGGCGGGATGAGCCACCAGTTGCAGGGGCCGCGTGCGGGGTTGCTGAACCGCGAATGGGACAATCACTTTCTCGACCTGCTAGAATCGGACAATGACGATGTCCGGCGCATCCCGCACATCGAATATCTTCGCGAAACCGGCAGCGAAGGCATCGAAATGGTGATGTGGCTGATCATGCGCGGGGCGCTGGGCAAGAGCGTCAAGCGGCTGCACCGGCATTACCACATTCCGTGCAGCAATACGGCGATCGGGCATATCGTGCTGGAGCCTGCGGGCTGAGTTGCCCCCCGCCCCGACCGTCACCCCAGTGCAGGCTGGGGTCTCAAGCGGCGACGGGCGCGACCTTTACCACCAGACCCCAGCCTTCGCTGGGGTGACAATTTTGATATTGGAGTGACGCCATGAAAATCGCCCTCGCAGGCGCAGGTGCCTTTGGTGAAAGGCATCTCGATGGATTGAAGCTGATCGACGGCGTCGAAGTCGTCTCGCTGGTGGGGCGACGGCTGGAGCCAACGCAGGCGATTGCCGACAAATATGGCATTGGCCATGCGACGACCGATCTGGCCGAGAGCCTGGCGCGCGATGACGTGGACGCCGTGATCCTGTGCACGCCGACGCAGATGCACGCGGCGCAGGCGATCCAGTGCATGGACGCGGGCAAGCATGTGCAGGTCGAAATCCCGCTTGCCGACAGCCTGGCCGATGCCGAGGCGGTGCTCGCCAAGCAGCAGGAGACCGGCCTGGTCTGCATGGTCGGCCACACGCGGCGCTTCAATCCGTCGCATCAGATGCTGCACGATCGGATCACAGCGGGCGAGTTGAACATCCAGCAGATGGACGTGCAGACCTATTTCTTCCGCCGCAAGAACATGAACGCCAAGGGCGAGGCGCGGTCGTGGACCGACCATCTGCTGTGGCATCACGCGGCGCACACGGTCGATCTGTTCGCCTATCAGGCCGGGCCGATCGTCAAGGCCAATGCGATCGAGGGGCCGATCCATCCCGAACTCGGCATCGCGATGGACATGTCGATCCAACTGAAGGCCGAGAGCGGGGCGATCTGCACGCTGTCGCTCAGTTTCAACAATGACGGGCCGCTGGGTACTTTCTTCCGCTATATCTGCGACAATGGCACCTATCTGGCGCGTTACGACGATCTGTTCACGGGCAAGGAGGAGCAGATCGACGTGTCCAAGGTGGCGGTGTCGATGAACGGCATCGAATTGCAGGACCGCGAATTCGTGGCGGCAATCCGCGAGGGGCGCGAGCCGAACAGCTCGGTCGCGCAGGTGCTGCCGTGCTACCGCGTGCTGGACATGCTCGAGCAGCAGTTGCGCGGGTGAAGACCGGGGTTGCGATTATCGGCGCGGGCCCGGCGGGGCTGCTGCTGGGGCATTTGTTGCGCGCCGAGGGGATCGACTGCGTCGTGGTGGAGCGGCAGTCGCCTGACTATATCCTCGGGCGGATTCGCGCCGGGGTGCTGGAGCGGACGACGACCGACTTGCTGCGACGGTTGGGGATCGATGCGCGGCTGGATGCCGAGGGGATCATCGAGTCCGGGTTCAATCTGGCCGATGGCGACCGGCGCATCCGCATCGACGTCACCGCGCACACCGGTCGGCATGTCACGGTCTACGGCCAGACCGAGGTGACGCGCGACCTGATGGATGCGGCGGGGGGGCGCGGGCTGCGGGTGGTGTATGAGGCTGCCGATCTCAGCCTGCACGACGTGGATGGGGCCGAACCGACGGTGCGCTACGTCAAGGATGGCGTGACGCATACGATCGCGGCGGATTTCATCGCGGGGTGCGACGGGTTTCACGGGCCTTCGCGGAAGTGCATTCCAGCGTCCGCGGTGGCAGAGTTCGAGCGCGTCTACCCATTCGGCTGGCTCGGCATATTGGCGGACGTGCCGCCGTGCCATGACGAGCTGATCTATGCCAATGGCGACCGCGGCTTTGCGCTGGCGTCGATGCGGTCGCACACGCGGAGCCGCTATTACATTCAGGTGCCGGTGACCGAAGAGCTCGCCGACTGGCCGGAAGCGCGGCTGTGGGACGAACTCGCCGCGCGGTTCGATCCGATCTCGGCGCATGGCGTGACGCGCGGGCCGGCGCTGGAGATGTCGATCGCGCCGCTCAGATCCTATGTGTTCGAGACGATGCGTTATGGGCGGCTGTTCCTGGCCGGCGACAGCGCGCATATCGTGCCGCCGACGGGGGCGAAGGGGCTGAACCTGGCGGCATCGGACGTGGCGTATCTGTCCGACGCGCTGATCGCGCACTACGCGCGGGGCGAGGATGCGCTGCTCAAGGGCTATCAGGCGCGGGCGCTCGCACGCATCTGGAAGGCCGAGCGCTTCAGTTGGTATTTGACCAAGCTGATGCATCGCTTCCCCGAAGACGGCGCGTTCGAACATCGGATGCAGGCGGCGGAGCTCGATTATATCGAGCGGTCGGAGGCGATGCAGGCGGCCATTTCGGAGAATTATGTGGGTCTGCCACTCTAGCGAAGATTTTCCGATATATGAATCTTCGCCGACGCGAAGAAGTCTGTTATCCCGCCTCGACAGAAGACGAGAACAGGAGCGGACATGACCATCGCCACCACCCATGTCGGCAGCTTGCCGCGCGGCCCCGAACTGACCCCGCTGTTGCTCGCGCGCGATCAGGGCGAGGCGTATGACGCGGAAGTGTTCGATACCGCGGTACAGGCGGCGGTCGATGCTGCGGTCGCGGCGCAAGTCGCGGCGGGGGTCAGCGTCGTCAGCGATGGTGAGCTCGGCAAGGTCGGCTATTCGACCTATATCATCGAGCGGCTGTCGGGCTTTGGCGGGCATACCGACCGCAAGCCTGCGCTCGACCTGGCCGATCTGCCCGAACTCCGCACCAAGCTTGCCGCGATCATGGGCGCGCAGGAATTCACGCGGGCGGCGTGCATCGGGCCGGTCAAGCTGGTCAATCTGCAACCGCTGCACGACGATATCCGCCGCTTCGCCCGCGCGATGGAGCGACATGGCGCGGGGGTGCAGGGATTTCTGAACGCGGCGTCGCCAGGGTTGATCACGGCGTTCCAGGCCAATGCCTTCTATCCTAGCCACGACGCCTATCTCGCCGACCTGACCGATGCGATGCGGCCCGAATATGAGGCGATCGCCGAGGCCGGGTTCCAGTTGCAGCTCGATTGCCCCGATCTCGCGATGTCGCGGCATACCGGCTATCAGGACATGGACGAGGCAGAATTCCTCAAGACGATCGAAGCGAATGTCGAGGCGCTGAACGCCGCCACCGCCAATATCGCGCCGGAGCAGATGCGGATGCACATCTGCTGGGGCAATTACGAAGGCCCGCACGACCATGACATTCCGCTCGAGCGGATTATTCAAATCATCCTGAAGGCGCGTCCTGCCACGATCCTGTTCGAGGCGGCCAATCCGCGGCACGAGCACGAATGGATCGTGTGGCGCGACGCTGGCCTGCCCGACGACAAGATACTGGCGCCCGGGCTGATCGACACCTGCTCCAATTACATCGAGCATCCCGAATTGATCGCGCAGCGGATCGAACGCTTTGCCGCGATCGTGGGCAAGGACCGCGTTATCGCCAGCACCGATTGCGGGTTCGGCACCTTTGCAGGGTACGGCAAGATCGACCCGTCAGTGACGTGGCGCAAGCTGCGTGCCTTGCGCGAGGGAGCCGATCTGGCCGACGCGCGGATCGGTTGATCCCAAGCTATTGAGGCTTGCCATTTGCGGACCTGCCCGATACTCATTTCTGATAAGCGAAAA
This sequence comes from Sphingomonas sp. MMS24-J45, assembly GCF_044881195.1. Taxonomy (GTDB): domain Bacteria; phylum Pseudomonadota; class Alphaproteobacteria; order Sphingomonadales; family Sphingomonadaceae; genus Sphingomonas. Next base: position 2,427,425 of record NZ_CP173255.1, on the reverse strand, counting down.
TTCGCATATTAGAAATGGGGAGCGGCGTGATATCTAGCCGGACAGTCTATCGTCTGTCCCTACGCCGTTCGGCGGTCGCATGACGGCGCGCGGCCTTCGGGTAGAGCCGCTCGCCCCCAGCGAGGGCAACACCGTTCGCGACGCGGTGATGGCGGTGCTCACCCATTTCGGCGTCACCACGATCTTCGGCAATCCGGGATCGACCGAACTGCCGATGTTCCGCGATCTGCCCGAGCGTTTCCGCTACATATTGGGCCTACAGGAATCGATCGTACTGGCGATGGCCGATGGCTATGCGCAGGCAAGCGGACAGGCGGCGCTGGTCAACCTGCACAGCTCGGCCGGGGTTGGCCACGCGATGGGCAATCTTTTCACCGCCTATCGCAACGGCACGCCGCTGGTGGTGACGGCGGGGCAGCAGGCGCGATCGATCCTGCCGCACGAACCCTTCCTCTATGCCGAGCGCGCGACCGAATTGCCGCGCCCGTTCGTCAAATGGGCGGCCGAACCGGCGCGCGCTGAGGATGTCCCGCTGGCGATCGCGCGTGCGTTCCACATCGCGATGCAGGCCCCGCGCGGGCCGGTGTTCGTATCGATTCCGATCGACGATTGGGAGCGGCCGTGCACGCCCACCCTGCCTGCGCGCGTCTCCACGCGCACCGCACCCGACCCCGATCTGCTGTGTGAAGTCGCGGTGAAGATCGCGCGCGCCAAGCGGGCCACGATCGTCGCCGGAGCGGGCGTCGCCAACAATGATGCGCGCGACGGCCTGATCGCTCTGGCCGAGCGGATCGGTGCCGACGTGTGGATCGCACCGATGGCCGGGCGCAATCCGTTCCCCGAGGACCATCCGCAATTCCGCGGCTTCCTGGCCGCGTCGCGCGAGGCGATCGTGCGCGATCTGGCTGGTGCGGACTGCGTGCTGGTTCTGGGCGCGCCCGCCTTCACATATCATGTCGAGGGTCAGGGGCCGTTCGTGCCCGCAGGGGCGACGCTGATTCAGATCGGCGACGACCCCGCGATCGCGTCGCGCGTTCCGCTGGGGCTGGCGGTGGTCGGGGATCTTGCACTCGCACTCGACACGCTGGCGGCGCGCTTGCCCGCGCGCCCCCCGTCGCGCGCGCCAATGAGTTGGCGCCACCGCCCTCTCCCGACGTGCTGACCGACGCGCTGCTGATGGCGCGCCTGGCCGCGCTGCGCCCCGCCAACATCGCGATCGTCGAGGAAGCGCCGTCCACGCGCGGACCGATGCACGACCATTTCCCGATCCGCGCCGGGGATGAATTCCACACCTGCGCCAGCGGCGGGCTTGGCCACGGCCTGCCCGCGGCGATCGGCGTGGCGCTGGCGCGGCCCGACACGCCGGTGCTGTGCCTGCTCGGCGACGGATCGGCGATGTATGCGATCCAGGGCCTGTGGACCGCCGCGCAAACGGGGGCGGACGTGCGTTTCGTCATCGTCAACAATGGTGGGTATGCGGCACTCGACCAGTTCGGCGCGCTGTTCGGAATCGAGGTCGTCGGCAGCAAGGTGCCGGGACTTGATTTCGTCGGACTTGCGCACAGCCAGGGTGTGTCTGCGCAGCGCGTGACCGAGGCCGCTGCACTCGATGCGGCGATCACAGATTTGTTCGAAGGTTCCGGCCCCCGCCTGATCGAGGTGGTGGTCACGACGTGAAGCGAAATCCGGGCGAAGATCCGGCGAAAACGAACAGGGGAGTGACAGAATGAAGACGCTTATTACCACGATCGCGACGTTGCTGGCGACCACCAGCGCCTATGCCCAAACCGCGCCCGCACCCGCACCCGCGCCGCAGCCCGCCGCGGTAGATGAAAGCGAACCCGGCGACATCATCGTCACCGCGCAGAAGCGCGAGCAATCGCTGCAATCGGTCAGCGCCGCGGTCAGCGCGGTCGGCGCGGATCGACTGGCAACCAACCAGGTCAATTCGTTGCAAGACCTGCAGACCATCGTCCCGTCGGTGAATTTCGGCAGCGATTTCAACCAGGCGAAGATCTTCATTCGCGGCGTCGGTGCCAACACTTCGACCACGGGGAGCTCGACCGGCGTCGCGCTGCACGTCGACGGGGCCTATGTCGCGCGCGCCGAAGCGCAATTGACCTCGCTGTTCGACCTGGAGCGCGTCGAAGTGCTGCGCGGGCCGCAGGGCACGCTGTATGGCCGCAACGCGGTCGGTGGGTCGGTCAACCTCATCACCGCCAAGCCGACCGAGCAGCTCGCCGGTTATGGCCGGATCACCTATGGCAATTACAACAATATCATCGCCGAGGGGGCGATCGGCGGCAAGATCATCGACGGGGTGCGCGCCCGCCTGGCGGTGCGGACCGAGAATCGCGACGGCTTTGGCAAGAACCCGGTCAGCGGCGCCGATGTCGATGATCTCAGCCGCCGCATGGCGCGCCTGCAAGTCGCGGTAGACCTTGGCCCGAAGGTCGATTTCCTGTTGAGCGGCGAATATTTCCGCCAGAACGATTCCTCGGGCGCGGTGCATTATCTGCGCGCGTCCTTCCCCGGCGTGGCGCGGCTCGCCCCGCTCGGCGTGGGCGGCTATGCGAGCGCTCCGCGCGATCTCGCGACGGAATCGCAGCCGGGCACCGATACCGAGACCTATTCGATCACCGGCACGTTCCACGCCCGGCTGACCGATACGCTCAGCCTGACCAACATCACCAACTACCGCCGTTTCCGCAGCTCGCTGTTCCAGGATCTCGATCTGTCGGCGGTGGTCAACGGCTTCCCGTTCAACGGACAGCCGACGACGGTGCAGGAACGCCGGATCGATTCGAAGCAGGTCAGCAACGAATTCCAGGTGAACTACAATTCGGACCTGATGAACGCGGTGGTCGCGGCCTATTATTTCAACGAACGCCAGCGCCCGATCGACAATGTCGGGTATCAGCGGCGCAATGGCCTGCCCACCAACATCGGCATCCTGCAGCGTGACGGGATCGACCTGGCGACGGCGTATAATCTGTGCGGATTTGGCCCCAGTTCGGTCACCGGCACGATCATCGCGCCGAAGCGGGTCTGCACGAAATCCAATTTGAGCACCGAGACCTTCGCGATCTTCGGCCATACCGAAATCAAGCTGGGCGCGGTGTCGGATGCGCTGGAGGGCGTCACGTTGAAGCTGGGTGGTCGCTGGAGCACCGAGCATGTCACCTCGGAAAACCCGGGCATCGTGATCCGCTACAATGCCGCCGCGCCGAACAATGCGCTGCCGACGTTGATCTATACGCCCGCGGGCACGCACCGCGAGCGCACCTTCAAGGACTTCACGCCCGAGGCGGGGATTTCCTGGACGCCGAAGAAGGACGTGCTACTCTATTACACCTATTCCGAAGGCTTCAAGGCCGGGTCGCCGGAGAATGCGTCGGGCAGCACGACGATCGTCGATCCGGAAAAGGTCGCCAACCACGAAGTCGGCGTGAAGGCGACCGTCACGCGCGGGCTGACCGCCAATCTGGCGCTCTACAGCTACACGCTGACCGGCCTGCAGCTCAACAAGACGATCTCGGGCGGGCCGACCGGCTATACCACGATCTTCCAGAATGCGGCGCGGACCAAGGCGAAGGGCTTCGAATTCGAACTGTTCGCGCGGCCCGCGCAGGCGCTGCGGTTGAGCGCGGCGGTGTCGTACACCGATGCGCATTTCGCGGACTATCTGACGCTGGATCCGCTCAACCCGGTGAACGTGGCGGGCGGGACGCCGTACAATGCGGTGACCAATCCCGATCCGACCGCATTCGGCGCGCCCGGCGGCGGCAATATCCAGCTGGCCGGCAACGACGTGCGCAACAGCCCGCGCTGGGCCTGGAACCTGCACGGCGATTACGATTTGCCGGTCTCGCTGCCCGGCAAGATTACCGCCGCCGCCGACATTTCGTACAAGAGCCGCATCTATTTCAGCGAGTTCGAACGCGGGATCGAAAGCTCGGCACCCTTTACGATGGTCGATATGTCGCTCGGTTATCGCCCGGATGGCGGCAAGCTGAAGGTCGAGGCGTTCGTCAAGAATGCGTTCGATATCTTCCGCCCGTCGAGCACGTTTGCGCTGGCGACGGGTCGCCTGATCGGCGTGACCTATTTGCCGCCCAGGACTTATGGTCTGTCGGTCGGCTATACCTTCTGAGGATGATGACGATGGCGGGGTTCGACCAACAAGAGCATATTGGCGACCCCGCCGAACGGCGTGCGATCGAGGCCGAGTGCGCGCGGCTGATCAACCTGTACGCCAATTTGAACGACGCGGCGGATTGGGTGGCGGTGGCCGATCTTTATGCGCCCGACGGGGTGATGACGCGGCCGACCGCACCGGACCAGCCGGTCGTCGGACGCGACGCGATCCTGGCGGCGTTCCAGGCGCGGCCGCCGCGCACCACGCGGCATTTCTGCGCCAACATCGTGATCGACGTGGAAAGCGCGACCCGCGCGCGAGGCGAAAGCGCGATGCTGTTGTTTACCGGAGCGCCGGCACCGCTGGTGGGGTCGTTCCACGACCGCTTCGTGCTGACCGATGACGGATGGCGCTTTGCCGAGCGGCGCGGGTCGCTGCACTTTACCGGGTGAGCTTCCCGCGTCGCCACAAAGCGGTATAAACCCGGCATGGCCGATCTATCCCCGAACGCTGCGCCCGCGACCGTCAAATCGGCGATGCGCACGCTCGATATCATCGAATATGTCGTATCGCGCGGGCGGCCGCTGGTGGCGCAGGAGATTGCGTCGGCCCTGGGTATTCCGGTCAGCAGCCTGTCCTATCTGCTCGGCACGCTGGTCGAGCGGCAGTATCTGACGCGCGACGGGCGGCGCTATAGCGCTGGACCGGGGCTGGAGCGATTGCAGGCGCATGTCCCGGCTTTCTCGCTGGCAGAGACGGTCGGGCCGCTGGTGCGGACGCTGCGGATTCAGCTCAACGAGACGATCTCGTTCTTCGTGCGGCGCGGCTGGGAGGTCGAATCGCTGGTGACCGAGACGAGCGAGCACGCGCTGCGCTATGCCGTCGCGACCGGGCGGCATGCGCCGCTGCACGGATTTTCAGCGGGCAAGGCGTTGCTGGCGGCGATGCCGGATGAGGAGTTAAACCGCTATTTCGCGGAGACCGACCGCGTTCCGTTCACGGCTACGACGATCGTCGAGGAAGGGGCGCTGCGGGCCGAAATCGCGCGGATCCGGGAGAGCGGTATCGCCCATACGCGCGAGGAACATACGCCCGGCATCTACGGCATCGGGCGCGCGGCTTCTATCGACGGTGTGGTGGTGGGCGCGTTCAGCTTCGCGATCCCGTTCGTGCGCTTCGACGCGGAGATCGAGCGGCGGGCGACCGAATTGCTGATCCGCACCACCGACTTGCTCGCCATTTCGTAGAGGGAAACGGGGGGCGACGGCGCGCCACCCCCCTGCTCCACTCAAGCCGTCTGGCGGGTGCGCCAGCTATCGGCATAGGAATCGCGCGCAACTTCCGAATAGGGCGTCGGGGCGACGGTCGCCTTGATTTCGGTCTGCACGTGCGGCTCGACCGTGGGTTTACGCGTGCCACCATCGGGTTCGCCCCACAGCAGCGTCACTTGCGTGCCGGGCTCAGCGTAATCGGCGTCGAGCATGGCGAGCGTCAGCATCTTGCCCTCATTCGCGCTGTAGCCGATCCAGGTCGAGACGCCGACGATCTTGCCGTCGACCAGCACCGAATCATACGGGTGCATCGCATAGACCGCCGAGGGGAACTCCATATATTTGGCGCGGTCGCCCTTCTGCAGCTGCGAGCTGATGACGCGCAGCGCATCCTCGGTATCGAGCGCGAGCGTGACCTTCTTGCGGTGCGGACGACCCGCCATCCGCTCCAGCGCGTCGCGGCCGATGAAGTCGTGGTCGAACTTCACGAACGGGCCGTAGCCGAGGTCCCACGGGGTGAGATAATAGCCCTCGATGCTGTCGGGCACGAAGCTGCCGCCGATCGAGGCCTTGGCTTCGTACGAATTGGCACCGAGCCATTCGCGATAGGGCTTCAGCGCCTCGCCGGTGTAAACGGCGGGCAGCGGCGACGGGATCCAGCCGGATTCGAGCGTGTTGGACGAATAGGTGCGGCCGCCGACCAGCGTGAGCCCGAAATCCTTGCCCGCCGCGATCAGCGCCTGGCGCACGGTCTCGCCATCCGCCCAGGGGCCGAACAGCTCATAGCCGGGCTGCCCAGCCATGCCGTGACGTAGCGCGCGGACCTGTTTGCCCGCGATTTCGATCGTGGTCATGTGGAAGAACTTCAGGTCGGGCGGGGTCTGGCCCATCGCCACTTCCAGCGTCTTCATCGCGTTCGGGCCCTGCAGCTGGAAGCGATAGGACTTGCGGTTTTCCGGATCGGGGCGGACGGCGGTGCGCTCGTCCCGTTCGACCTTCACGTCCCAATCGCCGGTCGCAGCATGATATTCGACCCATTCGATCGCGGGCGCGCGGCCGACGATGTTGAAGCGGTTTTCCTCGAGATAGAAGAGGATGCAGTCGCCGATGACATAGCCATCGGGCGTGACCGGCACGAACTGTTTGGCGCGGTTCGGCACGAAGCCCTTGAAGCTGTTGATAGCCAGATAATTGAGCATGGCGAAGGCATCCGGGCCGGACACTTCGAGATCGACCATGTGATACGACTGGTTGAACAGCACGCAGGTCTTGGCCCAGGCGATCTGTTCGCTGCGCCAGTTGGAATATTCTGCCGGAACGCCGGGATAGGCATTCGGCCCGACCTGCTGATTGCGCAGCAGATCGACGATGTCGCCGCTACCCTGCAGGATAGTCTCCAGATTTTGGTCAGTCATAACGTCTCTCCTCTCGACTGTAAGTTCAATGACGGGTCGGCTGCGCAAGCCATACGGCGATGGCGGCGTTCAGGGCGTCGGGTTGCTCGACCGGAAGCATATGCCCCGCGCCGGGCACGACGGTAAGCGTGGCGTGCTGAATCGCCTGCGCGATCGCGGCGTGTTGTGCAGGCGGGCTCCACACATCTTCGCTGCCGACCGCCACCAGCACGGGGCAAGTGATCGTCGGCAGCAAGGTTTCGACTTCGGGGCGATCGATCAAGGCGGTGATTTGCGCCGCATAGACCGCAACCCCGGATTCGATGCACATCGCGCGCAGCGGCGCGATGATCGCGGGATAGTCGGGATGGGCCGCGCTCAGCATCGGCGGCAACCAGTGATCGACCAGCGCTTCGACGCCCTGCTCCTCCCCGATGGCCTGCAACGCGTGGCGTTTGTCGGCCTCGCCCGGCTGGAGGGGATGCACTCCGGTGCTGACCAGTGCGAGGCGATCGACGCGTTCGGGGGCGAGGCGATAGACTTCGAGCGCGACCCGGGCGCCCATCGAATGACCGAGCAGGGCCATCCGCTGCGGGCCGGAATCGAGGATGTGGCGTGCCATATCGACCAGGCTCGTCCGCGCGCCGAAGCCGTCGATCGCGCTGCTGCCGTCAAAATGGCGCAGTTGCTCTGAAAAGACGCGCGCATCGCAAAGCAGGCCCGGCAGGAAGCACAGCGTTTGCGACATGGCTGACCTCCTCTCACCGACGCAAGTTCGCCCTTGCGAAAATTTCGTCTATACGAACAAAGCCACCTCGGCTAGAGGATTTTAAGGGAAAAGTGCGCCGCACGGCCACAGGCATAGGAGAGCATGATGGGCGTTGCCGCGATTCATCCGGCCTGGGAGGTTGCCCCCGCTTTCATCACCGAAGGCTATTCGCTGGAGATGACGGCGAAGGATCGCGATGCGTTGACCAAGGCCGCGCCGCACATCGCGCCCGACACGCCGATCGCCATCACTTTTCTGCCGGGCGAGACGATGGACGCCCGAATCGCCGCAGCGTGCCACGTCCGCGCATCGGGCTTCGAGCCGATGCCGCATCTGTCCGCGCGGCGGATCGCGTCGCAGGACGAACTCGCGGAGATGGTCGAGCGATTGACGGTCGAAGCGGGCGCGAAACGCATGTTCATCGTCGCGGGCGATCCGCCAGTGCCAGCCGGGCCGTTTGCCGACACGCTGTCGGTGCTGCGTACCGGCCTGATGGAGACACATGGGATCAAAGCGATCGGGATCGCCGGGCACCCCGACGGCCATCCGGCGCTGGATTCCGACGGCCTATGGCAGGCGCTGGACGATAAATGCTCCGAGATCAGCGCGCGCGGCATGGCGCCGCTGATCGTCACGCAATTCGGCTTCGATGCCGACCCGTTCCTGCGTTGGCTGACGGATTTGCGCGCGCGAGGGATCGCGGCCCCAGTGCGGATCGGCGTGCCGGGACCGGCGGGTATCAAGACGCTGCTGCGCTTCGCCGCGCACTGCGGGGTCGGCGCATCGGCCGCGGTCATGACAAAATATGGCGTATCGATCACAAAATTGCTCGGCACGGCGGGGCCGGATGCACTGGTCGATGCGCTCGCGGCCGGGATAGGAGCGGAGCACGGCCCGATCCGGCTGCATTTCTATCCGTTCGGCGGGCTGGAGCGCACCGTCGCCTGGATCAACGACTATAGCGCGGCAAATGGAGCGCGAGCATGAGCGAAATCTGCATTCTGACCCTCTCCTGCGAAGACAAGCCCGGCCTGGTCGCGACGGTCGCCACTTTCCTGGCGCAGCATGGCGGCAACATCCTCGACGCGCAGCAGTTTGACGACCGCGAGACCAACCGCTTCTTCATGCGCGTCACTTTCGACGCGACCGATCCGGCATGGGCGCACGCCGCACTCCGCGATGCGTTTGCGCCGGTCGCGGCGGCGCACGGCATGGAGTGGAAGCTGCGCCGCGCCAATGAACGGCAGCGCGTGTTGCTGCTCGTATCGAAGTTCGATCACTGCCTGGGCGATCTGCTCTATCGGATGCGGATCGGCGAACTGGCGATGGAAGTCGTCGGCGTCGTGTCGAACCACCCGCAAACCGCGCTCAACATCTCGATGGTCGGCGACATTCCGTACCATTACCTGCCGGTGACGCGCGACACCAAGCCGCGCCAGGAAGCGCAGATCAAGGCGATCGTCGAATCGACGGGCGCGGACCTGGTGGTGCTGGCGCGCTATATGCAGATCCTGTCCGACGATATGGCAAGCTATCTGTCGGGGCGCTGCATCAACATCCACCACAGCTTCCTGCCCGGCTTCAAGGGCGCGAAGCCCTATCATCAGGCGCATGCGCGCGGCGTGAAGATGATCGGCGCAACCGCGCATTACGTCACCGCCGATCTGGATGAGGGGCCGATCATCGCGCAGGATGTCGAGGCGGTCAGCCATGCCGACACGCCCGACGATCTGGTGCGCAAGGGCCGCGATATCGAGCGGCGCGTGCTGGCGGCGGGGGTGAGCTTCCATCTGGAGGACCGGGTGCTGCTCAACGGATCGCGCACCGTCGTGTTTCGCAACTGAACGCGCGGGCGATGCGTAGCATGACCCGCGTCGCCGTTCGCGACCTGAACATCATGGCCGATATCGGGATCAACCCGGAAGAGATCGGTCGGCGGCAGCCGCTGATCGTCTCGGCCACGATGCTGGTCGATCCGGTGGAGGACGATGCAATCGACGCGACCGTCGATTACCGCCGCGTCGCCGCCGCCGCCGCCGAGCTGGGCGAGCAGCGTATCGCGCTGATCGAGACGTTCGCGCGCAGGCTCGCGACGCGGTGCCTGTTGCTCGGCCCGGTGCGCGAGGCGACGGTGCAAATCGACAAGCCGAGAGCGCTGGCGGCGGGCCTTGCATCGGTTACGGTGACACTGACGCGCGAGACCTGGGCGCAAGAAGATCGAGAAACGCAGGAGATGGCATGGCAGCATCCTTAGCCCCGGCAGGCGTGGCGGTCCGCGTGCTGGCGCATCGCCCGATGCACTGGCGGCAGATTCTGGCAGTGGCCTTGTCGGTCGCGCTCAATGCGCTGGACGGGTTCGACGTGCTGGCGGTGACCTTCGCCGCCCCGGGGATTTCCAAGGCATGGGGGATTGGCCCTGCGCAACTGGGGGCCGCCTTGTCGGCCGGGCTGGTCGGCATGACGCTGGGATCACTGCTGCTCGGGCCGTTCGGCGACCGCTTTGGACGACGGCCGCTGGTCCTGGTGTGCCTGGTGCTGATGGCGGCCGGCATGGCACTGACCGCGACGGCGACCGGGATCGTGTCGCTGTGCATATGGCGCGTGCTGACCGGGCTCGGGATCGGCGGGATGGTCGCGGCGATCAATGCGGTCGCGTCCGAATTCGCCAATGAGCGGCGGCGCGATTTCTGCGTGGCGGTGATGACGATCGGTTATCCGATCGGCGGGCTGGTCGGCGGGTTCGCAGTGGCCGAGGTGATCATGACGCATGGCTGGCAATCGGTGTTCGCGATCGGCGGCGTGGCGACGGCGGCGTTCATCCCGCTGATCTGGTTCGGCCTGCCGGAATCGCTCGATTATCTGGCGCGGCAGAATACGCCGGAGGCGCGCGCGAAGATCGCGGCGACGCTGGCAAGCTTCAACCATCCGGTCGGGGAAGTTGCGCCCGAACCGGTCGCAGCACCCGCGCCGCTTTCGTCGGGTAGCTATGCGGTGTTGCTGGGGCCGCTGTATCGCCGGACCACGATCCTGCTGGTGGTCGCCTATTTCCTCCACATCATGACCTTCTATTTCTTCTCCGGCTGGCTGCCCAAACTGATGAGCGATCTCGGCTACGCAACGCCCGATGCGATCCGCACCTCTGCGCTGATGAGCCTGGGCGGGATCTTGGGCGGCAGCGCGCTCGGCTGGGCGGCACCGCGCCTCGGGCTGGTGCGGTTGCTGATCGTGGCGATGCTGGGCACGTCGGCGACGTTCCTCCTGTTCGGTTTCGCGGTCGGGCTGCCGGCGCTGCAGGTGACGGCGTTTCTGGCGGGGATTTGCGTGTTCGGCGGGATCGTCGGGCTGTACGCGCTACTCGCGCGCTCCTTCCCACCGGAATTGCGCGTGACGGGCACGGGGCTGGCGATCGGCGTCGGGCGCGGCGGCGCGGTGCTCGGGCCGCTGATCGGCGGGTTCCTGATCGCGGCGGGCACGAGCATCCCGCTCGCCATCGCAATCGTCGGTGCCGGGGCGACGATCGCGGCGGTGATGCTGATGGCGATGGGACATAGCCTGTCGGCTACGTCGCAGCGCTAGAGCGTCAGCGGCGTTCCGGGAAGGGCACGAACGCGGCCTTGCAGCGATCGGACGGGGTGGCTTGCGCGGTTGCCGCCGTCGTCGCATTTGGATCGGGCGAGGCACCGCCCTTGCCGATTTCGAACCGCGCGTTGACGGTTTCCCACTTGGCGCCCGGCGCAAAGCGGACATTGTCGAGATAGAGTTCGAGCGGGTGCGCGGCATCATAGCCGTTGGCGATCAGGCGGCCGGTGTCACCCTCCACATTGCGGAACACGATCGCGCGATATTGCGGGATCAGGGAGCCGACTGCCCCCTTGTCATAAGCGGTGTAGAGATCGATCGGGCGCTTGCTGCTGCGGATGCAGACATTTTCGTAATGCACGTCGGCGACCAGCCCGCCGCGGCTGACGTCGCTCTTGATGCGCAGGCCCGAGGTCGTGCCGTCGATCGTCAGATCCTTGACCAGCACGTGCGCGACGCCGCCATTGGTCTCGCTGCCGATCGACATGCCGTGGCCGCTGTAGAAATGGTTGTCGAGGATCGAGACATAGTGCGTGCCGCCGGTCTTGCCCGCCTTGATCGCGACATTGTCGTCGCCGGTGCGGATGTAGGTCTTGGTGATGGTGACGTCATCGCTCGCGCCCGGATCGATCCCGTCGGTGTTGCGCGCGTACTCCGGGCTGTCGACGATCACGCCCCAGGCGGTGAAGCCCTGCAGCCGGTTGGCGACGACATGGAAATTGGGCGAGTTGGCCAGGCGCACGCGGTATAGCGTGAAGTTGCGTCCGCGATCGGCGACGATCAGGCGGGGGACGTTCTGATTGCCCTTCTCGACCTGGGCACGGCGGGCGAGTTGCCACCACGTCTCGGTTCCGCCGGCCATCGACTTGCCGCCATTGCCCTCGATCACACCGTCGCCCACGATGGCGACGTCGGTCGCATCGGCAATGTGCAGCAGCGGGCGGCAGGCCTTGCCCTTCTTGTCGATCGTACCGCAGGCGTGGGTTCCATCGTCGAACAGCGCGGGATCGGGGATGGCGGCGAGCACGGCGCCCTTGTCGATCCAAAGAGTCGTGGCGGAGGGAATCTCAATCGGCCCGCTGTCATACTGGCCTGCGCTCAGGCGCACGACCTTGCCCGCGCATGTTTTCAGCGCCGCCTGAATGTCCGCAGCGCGATTTCCGCCGCCTGGTTTCAGCGTGACGCATGCCGATGCGGGCAGGCGCGGCTCGACGACGGTGCGCCGGTCCTGCGCGAAGGCGGGCGTCGCCTGCACGCAGGTGAGCAGCGTGGCGGTGAGCAACAGGCGACGCATCGGCTTTTCCTTCACGAAAGCGATCTTCAGAACACCACGCGGAGACCTGCGGTGATGACACGGCCCGTGCTCTGGTAATTCTGCGAGACCGGATCGGCGGCATATTCGGTCGAATAGGTCGGCGCGTTGGTGAGATTGCGGCCCTCCAACGTGATCCGCGCGAACTTGGTGACCGAATAGGACAGCGCCGCATCGACGTTCAGTTGATTCTCGCGGAAGCCGAAATCGGACACGACAGGCGAATTGCACGCGGCCCCTGCGTTGGTCGTCAAGCCGACCGAGCAGGTGCCCGCCGCCAGCGGGAAGCGCGTGACGTAACGCTTGCGATACGCGCCGGAGACGCGCGCGGTGAATTTGCTGTCCTCGTAATAGAGCGTCGCGTTGAAAGCGTCAGGCGAGGTGTTGAGGAATGGACCCGACGCGAAGACATTGACCGCCGTGCTGCCGGTCTGCGTCCGCGTCGTCGCGAGCTGTGCGCTGGTCAGATAGTTCAGCTTGGACGAGATGTGCGTGTAGTTCGCGGTCGCGCCGAAATTCTTCAGGAAGCCCGGGAGGAAGAAGAATTGCGACTGGACGTTGACCTCGACACCCTGAATCTTGCCGCCCGGCGCATCGTTGAACTGTCGCACCGCAAACACCCCGCCCGATTGGACATAGGCGAGCAGCGTCGGACTGACGATCGTCCCATAAATCTGTTGCAGCGTCGCATCGTCGTAGATCGACTGCAGCGAATATTCGCCCGCAATCTGCTGCGGGAAGGAATCGAGGTTCTTGACGAAATAGCCGACCGAAATCAGCCCGCCGCGCCCGAAATAATGCTCCAGCGAGACGTCGTAGTTGGACGAGCGATACGGGCTGAGAAAGGGATTGCCGACGGTGATCGACGGCGCGGCGGTGGCGTTGAGGCCCGTCGGGAACGAGGTCGTGCCCGGCGTCAGCGCGGCGAGCTGTGGGCGGGCGATAACGCGCGACGCGGCGACGCGCAGCAGCGTATCGGGCAGGAATTCCCACGCGGCGTTCATCGACGGCAGATAATCGGTATATTCGTTGCGCGCGGTGACGGTTACGCCCGCCACGCCATTGGCCGCACCGCCGACCGAGCCGGTGCCGCGCACGATCGTCTTGGCGATGCGGGTGCCGGCATTGCCGCGGAACGGGCGACCGAACAGCGTGGTATCCCAATCGACTTGCAGATAGCCCGACAGATCGTTCTCGGTCACGCGGTTGCCCTGCCGCGCGTCGCTCAACGCCCGGAAATCGCCGAATTTGTTGACGCAGTTGCAGTTGATACCGAACGCGCCGATAAATTTGTCGATGTTGGGGGCGTAGAAGCTGGTCGGCGTGCCCTGCGGCACATCGAGCCCACGGCCGAAGCCAAAGGTCTGCCCCAGATCTGTGATCGAAAGCTTCGCCTCGGCCAGCGTCGGATTTATCGCTTCGATATCGGAGCTGCGCCGTGCCTGGGCGCTCGAATAGCTGAAGCGCTTGTAGGTCAGCCCGGCCTCGACCTTGAATTCATCGGTCACGTCCCAGGTGAGATTACCACGCGCGACGCGGAAGCTGTTGACGATGTTATCGGTCAGATAGCGGATCGTCGACAGGCCCTTCACCAGCGTCCAGCTCTGCGGATTGGCGACATCGAAACCGGGGTTGAACACCGGCATCTTGCCTCCGACGCGTTCGTCGAGAACGTAATTGTCCTGGTCGATCGCGTTGAATTCGGCGAGCAGTGTGGTGCCGTTATATTCCGACCGCGAATAGCCGAGCGTACCGTTGAAATGCAGCCGATCGCCCAGGTCCTGCCGCAGGTTGACCGTGCCCTGATAGAATTTGGTCGAGCCCGACACGCGCTGGGTCGAGCTGCGCCAATCGACATCGTCGAGCACGAGATAATCAGCGATGCCGGCGGCATTGACGTTGGCGGCGCGGATCTTGGTATTCGGACGGCCGATCAGTTCGTTGTAGAACGCCGTCTGCGTCGCGCTGGCGATATACCCGGGCGAGCGCGGATTGTTGTAATAATCGAACGGGTTGAGATTGTTCGGGTTCAGGCTGTTGAGATAGCCCGGCAGGACGGTGGTGCCGCCCTCCGTTCCGGCACAATCGACCAGCGCCGAGGGCACGCAGTTTGCGTAGAGTGCGACGCGATCGGCATTGCCGTTGGTGGTGCCCGCCGCACGCAAGCCATTCGCCCCGGTCTGCGCCGCGCGCGTGTTGGTGCCGTTGCGGTTGAGGCCGACGGTGGTGATGCCCGCGAGCGTCGTATCCTGATCGTAGCGGGAATATACCCCGTCGATCGTGAGTTCGGTGTGCGAGGTCGGCTTCCATTGGATCGTGCCGGTCGCGCCGAGCCGCTTGTAGCGCAATTCCTGCCGGTTGATCGACGGCAATGCCGGGATCAGCGTGGTCGGCGTGACCAGCGCATAGGCGGCCGGATCCGACCCGAAGGTCGGGCCGGTGCCCTGGTTCGAGGGCCGCGCGAAGCCGTAGGTCAGCGGCGTCACCCCGTTCAGCTGCGAGTTGCGATAGGTATAGTCGAACTGGCCGATGCTGCGCTGATAGGAATCGATCTGCTGCCGCTGATCCTGATAGGCGACCGAGCCGAGCACGCCGAGCGTCGGGGTGATGTGCTTCGAGATCAAAGCGGTGATGCGCGGATTGTAGGTCTTGCCATTCTCGCGATATTCGCCCTCCAGCCCGAGCGCGTAGCGGTCCTTTTTATTGGCAAGCGGGCGGCCGGTGGTGAGATCGATGATCGCGCCGAGCGAGCCTTCGTCATTGGACGCGGCTGTCGTCTTGGTGATGGTGACGCCGCCGAACAGTTCCGAGGCGAAGGTGTTGAAATCGAACCCGCGCGAGCGGTTGGCACCCGAGGGATCATTGCCGCCGCCGGTGATGCTGAGCGCGTCGGCACCGTTCAGGCGCGTTTGCTGGAAATCGCCGCCGAGGCCGCGCACCGTGATCGTGCGCCCTTCGCCATTGTCGCGATCGATCGAGATGCCGGGAAGGCGCTGGATCGATTCGGCAAGGTTCGCATCGGGGAAATCGGCGATGTCTTCGGCGGTGATCGCGTCAATGATCTGGTTCGAGCGGCGCTTCTGATTGACCGCATTGGCGAGGCTGGCGCGGAAACCGGTGACGACGATGTCCTGGGCGGTTTCGTCGCTTTCCTTCGACGCCGACGTTTCGCTCTGCGCTGCGGCGGCCGTCGTGCCGGTGGGTTCGGGCGCAGCCGGTGCGGCGGCGACGGCCGGCGATGCGAGCAGGGCTGCCCCCGTCAAGGCAGCAAAGGTCATGGCAAAGAGCGACACACCGCTCCGAACGTCAACTTTCAGCATCGAACTCTCCCCCTGAAACCGCGTCTTTGCGCGCGCCCCATTTTCGCTATCTGTCGCGAGTTGCCACCGGTGTCAATTGGTCTTGGATACGGGATAAAGGGCTGGTCGGCGGGTCGTCGCATCGGTGGAGAGCGGGGTTGGCGCACGGCGAGACGCGCCGAAATCGATGATTTCAGCCTGACACCGGTATCAAATACGCAGCCGGGAGCCCGTGCGCTACAGCGCGCGAAAGCGCCATTTGCGGAAACGGGCGGCCCCTGCCCCCGCCGCGTAGAGGCCGGGGCGCAGCATCAGGAAGCCGCCGCGGACATTGTGGTGATAGCCAGAAACTTCCATCCCGCGATCGAAGCGCTGCCACGTCTTCCCGCCATCGCCGCTGGTGTGGAAGGAGACGATGTGGCGGTCATTGGTCACGCGAATGCGCATCCGGTTGCCGTGCGGATTCGCCGGGCGGCCGCGTTCGTCGCCATATTGGTGGGTGACGAAGCGCTTCGCGTCGAAACCGAGGCCACAATAGAGTTTTTGGTCGTAGAACAGGACGAGTCCGGCGGTGGTGCCGGGATCGATCTCGACGTCGCATTCGAAGGTGTAGGCGATGTCGCCCGCGATCTGCAGCAGCGGCGACGAATCGACCGGCGCGGTGCCACGCGCGGCGAGCGTCAGCGTCTGATTGGCGACCGAGATCCGCGACGCTTCATCCGGAGCAGGCCGAAAGAAGCTCCATTTCGTGCCGAGCGCCAGCGTGGTGAAATCGTCCGACAGCGGCGCGCCGTGCGGTTGCCGCGTGCCACCGTGCGGCGCGGCAAGCGGGCGCGACAGATCGCCGCCCTTCATCCGGAACCAGCCATCAGCGGTCCACTCCACCGGATCGAGCAAGGCTTGTCGCCCCAAGGTCCAGAAGCCGTTTTCATAGCCGTGGTACAGCGCCCACCAATCGCCTGCCGGCCCCTGCACCAGCGAGGCATGGCCGCGCGACCACCAGCGTTCCGCCGCATCGCGCGTGCGCACCAGCGGGTTGGCGGGGCAATTCTCCCACGGGCCGTGGATCGAGCGCGAGCGCGCGGCGATGACCATATGACCGGTGGGTGGGCCGGCCGTGCCACCGACTGCGGTGATCAGGTAGAAATAGCCACCGTGGCGGACGATCTTGGGGCCTTCGGGCGAGAAACGCTCGACGATCCAATCGTCGGGGTAGCGCCACGGATCATAGACGTGTTCGGGCTGGCCGACCGTCGACAATCCGTCCGCGCTGAGGCGCACGCGGTCTCCGCCCGAGAGGAACAGCCAGCGCGAGCCATCCTCCCCCACAATGTGGCACGGATCGATATGGCGGTGGAGGCCCAGATCGATGGGGTCGCTCCACGGGCCTTCGATACGGTCGGCATGGATCACCCAGATGCTGTTGGGGGCGCCCTTGGTCGGGATGTAGAGAAAATAGCGCCCGTCATGCTTGCCGAGGCTGACCGCCCAGACCGAGCCGATATTGCGGCGGAGCGCGGGGCCGATCGGCCGCCAGTTCACCAGATCGCGCGAATGCCAGATGACGAGGCCGGGGTAGGAATCGAAGCTCGAAAAGGTCAGGTAATAGTCACGGCCGTCCTGGAGGATCGCCGGGTCGGGCCGGTCACCCGAGAGGATCGGGTTGAGGAAGCGCCCGTCGCCGAGATCGGCGATGCGCTGGTTGTCATGACCCCGCCGGTAGGTAGGTGCGGATGCGGCGGCGGGGGCCGAGCCGGGGATCAGCAGCGCCGCGCCGCTTGCGCCGAGCGCGAAGGTATGGCGGCGCGTGATGCTCATGTGAGCGCTGCTGCGCGGCGAACGAGTTCGTCGCTGCGCATCCTGCCGTTTGCCAGCAGCATGTGGTGATAGCGCGCGAGGCGCTGGCCCGTCCGCCCGAGCGCGCCATCCTCGATGCTTAGCGCGCTGAGCATTTCGGCGGCGCGCGTCATCGGATCCTTCTGGATCCGCGCGAGATCGGCGTCGAACGGCGCGAAATAGGCGGGTTCGCCGTGCCACGCGACGAGCCGCGCGCGGGCCTGTGTGAGGGACAAGCCGTCGCCGTGGATCGCGAGATCGAGCAGCGCGCGGCCAATGCGGAACA
This sequence comes from Sphingomonas sp. MMS24-J45, assembly GCF_044881195.1. Classification (GTDB taxonomy): domain Bacteria; phylum Pseudomonadota; class Alphaproteobacteria; order Sphingomonadales; family Sphingomonadaceae; genus Sphingomonas. The sequence continues at coordinate 2,409,541 of NZ_CP173255.1, read as the reverse complement.
GGCGCCAATGGAGATAGCCGAGTTCGGCCGCCGGATTAAGCGCGTAGAAACCGGCGTCGGCGACCAGGCGCTCGGCATAAATGCCCCAGCCCTCGCCGAAGCCGGGGGTATAGCGCAGCCGCAGCGGATGCGGATCGGCGGCGGCCTCCAGCGGCATCTGGATCATATGGCCGGGCAGCAGCTCGTGCGCGACGACGCTCGGCAGCGAGAAGCTCGGTCGATCGGCGAGGCGCGCGAAATCCGGGACGTAGCCTCCCGCAGTGGTCGGCGTCGGCAGCGTGCGGTAGCCGAGATGGCCGCTTGCCAGATCGGCGGACGTCGGCGCTGAAGCCCTGACGTTCAGGCAATACAGGGGCACTTGGCCGATCAGCGTCGGAAGCGCGGCACGGAAGCGCGCCAGCCATTGGTTCATGTCGGCGAGCGCCGCCGCGCTGTCGGCGAACTGATAGCGGGGGTCGTGCCACAGCGCGGAGAAGCGTGCGCCAGTATCGGTGCCGCGTACCCCGAGGCGCGCGAACAGGCGATCGGCGCGGGCAGCACAGCGGCGGCGCTCGGTCTCCAGACGGCGCGTGGCAGCCGCAGGATCGATCCCGTCGCCGACCTTGCGGCGGAGCAGCAGCGCGGGTGTGAGCGGTCGCGCCGCCATGATCGCGAGATCGGCGCGCAGGCCCGCGCGGGCGGTGCCGAGATCGAGCTGCTGCGACACGGTCAGGCCGCGCGGGTCGATCCGGTCGAGCAAGGCGAGCGCTTGTTGCGGATCGCCGAGCTTCGCCTCGACGGCATCGAGCGCGGTTCGGACCGTGGCACCTTCCGCCCTGTCCCGCCCCGGCAGCAGGGCCAACGCCGCCGCGCCGGCCAGCACGGCGCGTCGCGTCGTCACCGCGCGCGATCCGCCAGCGCGACAGCGTTGTTCTGGCGCGTGACCTCTGGCGATTGATCGACCATGCCGACATGGGCGACGAGCTTTTCGGGGTCGAGGCCTGGGCGTAGCGTCAGCATCACGGTGGCGGTCTTGGGCAGCAGATCGGTTGGCGCGGCCAGAGCCGGAAGCAGCCCTTGCGCGGCGATGCCGACGCCCGCCTGCGTAAGCCAGACTTGCCCCGCCTTGGTCGGCACCGAACCGAGGCTGTGGACCGTGACGGTAACGCGGCGGCCTTTGACGACCACGTCGTTTCGCCCGATACCGAGATCGGGGCGAGTCTCGACCGGCGTACTCGGCGTCCGCAGCGCGAAATCGACGACGGTCGTGGTGCCGGGCGCGAAGGTCAGCGCGGTCGAAGCGCTGCGTTCGAGCTGAACGGTGGTGGGTGCGCCCGCGACAGCGAGCGTCTTGCCTTCGTCCGCGCTGGTCGAGACCTGCATCGACCATGTCCCGGCGGTGACGTTCCACGCCGTCATCGTGGCGCGCTGCGGCTGGGCGCTGGTGTTGTAGGCGATCACGCGGAAGCGGTCGCGCGTCGCGCCGGGGAGCAGGATCGCGACTTGCTCCGCCGCGCCGGGCGTGTCGAAGCGCCAGCTGACCGTATTGCCGGGCCAGGTCTGGTTGCGCTTCAACGCGATGCCGCCGAGCCGTTCGCGCTGCAGGATTTCGTTCGGCTGTTCGACGCGGTCGCTCCACCAATGCCCCTCGGTGTAGAGCGCCATATGCTGCGCCTTGTCGGCGATCGCATCGCCATGCAGCGCGGCCAGCGCCGACAGGTCGCCGCGTGCCGACCAGGCGGCGTAGCGCGCGAAAGCATCGTCACCCTTCGCCACGCGCGCCAGCAGGCCAGCGCCATCGGGCAGAGCGGTAAAGCCGTTTTCGTTGAACTCAGCCACGCCGCCCGCGCTCTTCACCAACCGCGCGGTAATCGGGCCGAGGTAGGCCGCGTCACCCGTAAAGCGCCACGCCGCCCAGGCCGATTGCAGCGGGGTCGTCACGCCACCACCGTCGCCCGCGCGCTCGGCATCGCTGCGCCAGTTGATTTCGTTGGGGTAGCTCCACTGGCCGTCGGCACCCTGTTTGCCGTGCGCCATCCAGCCATCGACCGTGCCCGTCACCAGGGCGCGGGCGGCGGGGTTGGCGTTGAACAGGCCGAGCAGGATCGGCGCGTGCATCACGGTCCAGCTATAGGGTTTCTGCCATTCCCAAGCGCCCTCGCGGTACATTTTCCGCCCGCCATACCAATTGCTGGCGAAGTGGAGATGGCCTGCCGGATTGCGCAGGATGACGCCCTGCAGCGCCTTGGTCGTCGCCATCAGCCGTTCGACCGCGATCGGCTCGCCCCAATTGAGGTACAGTCGCTCGGCGTCGGAATTGAGCCCTTCCTCATACGCGTGAAGCTCATCGGTGGTGATGTAGCCGAGGCCCCCGACGCGCATTCCGTTCTTATACGCCGCATCCGACAGCGCGCGGAGCGATGCGTTGATCTTGTCGGGCTCGACCCCCATCAGCGCGAGGCCCGGCCATTGCTGGGTCAGGTCAGTATCGTCCGAAATGCCGCCGCCGAAATCGCCGTACGGGACCTGCCGCTTATCGATCCACCAAGTGACGAACTGCTTGGTGAGTTTGAGATCCTCAAGCTGGCGGAACGCCCAGAGCGGCACGCCGGCGGGCGGGGTCGGTTGGGGAACCGCGGGCAAATTTTCGGGGCGATAATTGATGTCTGCCCAATATTGCCGCGCCATCACATTCTCCGGATCGACGCGGAGCAGATCGGTGATGTCGGCGAACACGCGGGCGTAGAGCGCTTCGCGTTTGGAGGCGGTGTGCTCCTCGACCAGGAAGCCCCAATTGTCGCGCACCTGGTTTAGGCGGTCGGCGATATGTTCGGGCAGCGCGGCGGCGCGGTCCTTGAACACCAGCCGGATCTTCGCGCCGTTGAGCGCGGCGGCATCGAACGCCGGATCGGACGCGGCGATGCTGAGATACAGGCTATCCTGCGACAGGATGCGGTCGCGCAGGTCGAGCCACAGCGTGCGCGCCTCGCCCGGGCGGACCGAGACCGACAGGTCGATCATGTCGCGCGCGGGCCACAGCGGGTCCTTCACGCGGATGTTGAGCGCGATCGGGGCGGTGCCTTTGAGCGCGGGCAAATCAAGCGCGATGCCGTCGAGGCCGTCGTGCAGATTCTGCCAGCCATAATCGAACGCGCGCGCGAGCGGCTTGTCCGGGTAGGCCTCGCCCAGGCTTGCCGGGATGAGGATGTGGACGACCGGCAAGCCCGGCACGCGCTGCACGAACCCGCCGCCCGCTCCCGCCGCGCCTGCGCCGACGGCGGCCTTGATTCCCGAACTGGGCAGCGCGACGACGGTGCTGCGCTCATTGGGGGCGTAGCGGCCGGTGATGAAGGATTCGAGCGGGGCCAGCGCCGCAATCCGCGTCGAGGCATTGGCATCGACGGTGAAGGACAGTTTGAAGCTGCCCGCCGGCTCGGCCCCGGCGCGGACGTCATAGGCCCACAGCTCCTGGATCGGCTGTTCCTGCACCTGGTTGACGAAGCTGAGCGTGCCCCCCTGCCGTTCGGGGAGGGCGTTTACGCTGCGCACGACGCCCTGCGCGCGGGTGGCGACGGGAGCGTCGTTCCACAGCAGCGAACCGTAGGCCGCGCCGCGGATTTCGACGCGGTTGAAGCGTTCGCCCGGCGGCACGGTCAGGTCGTAACGCTTGCCGCCTTTGACATAGACGTTCCAGTCGGGCAGCTCGAAATAATCATCGCGGCCGGGCAAGCGCGATCGGTTGTAGACGCCCGGCCAGGTCGTTTCGGCAATGCCGTCGACGCCCTTCCACATCCATTGCTTGAGGTCCTTGGCGTCGGCGAACTCGACTTTGCGGACGCTGGTGACAGGCGCGTCGAGCAGCGGCGGCAGGCCCTTGTCCCAACCATAGCGATGCAGCCACGCGGTGCGGCGCGCGGCGGCATCCGGCGGCGGGGCGGCGGCGGGTTCGCGCTTGTCGGCGAGTGCTGCGACATCGGCGGCACCGAGCATCCGGTCGTAGACGCGGATTTCGTCAAGATCGCTGCCGCGCATGAAATTGTAGCGGCTCTGCACCTGATGCGGCGACAGCACGCGCCCGGCGAGGCCGAACTGGTCGAGCCCCGAATCGAGATCGGCGACCTGATCCTTCCGCGCGACGAGCTTGCCGTCGATGTAGAGGCGAACCCCGGTCGTCTCGTCCCAGGCGAAGGCGATGTGCTTCCACGCATCCGCCGCCGGAACCGTGTCGATCCGCCACGACACGCGCACGCGCGACAGGTTGGCGTCGGTCACGAAAGCGTCGAAGCCGTGGCCGTTCCAGTCGATCCGCAGGAACGCCATGTCCCAGCTGGTGTGGTCGGCGAACCCGGCGCGGAAGATGACAAAGGGTGCCTCGCCCAGCGGTTGACGCGGCCGCCAGAAGAAGCCGAGCGTGCCGCGCTGCGCGCGCATGTTGCCCGCCGCCTTCCATGCGACATAGCCATCATCGGCCCAGCGCGCCGCGCCGCCGATCGCGCCGTCGGGCACGACATCCACGTTGCTGCGGAAATTGGGGACCGGATCGCCCGCTGCGACATCAGCCGTCAGGCTCTTGTCGGCAGAGACGCGGAACAGCAGGCCGCCGCTGCCCTTTGGCGCATCCTGTGCGGCGGCGGGTGCGGCGGCGATCAGCGCGATCAGCGCCGCGCCGGTTGCCGCCTTAAAGCGCATCGATGCGCGCCAGGCGGGGCGACAGCAGGTGGATGACGCCGACCGCGATCAGATAAACACTCCCCGCGACCGCGAAGATCAGCGTATAGCTGCCCGTCGTCTGCAGGATGTAGCCTGTGAATTTCGCCATCCCCATGCCACCGATCGCGCCGACCATGCCGCCGATGCCGACGACCGAGCCGACCGCCTTGCGCGGAAACATGTCGGACGGGATCGTGTAGAGGTTGGCCGAGAACGCCTGATGCGCCGCGGTCGCCAGCCCGACGATCGCCACCGCCGCCCACAGATTTGCGACATATTGCGCAAAGAAGATCGGCATGACGAGGAAAGCGCAGGCCAGCATCGTCGTCTTGCGCGCACGGTTGGCGGACCAGCCGCGCTTCATCAGCTTCGACGACGACCAGCCGCCCGCGATGCTGCCGAAATCGGAGATCAGGTAGATGACCACCAGCGGCGGGCCGAAGCTCTTCAGATCGAGATGATAGGCCTTGGACAGGAAATCGGGCGTCCAGAACAGGAACAACCACCAGATCGGATCGATCAGGAACTTACCCAGTGCATAGGCCCAGGTTTCGCGATAGCCGAGCAGGCGGGTCCAGGCGATTTTCTCGGCCGGGTCCGCGGGGTCGCTTTCGATGTACGCAAGCTCGGCAGCCGACAGTTGCGCCTTTTCGCGCGGGCGGCGGTAGATCGCGATCCACGCGACCAGCCAGACGAGGCTTGCCACGCCGGTGATGATGAACGCCATGCGCCAGCCATAGGCCAGCGTGATGACCGGCACGATCAACGGGGTGATGACCGCGCCGATGTTCGCGCCCGCGTTGAAAACGCCCGTGGCGAAGGCGCGTTCGCGCGCCGGAAACCATTCCGAGACGGCCTTGATGCCCGCCGGGAAGTTGCCCGATTCGCCAAGCCCCAGCACGAAGCGCGCCCCGGCGAATTGCAGCGTCGATCCGGCAAAGCCGCACAGCGTGTGGCCGAGCGTCCAGATGACGAAGGCCACCGAATAACCGACTCGCGCGCCGAGCCGATCGACGATCGAGCCGAAGCTGACATAACCGATGGCGTACGCCGCCTGGAACCAGAAGACGACGTCGGCATAGGCGTTTTCGTCCCAGCCGAATTCGCCCGAGATATTGGGCTTGAGCAAGCCGATCATTTGCCGGTCGACATAATTGATCGCGGTCGCCGCGAAGAGCAGCGCGCAGATTACCCAGCGGTAGCGGCCAACCGTCGTCCCCGGCGCATCGGCCTGGTTGGAAAGTCCCGTGCTCGCATTCGATGCCGTCATGCTCACTCCCCTGCCAGCGACCCTTATACCCGGGCCTGCCGCCTGATTATTGCGCGGCGATGGAACACTCCACCGTCAGCCGATTATCGAAGATCGCCGCGACCTGCGCGCCGATCGCGACTTGATGCACCCCGCTGACCGCACCGGTCGAGATCCATTGTCCTGCGGTCAAGGCGATGCCGCGCTGCGCCATCAGTTCGAACAGGAAGCGCGCCGCGCCGAAGGGGCCATCGAGCATGTCGGACGCCGTCGCGACCCCGGTCGATTTGCCGTCGATCGTCAGTTCGACAGGCCAGTCATTGATGTCGAACTGGTCCCACCCGACCACCTCCGGCCCGATGACCAGACCGTTATTGTTGCCGAAATCGGACACGGTGACGGGCGCGCCATGATCGTTGATGCCTCCGAAGGGCGAACTGGCAATCTCGATCCCGACGCACACTCGATCGATCAGGGCGGTCGCCTCGGCCAGCGTATAGCTGGTCTTGGAGGCGTCGGGCGTGGCGGCGATCCGCAGCAGGAATTCGGCCTCGGCCGCGGCGAAACCCCCGGCGTAAACCGTCATCGCGCGCGGTGTGGCGGATGCCTCGAAGGTCTGATCGGCGAAGATCGGCCCGGCGAGGCGGTCGCAGCCTTCGATCGGGGGATTGATCCGTCCGACCTTCCAGCCCGAGATCGGCCGGTCGGTGAGCGCGATCGCCGCGTCCTGCATGGCATAAGCCTCGGCCAGTGCCGCGGGCATCGTGCCGGGATAGTCGACGAGCGGTGTCGCATCGCGACGTGCGGCAACGAAACGATGCGCGATCTGCGCGATATTGTCCTGTAAACTGTCAGGCTGCACGTGCCTTTATCCCCTCTTTGGCCGTCGCGCGGCCGTTGCTGCGTGGGTATGGGAAACCGGTGTCATTGACAAGAGGCTGTGCATCACCGGGTGCGAAGAAGCGACCAATCGCCGTCGAGCGCGCTCTGTGCCGCCGCTGCAATCTCCTGTGCCGCCGCGGAATCCGCCGTCAGATCGGCGGAAAAACCGATCCGCCCGGCGATCAGGCGAGCGAGCACCGCCGCCGCATCGCCTTCTCGCGCAGCCTCGGCGAGCGCGGGGCTGGCGGCATCGACGATCGCCTCCCCTGCCCGCGCGCGCTGCATCAGGAACGCGATCCAGCAGCCGATCGCGGTGACGACATGGCGCGGCATGGCCCCGCGTGCACGATGCCAGCGCAGCGTGTCGCCGAGCCGATAGGGAATCTTCTGGCTACCATCGATCGCGATCTGGTCGAGCCGGTGGACGATCACCGGATTGCGGAAGCGCGTCAGCACCGCCGCGCGGTATGCATCGAGATCGAGCCCGGCGACCGGCGTCAGCGTGGGGATGATGTCGGTGCGAATCATCGCATCGCCGAATTCTGCCAGAACCGTGTCTCCCATCGCCTCGGCAACGCTGGCATGGCCGCGCAGCAGACCGGCATAGGCGAGCGTCGAGTGCGTGCCGTTGAGGATGCGCAGTTTGGCTTGTTCGTACCCGGCAACATTGGTCGTCAGTGTTGCCCCGGCGCGGCCTAGCGCGGCGGCGACCGGATCGCCGAGATCCTCGATCACCCATTGCGTGAACGCCTCGCGCTGGACGGCGGCGCGATCCTCCACGCCGAGCGCGCCCGCGACATCGGCATAGAGCGCATCGTCCGAGGCGGGGGTGATCGAAATCGACCATCGTTCCCGGCACGCGGACGGTTTGGCCGATCCAGTCGGCGAGCGCGGGGGCGTTAACCTGCGCGAAATCGACCAGCGCCGCCTTCACCTTGGCACCATTGGCGGCAAGATTGTCGCACGGCATGACGACGAACGGCGCCACGCCCGCCGCATGGCGTGCGGCCAAGCCACCCACGATCCAGCCAATCACGCTGCGCGGCACGGCGGGTTGCGCCAAATCGTGGACGATGTCGGGATGCGCGGGGTCGAGCGTGCCGTCACTCGCCAGGCAATAGCCCTTTTCGGTGACCGTGGTCGTGACCAGCTTTACTGCCGGATCGGCGAGCAAAGCTTGCGTCTCGGCCGCATCATCGGGGCCGAGGAAGCGGCTGTGCGCGCCGATCACGCGGAACGACGATTCCGCATCGCGTATGGCGAGCGTGTAGAGGCCCTGCTGCTCCGCCAGCGCAGCCACCGTGCCCGCGCTGCGCAGCGAGACGGCGGCGATCCCCCATCCGGGTTCGCTCGCCAGCAGCGTGTCGATATAGCTCGCCTGATGCGCGCGGTGAAACGCGCCCGGGCCGAAATGCACGACCCCCGTTGCGGGCGGCGCGCTCCGGTCCGGTTTCGCGACATCTGCGGGAAGACCGGACAGCGCGGCATAATTCAGTCGGTTCATAGCGTTACACCGCGTTTCCAGATGGCGATTTCGCGTTCGCCGTTGCGTTCGGCGGCGGTCGGTGCGCCGGATGCGATGTCGCATAGCCTGGCCAGCAGATCGTCGGCCACTGCATCGAACCCGTCCTCCAACACAGCGCCCGCGTCGAGGTCGATCCAACCGGGTTTCCGCGCGGCAAGGCCGCTGTTCGACGCAATCTTGATCGTCGGCACGGGGAAGCCGAGCGGCGTGCCGCGCCCGGTGGTGAACAGGATCGCGGTTGCTCCGGCCGCGGCGAGCGCCGTGCAGGACACGGCGTCGTTGCCCGGCGCCTCCAGCAGGGTCAGTCCGGCGCGCGACACCTGCCCGCCGTACGGGATTACATCGGACACGATCGCCCTGCCCGCCTTCTGCACCGCACCGAGCGATTTTTCCTCCAGCGTGGTGATGCCGCCAGCCAGGTTTCCGGGCGAGGGATTCTCCGACACCGGCTCGCCATGATCGAGGAAATAGCGTTTGAAATCGTTGACCATTTTTACGGTGCGGTCGAACACGACTTCGTCCGCCGCGCGGTCCATCAACAGCCGTTCCGCCCCGAACATCTCTGGAATTTCGGTCAGCAGCACCGATCCGCCCGCATCGACCACCGCCTCGCTCATCCGCCCGACCAAAGGATTGGCGGTGAGCCCCGACAGCCCGTCCGACCCGCCGCACTTCACGCCGAGGACGAGCTTGTCGACGCCGACGGTGGTGCGCTCGGCCTTTGCGAGCGCGACCAGCTCCGCGACCAGCGCGACACCCTCGTCAATCTCATCGCCCGCGAGTTGGGTGGAGAGCGTGCGGATCGCGCTGCGGCGCGCCTCAGGGATTTCGGCCAGCAGCGCGGCGATCTGGTTCGATTCGCAGCCAAGTCCGACGATCACCACGCCGCCGGCATTGGGATGGCACGCCAGCGCCGCCAGGATGCTGCGCGTACCCGCCAGATCGTCGCCCAATTGCGAGCAGCCGAACGGGTGGGTGAAGGCATGGACGCCGTCAACCGCGCCACCGTGCGCCGCGTCAGCCAGCGCTGCAATACGCGTCGCGGTGCGCGCGACGCAGCCGACCGTCGGCAGGACCCAGATTTCGTTGCGCGTCCCCACGCGTCCGTCGCTGCGGACATAGCCTTGGAAGGTGGCCGTCTCCGCCACCGCCTCCCGCACGAACGGCACCGAAGGCGTGAAACGATAGTCGAGCGTGCCGTCGAGCGCGGTGGCCAGATTGTGCGTGTGGACATGTGCGCCGACCGCAATGTCAGTCCGCGCAGTGCCGATCGGGAAGCCGAATTTCACCACCGGATCGCCCGCCGAAATCACACGGATCGCGACCTTGTGGCCGCTCGGCACGTCGGTCAGCGCGGTTACGACCTGCGCCGCAAAGGTCACGCTTTCGCCCGCCGCGACCGGTTCGACCAGCGTTGCGACGCTATCGTCGGGATGGACCAGCAGGGCTTTGGACACGCGCAAACACTAACCTTGGTAACCGGTATCAGGCCTTTGCCTCAGGCGTGGGGGCGTTGGCAAGCCGCCGCCGCACTAGCCAAGCCCGCCCCGCCACGGTTATGCGGGGGACATGAAGAGCACAGGCCAGCCGACGATCAACGATGTCGCCCGCATCGCAGGCGTATCGAAAAAGACCGTCAGTCGGGTGATCAACCGCTCGCCTTTGCTCAACGACGATACGCGGCGGCGAGTCGAGGACGTCATCGGCAGCCTGGGCTATATTCCCAATCCGCAGGCGCGTGCGCTGGCACTGCGGCGCAATTTCCTGATCGGGCTGGTGCACGACAATCCCAACGCGCAGATGGTGATGAACGTGCAGCAGGGCATCCTGGAAGCGCTGCACGGCACCGAATTCGAGCTGGTGGTGCGCCCGGTCGATCGCGGATCGGCGACGATGCTGGTCGATCTGCGGCATTTCCTGGAGCGGCAGCGGCTGTTCGGGCTCGTGCTGCTTCCGCCGATCAGCGAGAATGACACGATCGCCAAGCTGTGCGCCGAAATCGGCTGCCGCTATGTCCGCATGGGTTCCGCCCCGCTCGACGACAATGATCATATGGTCGCCTCGAACGATCTGGAGGCGGTGCGCGCGGCGACCGAATTTCTGATCGCGCAGGGGCACCGCCGGATCGGCCTGATCGCCGGGCCGCACGGGTTCCGCTCGGCGCGCGAACGGCGGCTGGGGTTCGAGGAAGCGCTGTCCAAGGCGGGGATCGCCTTGCCGCGCAGTATGATCGCCGACGGGAATTACACCTTCGAATCGGGGTTGACCGCGGCCGAGCGCCTGCTCGACCTGATGCCGCGGCCGACCGCGATCTTCGCCTGCAATGACGAGATGGCGGCGGGCGTGATGCACGCGGCGCGGCAACGCGGGCTGGATATCCCGAAGGATCTGTCGATCGTCGGGTTCGACGATACGCCGGTCGCTGCGCACGTCTGGCCGCCGCTCACCACGGTGCGCTGGCCGATCGCGTCGATGGCACGCTCCGCCGCGCTAAAATTGACGGCGGGGCTGGACGGGGAGGACATTGTCGAGGAACCGTCGCTGTTCCTGTCGACCTTGATTCGGCGTGGTTCGGTGGCAGCGCCGTCGCATTAAGTCGCTTGCGACGCGGCCTGACACCGGTTACCAGCCCGACCGAGAAAAGGGGCAAGAGGGAGGATCATCGATGACGCGACCGCTCGAACTGCACCCCGACCGTCTGTTTCCGGCGGACCCGGCCACGCGCGGCATCGCGCGCGCGCTCTACGCCGAAATCGCCGATCTCCCGATCGTCAGCCCGCACGGCCATACCGATGCCGGCTGGTTCGCCGACAATCTGGCGTGGACCGATGCGACCAGCCTGCTGCTCGGGCCCGACCATTATATCTACCGCATGTTGCACAGCCAGGGCATCGATCTCGACGCACTGGCGATTCCGCGTCGCAGCGGCACGCCCGATACCGATCCGCGCGCAGCCTGGGCGGTGTTCGCGCAGAATTACCACCTGTTCCGCGGTACCCCGTCGCGGCTGTGGTTCGACCATGTCTTTGCCGAGGTGTTCGGCTTCGACGTCGCGCTGGAGGCCAGCACCGCCGACCTCTATTTCGATACGATCGCCGAAAAGCTCGCCACCCCGGCGTTCCGCCCGCGTGCGCTTTTCGATCGCTTCAAGATCGATTTCCTCGCCACGACCGAGGGCGCGCAGGACGATCTTGGCGCGCATCAGCGCGTGCGCGCGTCGGGCTGGGGCGGCCGCGTCGTCACCACCTATCGCCCGGATGGCGTGATAGACGTCGAGCATGAGCAATTCAAAGGCGCGATGGCGCGCTTTGCCGAGTTGACCGGCGAGGATGTCTATAGCTGGAAGGGCTATCTCGCCGCGCATCGCAAGCGCCGCGCCGATTTCCGCCGCTGCGGCGCGACCGCGACCGACCACGGCCACCCGACCGCGCAGACCGCCAACCTCTCCTCTGCGGAGGCCGAAGCCCTGTTCGCGAAGATCGTCGGGGGCACATGGACTCCCGCCGACGCCGAGCTGTTCCGCGCGCAGATGCTGACCGAAATGGCGGGCATGTCAGTCGAGGACGGGATGGTGATGCAAATCCACCCCGGCGCCTTCCGCAACCACAATGCCGCATTGTTCGCCAGCCACGGGCGCGACAAGGGTGCCGACATTCCGACGCGCACCGAGTTCGTCCATGCGCTGAAGCCGCTGCTCGATCGCTTCGGTAGTGCCGCCGGTCTGTCGATCATCCTCTTCACGCTGGACGAGAGCGTGTACGCGCGCGAACTCGCGCCGCTTGCGGGCCATTATCCGTGCCTGAAACTGGGCCCGAGCTGGTGGTTCCATGACAGCCCCGAGGGGATGCGCCGTTTCCGCGAGATGACGACCGAGACCGCAGGGTTTTACAACACCGTCGGCTTCAACGACGACACCCGCGCATTCCTGTCGATCCCGGCGCGGCACGATGTCGCGCGGCGGGTCGATTGCGCCTTCCTCGCGCGCCTCGTCGCTGAACATCGCATCGCCGATTGGGAAGCCGCCGAGCTGGCGCATGAGCTGACCAGCGGCCTGGTGCGCCGCGCCTACAAGATCGATTCCCCTGCAATCGCTGCCCAGGCAGCCTGACCCGGAGCCTCCTCATGTTCGACCGTACCTATTACGCCACGCACCCCGACATGATGGAGTGCGTTTCCAATGACGAACTGCGCGACCGTTATCTGATCCAGGACCTGTTCCGCGCGGGCGAATGCGTGCTGAACTACACCCACGCCGATCGCTTCGTGATCGGTGGCGTGGCGGTGGCGGGCGGCGCGGTGAAGCTGCCCGACCAGACCGAGCCGGCCTCGGCAGCCGGCCACCCGTTCCTGGAGCGCCGCGAGCTGGCGGTGGTTAATGTCGGCAAGGTCGAAGGCACCGTCACCGTTGATGGCGAAGTTTTCACGCTCGGCAACAAGGATTGCCTCTACGTCACGATGGGCGCGAAGGACGTGCAGTTCGCGGGCGAGGGCGCGCGTTTCTATCTGGCGTCGTGCCCGGCACATAAGGCCTTCACCACGCGGATGATCTCGGTCGCCGACGCGACCGCGCTGGAGCGCGGGAGTCTCGCCGAATCGAACGAGCGGACGATCTACCAGATGGTCATCCCCGGCATTTGCGACAGCGCGCAATTGGTGATGGGCCTGACCGTGCTGAAGCCCGGTTCGGTGTGGAACACGATGCCGCCGCACATTCACGAGCGCCGCAGCGAAATCTATTTCTACTTCGAGCTCGACGATCTCGAGAAGGACCGCGTGTTCCATTACATGGGCGAAGGCGAAGCGACCCGTCACATCGTGATGGCGAACGAGGAAGCGGTGATTTCGCCGCCTTGGTCGATCCACATGGGGTCTGGCACCAAGGCCTATGCCTTCATCTGGGCGATGGCGGGCGAGAATCAGGATTATACCGACATGAGCGCGCTGGATATCTGCCAGCTGGCGTAATTCTGCTCCCCTCCTTGGAGGGGGCATCAATCTCCCCTCCCTGGAAGGGAGGGGTGGGGGTGGGTCGCTTCGTAGAGAGTTCGACGCCAGCCTCAAACCGACCCACCCCCGACCCCTCCCTTCCAGGGAGGGGAGGAGAAGAAGAATGACCTCTCCCTTCGATCTCTCCGGCAAGGTTGCCGTCGTGACCGGTGCCAATACCGGCATCGGTCAGGCGATCGCCGTGGCCCTTGCCGCCGGGGGTGCCGATGTCGCCTGCGTCGGCCGCACCACCGCCGAGGACACCGTCGCACAGATCCGCGCGCTCGGCCGCCGGGCGGAGATCATCTCCGCTGATCTTTCCACGATCGAGCCTGTGCAAAGAATTGTGGATGAAGCCGTGGAAAAGCTCGGCCGCCTCGACATCCTGATCAACAATGCCGGCATCATCCGCCGCGCCGACGCGGTCGATTTCACCGAGGAGGATTGGGATGCGGTGGTCGATACCAATCTGAAAAGCGTGTTCTTCCTGAGCCAGGCGGCGGGCAAGCACATGATCGCACAGGGCGGCGGCAAGATCATCAACATCGCCTCGATGCTGACCTTCCAGGGCGGCATCCGTGTGCCGAGCTATACCGCGTCGAAGAGCGGGATCGGCGGGCTGACCAAGCTGCTCGCCAACGAATGGGCAAAGCACGGCATCAACGTCAACGCAATCGCGCCGGGCTATATCGCGACCAACAACACGACCGCGTTGCAGGCCGATCCGGTGCGCAACGCCGCGATCCTCGACCGCATTCCCGCGGGCAAATGGGGCGATGCGAGCGACCTGGGCGGGGCAGCGGTGTTCCTGGCGAGCCGCGCGGCGGATTATGTGCAGGGGCATATCCTGGCGGTCGATGGTGGGTGGCTGGCACGGTAAGTTTTGACCCGAAGGGGATTGGTAATGGGGCGTTTCCTCGCATTCGGTGAAATCATGCTGCGGCTCTCGCCCCCCGGGCGGGAATTGCTGATGCAGACGCCGAAGTTCGACGTTTGGGTCGCCGGTGCCGAGGCGAATGTCGCGGTGGCGCTCGCCAAGCTCGGGCATGATGTGGGGTTTGCCAGCGCCCTGCCCGACAATGATCTGGGCCGCGCGGCGCTGACCAACCTCCGTGGCGCGGGCGTTGATACACGCGGTATCCAGTTCCGCGGCGAGCGGATGGGGCTGTATTTCGTGACCTCCGGCGCCGGGATGCGCGCGACCGAGGTGATCTACGACCGCGCCTATTCGTCCTTTGCCGAAACGCCGACCGAAGCTTGGGATTGGGATGCGCTGCTGGCCGGGGTGGACAGGCTGCACCTGTCGGGCATCACCCCGGCACTCGGCCCCGTGCCCGCCGCCACCGCGATCGCGGCAGCCAACGCCGCCGCCGCTCGCGGCATCGCGATCTCGTTCGACGGCAATTGGCGTGGCAAATTGTGGGAACGCTGGGACAGCGATCCGCGCGGCATCCTGACGCAGCTCGTCGCCCAGGCCGACCTGTTGTTCGGCAACCACCGCGACATCGCTTTGCTGCTCGGCCGCGAATTCTCCAGCGATGGCGAGGAACGCCGTCGTGAAGCGACCGAAGCGGCGTTCGCGGCCTTCCCCAAGCTGCAGATCATTGCGTCCACCGCGCGGCATGTCGAGCATGTCGATCTTCACCGCCTTTCGGCCCGGATCGACACGCGCAGCGACCATGCGCAGACCGAAGAAGTGGTGCTCGCCGGGATCGTCGACCGGATCGGCGGGGGCGATGCCTTTGCCGCGGGTGTGCTGCACGCGCTGCGCTCGGGCGGTGACAGTGCCGAAGCCGCGCGCACCGGCCTGGCGCTCGCTGCGCTGAAGCATTCGTTGCCCGGCGATGCGAGCCTGTTCCGCCAAGCCGATATCGATGCTTATCTGGCGGGCGGGCTCGATGTCCGCCGCTAAGCTCGACCGGCGGGCGCTGATCGGGATCGGCGCGGCGACACTGACGCTCGGGGTCAGCCCGCTGCGCGCTGCGGCGCGTTCGACCACCGTTTCGGCCCCGGCGGGCCGGTTTGTCGGGGTGGCCGATACGGGCGTGCTGTCGTGGCGCGGCATCCGCTACGCGCGCGCCGAGCGTTTTCGCGCACCGACGGCTTTCACTTATGGCAGCGAGCCGCACCGTGCCGACACGTTCGGCCCAGTCGCGCCGCAATCGGGCAGCGCTTATGGTCCGCAATCCGAGGATTGCCTGTACCTCAACATCTGGAGCGCCGATCCGCATCCCGCCGCGCGCAAGCCGGTCCTGCTCTACATCCACGGCGGCGCCTACTCGGGCGGCAGCGTCACCGATCCGTTGAATGACGGCGCGGCGCTCGCGGCGCGCGGCGATTGCGTCGTGGTGACGGTCAACCATCGGTTGAACGCGTTCGGCTATCTCTATCTCGCGCGGCTCGACCCGCGCTTTGCGGATAGCGGCAATGCCGGGCAGCTCGATTTGATCGTCGCGCTCAAATGGGTGCGCGACAATATCGCGGCGTTCGGCGGCGATCCGTCGCGCGTCATGGTGTTCGGCCAGTCGGGCGGGGGGCGAAGATCGCTACGCTGATGGGCACGCCCGCGGCCAAGGGGCTGTTCCAGCGCGCCGCGACGATGAGCGGGCAGCAAGTGACCGCGTCCGGCCCGCTCAACGCCACCGCCCGCGCCCGCGCCTATCTGGCGAAGCTGGGGGTGCGCGAAGAGGATCTGTCGCCGCTGCTGGCGATGCCGCAAGAAAGGCTCGTCGCGGCACTCGATGCGACCGACCCGATCCTGGGCGGCGGAGTCTATTTCGGGCCGGTGCTCGATATGAAGTGGCTGACCCGCCATCCCTTCTGGCCCGATGCCAATCCGCAGGGGCTGTCGGTCCAGCTGATCCTTGGCAACACCCATGACGAAACGCGCGGCTTTATCTCGCCCGATTCGGACAAGGTGAAAGGGCTGACGTGGGACAATCTTGCGGCCCGGATGGCGCCTGAACTTAGGATCGACATTCTGCCCGAATGGGTGGTGGCGGAGTATCGCGCGCATTTCCCCAGCTGGTCGCCGACCGAAGTCTTTTACGGCGCGACGACGGCGGGGCGGAGCTGGCGCGGGCAAGTGATCGAGGCGGAGGCGCGCGCGCGGGCCGGGGCACCGGCGTGGGTCTATCAGGTTGGTTTCACGTCGCGCACCGATCCGCGGCGTGGGGCGTTTCACACGATCGACATCCCACTCGTCTTCGGCACGCTCGGCGCGCGCGGATCGCAGACCGGCAAGGGCGAGGATGCGCGGTCCGCGAGTGCGGCGATGCAAAATGCCTTCGTCGCTTTCGCCAAGACCGGTAACCCGAACCATCGCGGGCTGAAACCGTGGCCGCGCTACGATCTGGCGCACCGGACCACGATGGTCTTCGACGCGGCCTCCCGGCCCGAGGATGATCCGCGTCGCTGGCAGCGGGAGCTGTTCGCGCGCGTTCCCTACATACAGCCCGGAACATAAAGCATAAAATTCAGCGTTGACACCGGTTACCAAAGACGACAATCAGGACATCCGACGAGCCGCCACAAGAGCGGCCGTTACGCGGGAGAGGAGTGAAGCGCAATTCGAGCGCGCATTGTCTTCCCTTCTGCACACTGTCGCGCAGCCCCGACGGGCTCGATGCGGCCACCGGTGTCAATTCGCGTCGCGATTGCCGACGGCGCGCAAAGGGGATGAAAGATGACCAAGGTTTTCAGCAGCATGACGGCCCGGCGTGGCGTCTCCATCGGCGCACTGGCGATCGCGCTGCTGCTCCCGGCGACCGTCGCCGCGCAGACCGCGCCGACCACTCCGGAACCAGCCGCCCAGACCCCGACACGTCGGGCGACGAGGCCGGGCAGGACATCGTCGTTACCGGCTTCCGCCAGTCGCTCCAGGCGGCGCTCAACAAGAAGAAGAATTCGGTTGCTGCGGTCGATTCGATCGTCGCCGAAGACATCGCCAAATTCCCCGATCAGAACCTCGCTGAATCGCTGCAGCGCATCCCCGGCATCTCGATCCAGCGTGACGGCGGCGAAGGCCGCGCGATCACCGTGCGCGGTCTCGGCGCGCAATTCACCCGCGTCCGCGTGAACGGCCTCGAAACCGTCGCGACCTCGACCGACGGCGCGAGCGCGAACCGCGACCGCGCGTTCGACTTCAACGTGTTCGCTTCTGAACTGTTCAGCAGCCTCGTCGTCCACAAGACCGCCGAGGCCTCGCTCGACGAAGGCTCGCTTGGCGCGGTGGTCGATCTCAACACCGGCAACCCGCTTGCCGCCAAGGCCGGTTTCTCCGGCGCGCTGTCGGTGCAGGGATCGTATAACGATCTCGCCAAGACGCTGGGGCCGCGCGTTGCCGGGCTGCTGTCATGGCGTAACGATTCGGGCACGTTCGGCGCCTCGGTGTCGGCCGCCTATTCGAAGCTCAACACGCTCGAGCTTGGCAACAACACGACGCGCTGGGTCCAAGGCCGGTTCGACTCCGTCAACGGCACGCCCTGTTTCTATTCGTCCAATACCAGCACGACCCCGGTCGCCAATTCCGGCGGCTTCTACCGTCCGAGTGCTACGTGCGATCAGGCGGCGCTCGCTTTCCATCCGCGCATCCCGCGCTACGGCGTCATCACGCGTGAACGCGAGCGGCTCGGTATCACCGGGAGCGTGCAGTTCGCGCCGACCGATGCGACCAAGATCTCGATCGACGGCCTCTATTCGCGCTTCAAGGAAACGCGCGATGAGCAGTGGATCGAAGTTCTGCTGCGCACCAACGAACGCTCGATCGACGTGGTCAACCCGACCTATGACAATAAGGGGAACATGATCTCCGCCACGCTGAACGACGCGTGGGTCCGCGCCGAACATTACAACCGCAAGTCGCAGACCGAATTCTACCAACTCGGCGGCACCTGGGATCAGGACGTGACGGACAAGCTCCGCTTCACCCTGCTCGGCGGCTTCTCCAAATCCAATGCGAGCATACCGCAGGAAACGACGATCATCTTCGACGATCGTGATGCGCAGGGGTATAAATTCGATTATACCAATTCGCGTAGCCCGCTGCTGACCTTCGGCACGAGCGTGACCGATCCGACCGCTTTCCAGCTCGCCGAAATTCGTGACCGGCCGTCGAGCACGATCAACAAGTTCCGCACCGCCCAGCTTCGCGTCGAATGGGATGTGGCAGACGGCTTCCAGGTCAAGGCGGGCGGCGTCTATCGTCGCTTCAGCTTCGACACGGCAGGCTTCACGCGCGATACAGTCGTATGCCCGACCGCTGGCGGCAAGGACGTCGTCCTCGGCACGATCACCTGCTCGCCGAGCTCCGCATTTGGCCCGACCGCAGTCTATGGTTTCCCCGTGACGACGGCGATGGCGCAGACCGTCAATCTCGGCAACGCCGGGCAGCCGGCGGGCACGACCAGCACCTATATCGTGCCGAACCTGCCCGCGACCACCGCCTTCACCAACCTGTATGGCCGCACTGCGGCAGTCGATGCGAGCAACACGCGCGGCGTTGTCGAAAAGGTGACCGGCGGTTACCTCGAATTCGATGCCAAGGGCGAACTGCTCGGCCTGCGCTACGCGCTCAATGCCGGTATGCGCTACGTCAAGACCGACCAAAGCTCGTACGGGATCAACAGCGGCGTCAACGTCACCGTGCGTCGCAACTATGATGACTGGCTGCCGGCGCTCAACGTCGCTTTGTATCCGACCGACAACATCATCGTGCGCGGTGCCGTGGCCAAGGTGATCACGCGTCCGACGCTGGGCAACCTGACCCCGGGCGGCACGATCGACGGGTTCAACTATCGCATCACCTTCGGCAATCCGCAGCTCGATCCGTTCCGCGCGACGGCGTTCGATCTCGCGCTCGAATGGTATTTCGCGCCGCAGTCGATCGCATCGGTCGCGGTGTTCAAGAAGGACATCGAAAGCTTCCCGGTGTCGCAGCCGTTCACCGGCACCTATGCCTCGACGGGCCTGCCGCTGTCGTTGCTCCCGGCCGGTTCGCCTGCGGCCGGAAACCCGGAAGGGCAGCCGTGGACGATCACGGGTAACGTCAACGGCACCGGTGCCAACCTGAAGGGCATCGAATTGTCGGTGCAGGCGCCGTTCAAATTCCTGCCCGGGTTCCTCAAGAACTTCGGCGGCATCGCCAACGCCACGTTCGTGGATTCGACCGCAAACTACACCGTGTCGGGTCCCGCTGTGACCGCATGCGTTCCGGGTGCCACGCCGGCGGCAGCGTGCACCTTCGGACCTTTGGTCACCTACTCGCGTCGCGGCACCCTGTTCGGCCTGTCGAAACAGGCGTTCAACGGCACGCTCTACTATGAAGACAGCAAGTTCAGCGTGCGCGGCTCGATCAGCTATCGCGGGCCATATGTCGATGCCAACAGCGCGACCGGCAACGTGTTCGAAGGCTATAACGCGACGACCAATATCGACGCGTCGGTGCGCTACCGCTTCACCAAATGGCTCGAGGTTTCGGTCGAGGGTACCAACCTGACCGATACGTACCGCGATCGCTACACCGATCTCGATGCCAATCGCGCTTACGAAAACAATCATTTCGGCCGCACCATCCTGTTCGGTGCGCGCGTGCGAATGTAATCTCGAAGCCCCTTTCCTCCCCTCCGGACGCCGCCATTCCGATGGCGGCGTCCGTCTTGTTTGTGCCGGAGCCCCCTCGATGTTCAACCGTCGCACCGCAATCCTGGGAACTCTGGCAAGCGGATTGGCCGCGCCAGCGCTGGCGCAGACCGCGCCGCCACGGATCGGATCGGGCACGCCGGTCGCGGGCCTGCCGGAGCCGGACGAAACGATCGACCTGTGGCCGAAGGGCGCGCCCGGCAAGATCGGCCCGACGATCATCGAGACGGTCGAGGAACGCAGCAAGGAAGCGGCGCTGACCGATCGGGCGGTGCACGGCATTACGCGTCCGCGCCTGGTCGTGTTCAGGCCGCGTATCCCCAACGGGTCGGCGGTGCTGGTCACGCCGGGTGGCGGCTACGTTCGCGTGGTGATCGACAAAGAAGGTTATGAGATCGGGCGCTGGCTGGCGGCGCGCGGCTACACCGTGTTCGTACTGTTCTATCGGCTGCCGGGCGAAGGCTGGGCGGCGGGACCGAATGTCGCGCTCGCCGATGCCCAGCGCGCGATGCGGATCATCCGCGCGCGCGCCGGCGACTATGGCATTATGCCGGATCGCGTCGCGGCAATGGGCTTCTCCGCGGGGGGCCATGTCGCGGCCGATCTGGCGACGCGCTTTGCCGCGTCCGTCTATGCGCCGGTCGACGCGGGCGATCGGCTGAGCGCACGGCCCGACGTGGCGGCGCTGATCTATGCCGTGCAGTCGATGACGCCCGTGCTGGCGCACCCCGGATCGCGCGATCTGCTGATCGGTCCGGGTGCGAGTGCAGCCCTGGCAGCAGCGCACAGTACGGCCAACAATGTATCCGCCACGACCCCGCCGTGCTTCCTGGTTCATGCGGAGGACGATCCGGTCGTGAAGGTCGAAAACAGCGTGGAATTCCGCGCAGCGTGCAAGCGCGCTGGCGTGCCAGTCGAGACGCATCTGTTCACCAATGGCGGCCACGGCTTCGGCCTGCGTCGCGCACTGGGCAAGCCAGCCGAGGCCTGGCCCGAGTTGTTCACGACCTGGGCGCGGACGCAGGGGTTGAGTTGACCCAACAAGGCGGCGTCGCGCCGATCGGTATGTCGGCCAGGCGATCGCCAACCCGTCCTCGCTGAACGGTAATGGGCTGATCGGCATTTATAATATTCGCGACCGCCGCCAGCAGGATGTCGGCAACGTCACCAATGATATCCGCGCCAGCCGCGAATGGGCGATCGGCAACAACAGCCTGACGACCACGGTCGGCTTCTAAAAGGCACGGCAGGAGATCGACACATCGTTGCTCTACAGCGTGGCGGTGACGGAGATTCGCGGCGGCGGCGATGCCGCGTTGCTGGACGTGTTCAACGCCGCGGGCAATGCGGTCACGGCGGGGGGTATCTATGCCTACAACCCGCTGTCGGGCACGCAGCGCCGGACAATCCGGCTCGCCTATGACGTCTACGCGCCTTTTGCATCGGCCAATTACCGCTTTGGCCGCCTGTCGGTCGGCGGCAGCCTGCGCTACGATATCGGCAGTGCGAAGGGCCAGGTGTTCGGTGTCGAGCTGGGCGGCGGCCGGATCGGCCAGGTCGCGCGCGACATCAATGGCGACGGCGTGATTTCGCCACCCGAACAGCGCGTCGGCATCACCCCGACCGCGCCCGCCCCGGTCGACTACACCTACAAATACCTGTCCTATTCGGCGGGTATCAACTTCCGCTTGTCCGATCCGTTCGCCGTGTTCGCCCGCTACAGCCGGGGCGCACGCGCCAATGCCGACCGCCTTACCTTCGGGGCGGTGATCGACAACCAGACCGGCGCATTGGCCATTCCGAAGGCCGCTTATGACCCGGTGAAACAGGCCGAAATCGGCGTGAAATATCGCAACGCCAATCTGACGCTGAACCTTACCGGCTTCCACGTCGAGGCGCAGGATTCGAACATCAACACCGCCAATGGCAGCGTCATCGCGCGCGATTACAAAGCCAAGGGGCTGGAGTTCGAAGGGAGCTTCCACAAGGGTCTGTTCAGCCTGACCGCGGGTGCCACCTATACCGATGCGACGATTGTGACGGATCGTGTGAGCCCCGAGATCGAGGGCAACACACCGCGCCACCAGGCCAGCCTGATCTTTCAGGCGACGCCGCAGATCAGCAACGATCGCTTCGCCGTCGGCGCAGTCTTCATCGGCACGACCGACAGCTACGCGCAGGACGTCAACCTGCTGAGAATGCCAGGCTATGTGATGACCAACGCGTTTGTGCAGGTGCGACCGATCAAGCGCGTTCTGCTATCGCTGAACGCGACCAATCTGTTCGACACGATCGCGCTGACCGGCATCGACGAGGCGACCATCCCCGCGAGCGGGATCGTGCGCGGTCGCCTGCTCAACGGTCGCGCGATTTCGACGACGCTACGCTTCGACTTCTGACCGCGCCGTTCCGGCGGCGAAGAAGCGCTATCCACGCCGCGTCCGGCAAACCGGGCGCGGCACGGCGCTTTCGATGCACGCCGCCACGCCATCGTCCGACGTCAGCCTGCGCAAAAATGCGGCGGTGCAACCGCTTCCCATCCAAGTCCTCCTATAACGGATTCGTCCGGCCCGAAGTAGCCGCCCAGACATGTCCTGTTTTCACCGCCGGCGCATCGTCCGGCCTGTAAATCGTAAAAGGGTTCGAGAATGAAGATGAGTGCGTTGATGTTTACGGTCGCCCCATTGGCGCTGCTGTATCCGACCGTGGCATCCGCCGAGGCTGCGAAGCCCGAGGCGACGGCTGCAGCCGAAGCCGCAGCAGAACCGCAGGCCAAGACGGCTGCGCCGAACCACGGCGAAGCGGTGTTCTCGACCGGCGTCGCCAAGGGCCGCGACCGGCTCGACAGCGCGACGTCGACCAGCGCGCTGCGCGGCGAGGAGATTGAAAAGCTGAGCGCGCGGTCGCTGGGCGACATCCTGCGCAACATTCCGGGCATCCGCACCGAGTCTTCGACCGGCGACGGCAACTCCAGCTATACGATCCGCGGCCTGCCGCTCGCCGCCGGCGGTTCGAAGTTCATGCAGATCGAGGAAGACGGTCTGCCCGTTCTCGAATTCGGCGACTTCTTCAATCTTGGTTCGGACATCTTCGTCCGCGCCGATTTCAATCTCGCTGCTATCGAAGCGATCCGTGGCGGTTCGGCTTCGACCTTCGCGTCGAACTCCCCGGGCGGGGTGATCAACCTGATTTCGAAGACCGGCGACGTCGAGGGTGGCGCAATCCAGATCACCAGCGGCCTCGGGTATGACATGAAGCGGGTCGATTTCGATTACGGCACGAAGATCAGCGATACGCTGCGCTTCCACATCGGCGGCTTCTATCGCTCAGGCGAAGGCATTCGTCGCGTCGGTTATAACGCCTTCCAGGGCGGCCAGGTGAAGTTCAACGTCAGCAAGACCTTCGACAATGGCTTTATCCGCCTGTCGGGCAAGTATCTCGATGACCGCTCGCCGCAGTACATGCCGGGTCCGGTGCGCATCACCGGCACCAACGACAACCCGACCTACAGCAGCGTCCCGAACTTCGACATCAAGCGCGATTCGGTCCTGTCGCGCAATATCGACGCGATCATCGGATTTGACGAAAACAACCAGCCGTCGCGCACGTCGCTGCACGATGGGATGCGCGCAAAGGTCTCGTCAATCGGTCTGGAAACGCAGTTCGAGGTCGCCGGCTGGTCGATCACCGAAAAGGCGCGGTACTCCAAGGTTTCGGGCAGCGTCTCGCGCGATCTGGTCTCGCCTTATTATGCCGGTGTTGCGATCCCGGGTACGATCACCCCCGGCGGCACGCTGAGCTATGCCAACGGCGCCAATGCCGGGCAGATCATCGCCAATCTGAGCACGCTCAACGGCAACGGCCTGGTCGGTGCGATGCTGTTGACCGACGTGCACGCGAACGCGCTCGACAATTTCACCAACGATCTGCGCGCGAACCGCGTATTCAAGGTGGGCAAGGGCGACCTAACGATCACTGGCGGCGTCTATAAATCGGTGCAGAAGCTCAACACCAATTGGCGCTATCTCAGCATCCTGCAGGATGTGGTTGGCGGCGGCAATTCGGCACTGCTCAACTTCTCCAACGCAGCTGGCGTCGCGCAGACGCAGGATGGCTATACCGGCTTTGCGCTGGAAAGCCCGGGCTCGCTCTTCAACGGCACGTACAAGCGCGTTTTCGACGTGAACTATGACATCACCGCGCCCTATGGCTCGGTCAATTACCACATCGGCAAGATCGCCCTCGGGGGCAGCATCCGCTACGACACCGGCAAGGTGACGGGGCAGTTGCTCGGCTTCGATCTGGGCGGCGGCCGCGCGAGCCTGACGGGATACGATTTCAACAATAACGGCGTCATTTCGGTCGCCGAGAGCCGGACGGCGGTGGTGCCGCTCACGCGTCCGGCACCCGTAAACTACAAGTATGATTACGTCAGCTATTCGCTGGGCGTGAACTATCGCATCGCGGAATCGCTGTCGGCGTTCGCCCGCTACAGCCGCGGCGCGCGCGCCAATGCCGACAAGATCCTGTTCGCCACCGCAGTCAGCACGGCCGATGGCAGCCTGGGCAATCCGGCGGACGGCTACGACGTCGTCACGCAGACCGAAGGCGGCGTGAAGTTCCGCACGCAGGGCATCACCGTCAACGCGACCGCCTTCCTTGCCGATACGCAGGATACCAATGTGCAAGCGGGCACCGGTACCCAGACGAAGCGCAATTACCGCGCCTACGGCCTGGAACTGGAAGCCGGTTTCCAGCACGGGCCATTCAGCCTGACCGCCGGGGCGACCTATACCAAAGCCGAGATCAAGAACGACACGCTCAACGCTGCGGTTGCCGGACAGACGCCGCGGCGGCAGCCCGACCTGATCTTCGAAGCCACGCCGCAATATGACAGCAAGCTGTTCACGGTCGGCGTAAACATGATCGGCAACACCAGCAGCTACACGCAGGACACCAACCTGCTGAAGATGCCCGGCTATGTGTTGGTCAATCCGTTCCTGCAAATCCGCCCGGTCGACCGGGTGCAAGTGATGCTGAACGTCAACAACGCCTTCAATTCGCTGGCGTTGTTCGAAGTCAGCCAGTCGGCGGTCCCGGCAAACGGCGTCGGCTGGGCCCGCGCGGCCAATGGCCGTTCGGTCACCGCTTCGCTTCGCCTCGACTTCTGATGTGACCGGGCCATCGCGTGCCCTCCCTGCACGCGATGGCCCGATCATCCCGACCGATTTCATAAAGGCCTTACGATGTTCAAATCCATGAAGATCCCGAGAAAGCTGGCGCTTTCGTTCCTCGTCATCTGCGTCTCTGCGGCCGCGATGATGACGGTGTTTTTCATGAACATCAGCTCGATCCGGGCTGCGACCGACAGCAACAATCACAGCCAGTTGGTGCATGCCAAGGCGCAGATGCTCGAGACGTCGCTGTTGCGCCAGAACAGCCAGATGCGCGGCTATTTGGTGACCGCCGACCCGACCTATCTCAAATCCTATGACGAAGCGCGCGACGACTATGACAGTGCGTCGCGCGAGCTCGAAACGCTGCTGGCGGAACCCGCGCTGAAGACTGCACTGCTCAAGTCGCGCGCCGCTACGATCGAATGGCGCCAGAAGTGGGGCGACCGCCTGATCGAGAAGGTCAAGAGCGGCCAGCGTGAGAGCGCACAAGCCGAGGTGCGCGCCGCCGGCAAGGCCGTGCTGACCAGCGCCGCCGTCCTCCCGCTGCGCGACATTCGCGACGCCGAAGAAGCGTTGATCGAGAAGAATTCGGCAAGCCAGAACGGCGCGATCAGCTCCGCCGTCACGGTGCTGATCATCGGCGGGATCGCGCTGATCGCGATCGCCGTGGGCCTAGCCTTCCTGCTCAGCCAGCTGATTGCGCAGCCGGTCACGCGCCTGACGCGGACGATGGCGGATCTTGCCGCGGGTAAGAACGACATGTCGGTGCCCGATCTGGATCGTCAGGACGAACTGGGCGACATGGCGCGCGCCGTGCTGGTGTTCCGTGACGCCGCGATCGCCAAGAGCTTGGCCGACGAAGCCGCCAAGCGCGCCGAGGCGGACCAGAAGATGGTCGTGGCGACCGTCTCCGATCAGCTCGCTGCGCTGGCGGAGGGCAATCTGACCGCCGAGATCAGCGCCGCCTTCCCGGCGGACTACGCCGCGGTGAAGACCAACTTCAACGCCGCCATCGCCGCGCTGCGCGAATTGATCGCCTCGGTGATGGATTCCGCCGCAACGATCAGCAGCGGGTCGCGCGAAATCGCACAGGCGTCCGAAGACCTTGCCCGCCGCACCGAATCGAACGCGGCTAGCCTGGAGCAGACCTCCGCCGCCGTCACGCAGATGGACGGTCGCCTGAAGGCGACGGCGGTCGCCGCCAACCGCACCGCGAAGCGCGCCGAAAGTGCAATGGGCACGGTCACGGACGGCCGCACCACTGCCGAGGAAGCCGTGCAGGCGATGAGCCGTGTCTCCGAAAGCGCTAAGGGCATCGACAGCGTGATCGAGGGGCTCGACAAGATCGCCTTCCAGACCCGAGTTCTTGCGATGAACGCGGCGGTCGAGGCGGGCCGCGCAGGCGAGGCCGGACGGGGCTTTGCGGTGGTCGCCGATCTCGTCTCGGCGCTCGCCATGCGCGCCGAGGAAGAAGCGGGCCGCGCGCGGGATCAACTGAGCGCGACGCAGACCGATATCGTGACGGCGGTCGGTGCGGTCGAGAAGGTCGATGTCGCTCTGGCCGAAATCTCGACCGGCTTTGCCGACGTCAACCAATTGCTCGGCGACATTGCGGCCGACAACCAGACTCAGTCGAACGCGATCACCGAAATCAGCAGCGCGCTTGGCTCGATGGATCAGGCCACGCAGCAGAACGCCGCGATGGTTGAGGAAACCTCGGCTGCCGCCCGCAACCTGGCGGAGGAAGTCGGCGGTCTGTCGGAACGCGCAAGCCGTTTCAACGTCGGCGATGGACGCGCCCCGGCAGCACGTCAGCGCAGCAGCAGCGTCATGAATCGCCCGGTGCGAAACCTGCCCGCCGCCGCGATCCCCGCGCTGGTCCGCTCGGCAGCGTCGACCGATGATGACTGGCAATCCTTCTGACGCGAACCGCGCTCGCCCGCCCCGTCGCGGGGGCGGAAATTCGTCGCCACCGCGACATCGCCTGAGGAATTGCGCATGAACATGGTTGCGCCCATTTTGGGCCATCAAGAGCTGCGCCATCAGGCCGGTATCGTCCGCGGGCTGGGCTCCGACTTCGTGGCCGATGTGCTCGAGGCGGGCCAGCGCCAACTCCACCATGCGCCGCGGACGCAACGCCTGATCGAGACATGGCCCGGCGACCCGATCGATTCAGCGCTGGCGATGCGCTTCAATGCGGCGCTGCACGCGCTCGCCCGGCGCAACAAGCACCCCCGGCTGAGTGCGCTCTACCGCGGCCGGCATGATGATTTCGACGGGGCGATTGCGGAAACGCTGACCGCCGAGGATGCGTTCATCGCGGAATGGATGCGCCACACGCCTCAAACCAACGAGGTCGGCCGCGCCGCATCGATCGCGGCGGCGCTGATGGTCCTACAGGAGCACTT
Organism: Sphingomonas sp. MMS24-J45; assembly: GCF_044881195.1. Classification (GTDB taxonomy): domain Bacteria; phylum Pseudomonadota; class Alphaproteobacteria; order Sphingomonadales; family Sphingomonadaceae; genus Sphingomonas. The sequence continues at coordinate 2,381,986 of NZ_CP173255.1, read as the reverse complement.
CGCCATGCCGGTCGAATTGCTCGAACTGGGTGCGAGCTGTGGCCTGAACCTCAACCTGGGGCATTATGGATACCGCTTGGGCGGGGTGCGCGCCGGATTGCCCGAATCGCCCGTCCAGGTCGCGCCGAACTGGAATGGGCCAGCACCGATCAACCGGCCGTTCGTCGTCGCCTCGGCGCGCGGGATCGACCTTAATCCGCTGTCCGCCACAGACGCCAAGACGCGCGAGCGCTTGCTGTCGTTCGTTTGGGCCGACGAGCCGGAACGCGCGCAGCGGCTGGAGGACGCGCTTGCGCTAGCCGTACAGCACCCGCCACAGATCGAGCGCGGCAATGCCGTGCCCTGGCTATTGCGTCAGCTCGCCATCCCGCACGACCGCCGTACCTGCCGCGTCGTCTACCATTCGATGGTCCTGCAATATATGATCCCGGCCGATCGCAGCGCGATCGAAACAATGATCGCCGCAGCAGGCAGGCGCGCGACGCCTGATCGCCCCATCGCGCGGATCAGCTTCGAACGCGAACGCGCGAACGAACAGGTACAGCTGATCCTCACGACGTGGCCCGATGGCGAGCGACGCCTGCTGGCGCATTGCCATCCCTACGGCAATTGGATCGCCTGGCATTGAGCACGTAGGCGAGCGCTTTACACTTATTGATTCGCGGTGGTGCAAGGTAGCGGGGCCGCATCCGGGCCGCGCTGAAATTTGGTGGACAGGGCTGGATTCGAACCAGCGTACGCTTGCACGGGCAGATTTACAGTCTGCTGCCTTTAACCACTCGGCCACCTGTCCATTGGGCCGCTTTCAAAAGCGAGGCGTGCCAATGCCGACCGCGTGCGCCCGTGTCAACGGATAACGCCACGCAACCACACCATAGCCTTGCGCGCGCGCCGCGCGCCGCATACCGAAAGCGCGATGTTTTCTCTCTGGGGGTTTCACATGCGCCGTTTCGGGCTTCTCGCCACCGCTGCCGCCGCGATCGTCACCGCGCCGCTTGCTGCGCAATCGGTCGACCGCACGCAGACCGCGCGGATCATCGACGAAGGCACGACGCATAGCGAGGTGATGCTGACCGCCGAGCATCTCTCCGACACGATCGGCCCGCGCATGACCAATTCGCCGTCGATGCGGCTGGCCGAGACGTGGACGCAGAAGAAGTTCGCGGAGTGGGGCCTGAAGAACGTCCACAAGGATGCGTTCGATTTCGGGCGCGGCTGGTACATCGTGTCGTCCAGCGTGCGGATGGTTTCGCCCCGCCCGGTTCAGCTCACCGCCATCCCGATCGCGTGGACGCCCGGCACCAACGGCACGATTTCCGCACCCGTCATCGTCGCGCCGATCAAGCGCGAGCGCGACTTAGATAAGTGGCACGGTAAGCTGTCGGGCAAGATCGTGATGGTCACGCTGCCCGACAACGGCTCGGAACCGTCCGAGGCCCCATTCAAGCGCTACACGGGCGAGGAACTGGGCAAGCTCGATCAGTATCAGCAGCCGACCTATGACCCCGACGCCGCCGACCGGCGGATGAAGCGGCTCGATTTCGCCAAGAAGCTCGATGCGTTCCTGAAGGCCGAAGGCGCGGTGGCGATGGCGACCATGTCGTACCGCGACGGCAAATTGGTGAGCGGCGAAGGTTATACCTTCGGCGTGGGAGACACGCCGTCGCTGCCCGGCGTGCAGATCGCCGCGGAGGATTACCGGCGGCTGGCACGCCTCGCCAAGGTAGGCCCGGCCCCGACGCTGGAGATTACCAGCGACGTGCGCTTCGACGATAGCGACCGCAATGCATACAACATCATCGCCGAGATTCCCGGAACCGACCCCAAGGCGGGCTATGTGATGGCCGGCGCGCATCTCGATTCGTGGGTGGCGGGCGATGGCGCGGCCGACAATGGCGCGGGCACCGCGATGGTGATGGAGGCGGCGCGGATCATCGCCAAGACCGGCATCCGCCCCAAGCGTACTATCCGGTTTGCCCTGTGGGCGGGCGAGGAACAGGGGCTGCTCGGGTCGCTCGCCTATGTCGAAAGTCATCTCGCGACGCGCGGTAATCCGAATGATCCCAAACTCAGCGGCCTGGCACTGTATCAGGGCTGGTCGAACCGCTGGCCGATCACGCCCAAGCCCGGCTGGGGCGACCTGGCCGCCTATTTCAACCTCGACAATGGCTCGGGCAAGATTCGCGGCATTTACGCGGAGAACAATCCCGCCGTGGTGCCGATCTTTCGCGAATGGCTGAGCCCGTTCGGACCGATGGGGGCGAAGGACGTGGTGATCCGCAAGACCGGTGGAACCGATCACGTTTTCATGCAGGCGGTCGGCGTGCCGGGCTTCCAGTTCATTCAGGACCCACTCGATTACGACAGCCGTGTGCACCATTCGGGCATCGACACGTTCGATCACCTGAAGGGCAATGACATGCGCCAGGGGTCGATCATCCTGGCGTCATTCCTGGTCAATGCGGCGAATGCGGAAAAGGCCCTGCCCCGCCCGCCCTTGCCCACCAAACCGGTCACGACCGATCCTTTCGCTTATACGGATGAGGAAGAATAATGGCACGTCGCGGACATCGCCCGTCACAGGCTCCGGCCGGACGCCCGCGTTTCTGGGGGCGGCACGCCGTCACCGCAGCACTCGCCAATCCCGAGCGGGTGGTGCGCAAGATGTGGGTCACGCGCGAGGCCGCGGCGAGCCTTGATATTCCGCCGGTGATCCCGATCGTCTTCGCCGACGTGCAGGATCTGGCGCGGCTGGTACCGGGCGATGCGCCGCACCAGGGGCTGGTGGCGGAAGTCGAGCCGCTCGAGGACATGTGGCTGGCCGATCTGCTGCAACAGGGTGAGGGCGACCGGCGGCCGCTGCTGATCCTCGACGGCGTGACCGATCCCCACAATGTCGGCGCGATCCTGCGTTCGGCAGCGGCGTTCGACGCACTCGGCATCGTCACGCCCGATCGCAATGCGCCGCCCGAATCGGGGACGATCGCGCGCGCTGCATCGGGCGCGCTGGAAATCGTGCCGTGGGTCCGCGTGGTCAATCTGGCGCGCGCGCTGGAGGAGATCGCCGAAGCCGGTTTCTGGCGCGTCGGGCTGACCGGCGAAGCGAGCCAGACGCTGGAAAAGGCCATGGGCACGCAGCGTGTCGCGCTGGTACTGGGGGCCGAAGGCGAAGGGATGCGGCAGAACACCGCATCGCATTGCGACGAGCTGGCAAAGCTGCCGATCTCGCATCGGATGGAAAGCCTGAACGTCTCCAACGCTGCGGCGATCGCGCTGTACGCCGCCGCCTCGCGCCAGCTCTGAGGAACCGATGATGGGTGGACGGATCGCCAAGGCCCTGCTCGCGCTGCTGCTGCCGTTCGTGCTGGCAAGCTGCGTCCTGACGCCGGGCAAGTTCGTCTCGACGCTGCGGATCGACGCCGACCGGCATTTTGCGTTCACCTACATTGGCGAAGTGATCGCACTCGACCTTGGCGACGAATTCGCCAAGGGCATGAAGGAGGCGGGCAGTTCCGACAAGGGCACCGACCCAGCCTCTTCGGATGAAGACGAGCCGGGAATGCAGAAGATTGCGCTGCAGAAGCGGAGCGCTCCCGGCGGCGGCAAGGCCGCTCCCACGACCGCGTCCAAGGATGCGAGCGACGAAAAGAACCGCGCGATCGCTGCGGCGCTCTCCAAGGAAGTCGGCTATCGCAAGGTTACCTATCTTGGCGACGGCAAGTTCAGCATCGATTATGCGATATCGGGCACGCTCGATCGCGCGTTTCTCTGGCCCTACAATCTCGATGCTGAGATCGTCTTCCCGTTCGTGGTGCTGGAAGTGCGCGCCAACAATACGGTGCGGATCAAGGCGCCGGCCTTCGCCAAGGAAAATGATGCGGCCAAGAATATGGCGGGCGTCGGCGGCAGCGGGCCGCCCAAGCAGGCGAGCCAGCTCGACGGTACCTTCACACTCGACACCGATGCCGAGATCGTCAGCCAGAACAATGAGGATGGCGCGGTGACGACGGGCGCGCGCAAGAGCGTGACGTGGAAGGCGACGCCGACCAGCAAGGATGCCCCGAGCGCGGTGCTGCGCTTCCGGTGACACCCGGGGCTACGCAGCGTGAAAGCGAGCTTGAGACGATGCTGCTTGGCCCGGTCCTGCCGGAGCGGGACTGCGGCGATTGCACGGTGTGCTGTAGCGTCCTCACCGTAAACACGCCGGATTTTGCAAAGCCGGCCGGCGTGCCGTGCGTGCATCTGACGGACGGCGGGTGCGGCATCCACGCGACGCGGCCGCATATCTGCCGGGCCTGGTTCTGCGCCTGGCGCCGGGTCGCCAGCCTGCCCGAGGAGGCGCGGCCCGATCGTTCTGGGCTGCTGGTGGCGCTGACCTTCGCGCGCGAACCGCAGAATTGCTTCGAGGGTGTGGCGATCACGGTGCGGGCGCTCGACGGGAGCGATGCGATCGCCAACGGCATGGCGGCGACGGTGCTGGACAGCGTATGCGATCAGCTGGTGCCGGTGTGGTTCAGCGACGGGTCGAGGAAGATGCTGATGCACCCCGACGATGCGGTGGCGCGGCTGGTGCTGTCGGGGGATCCGGCGCCCGACGCACTACGCGACGAGGTCGCGGCGTGGCGGGAGCGCTATGGGGTGTTTGCTTCCGACACCCCGGCGTAGGACGTCGGCAGAGCCGCCGTCGAACGGGTTCGCTGAGGCGACCCGTCGGCCGTGCCGGGCGCTGCGCTGCGCGCACCGGCGGGAACGCGGTCCCGCCTGCGCCGGTCAGTCCTCTGCGGCGATCGTGACCTTCAACCCGTCCAGCGCATTGGTCAGCTCGATCTGGCACGACAGGCGGGAGGTTTCGTTGCGATCCGCCGAGGAATTGAGCAGGTCGTTCTCGTCTTCGCTCATTTTGGGCAGTTTGGCCGCAAATTCCGGGTCGACATGGACATGGCACGTCGCACAACTGCAGCAACCGCCGCACAGCGCCAGAATCTCGTCGATTCCGGCGTCGCGGATCACTTCCATCACCGAAAGGCCGGCTTCGCCATCGATCTCGCGTTCTTCCCCTTCGCGGGTCACGACGATTAGCTTGGGCATGGACGGTCCTTTTCGGGTAACGATGGCCCGCCTGCCATGCCGCCAGACGCGGCGCCGATCAAGAGAGAGCGTATGGGATTGAGCGCAGACCAGCTGAAGACCGCGCTCGATGCGCTCGCCGCGCGCGAACCGGCGCTGGCGGAGGCGATCGGTCGCGTCGGCTATCCCCCGCCCCGCATCAGCGCGCGCGGCTATGCCACGCTGCTGCGCACGATCATCGGGCAGCAAGTCAGCACCAAGGCGGCGCAAAGCGTGTGGCACAAATTGGAGGGAATCGTCGGCGATCTGACCGACCCCGGCAGCGTGACGCGCGCCAGCGCCGAGCAATTGCGCGAGGCTGGCCTGTCGCGCCAGAAAGCGGGCTATGCGCGGAGCCTGTCGGCGCTGGTGACGAGCGGTGAGCTCGATCTGGACAACCTGCCCGCCGATGACGAGGAAGCGATCGCCAAGCTGGTGGCAGTCAAGGGCATTGGGCGCTGGTCGGCGGAAATCTACCTGCTGTTCGCAGAGGGGCGGACCGATATCTGGCCGGCGGGCGATCTGGCGGTGCAGATCGAGGTAGGACGTATCCTGGGCCATGCCGAGCGGCCGAGCGAGAAGCTAACCCGCGAACTCGCCGAGGCGTGGCGCCCGCATCGGGGCGCCGCGGCGATCTTCGCGTGGCATCATTATCAAAGCGACATGAAGGTGATTTGAGGCATGGCCAAAGCAGATCGCCTGGCGCGGCTCGACGATCGCCGCGTCGAGATGGAAGCAGAATATGAAGCGCTCCTAGTGGCAGCACTGCGACAGACCGCAGCCAAGCGCTTGCTGCTGTTCGGGCACCAGCAGGAACGGACAACGATGGCCAGGGCGGCGCCGGTGGTCGCCGAGATCACGACGCTCGGCGAGGAAATCGACGACCTGCGCGCGCAGCTTGCGATCGGGCCGTTTGCGCTGCATCAGGAATTCGTCGCATCGCGCGGGCCGGTGAGCGCGCATGCGGTTGGCGAACCGAAACAGGCGCAGGCATGGCTCGACCGACTGGACGCCACAAAGGACCCCGCATGACCAAATGGAAGCTCGGCATCATTGGCGGATCAGGCCTGTATGCGATCGATGCGCTGCAGAACCCCGAGTGGCGGCGCGTCGATACGCCGTGGGGGGCACCTTCGGACGATCTGCTGTTCGGCTCCATCGGCGACGTCGAGCTGGTGTTTCTGCCGCGGCATGGGCGCGGGCATCGGATCAGCCCGTCCGAGCTTAATTTTCGCGCGAACATCGATGCGCTGAAGCGTGTCGGGTGCACCGATCTGATCGCGATTTCCTCGATCGGAAGCTTGCGCGAGGAATTGCCACCGGGGCATTTCGTGGTGGTCGATCAGTTCATTGATCGCACGGTTGCGCGCACCTCCAGCTTCTTCGGCACCGGCATGGTTGCCCACGTCTCGATGGCCGAGCCTGTCTGCCCGCGCCTGTCGGACTATGCCGCGGCGGCCGTCACGGCGGCGGGCGGCGCGGTGACCAGGGGCGCGACCTATCTTGCGATGGAAGGCCCGCAATTCTCCAGCCGCGCGGAAAGCCTGCTCTACCGGCAATGGGGTGCCGACGTGATCGGCATGACCGCAATGCCCGAGGCGAAGCTCGCCCGCGAAGCCGAGCTGCCTTATGCGCTGATCGGCATGGTGACCGATTACGACTGCTGGCGCGAAGAAGCCGCGTTCGTCGAGGTGGCCGAGGTGATCAAGCAAATGGGCGCGAATGGCGCGATCGCGCGGAACGCCGTCGCGGCTTTGGTTGCGGCGTTACCGGCGCAGCGGACGCCCTCCCCGCTCGATACCGTACTCGATCATGCGTTGATCACCGCGCCCGATGCACGCGACCCCGACGTGCTGGCCCGGCTCGATGCCGTCGCGGGGCGGGTGTTGCGCGGTTAACCGTCGATGCCGACCAGTTCCTCGACCGGGGCAAGTTCGACGGTAAAGCGCAGCGTGAAAAGATGTTCGCGCTTATCGTCGGACACCGCCATTTTCCAAGCGCGCGATTCGATCACACGCTCGGGCATTTCGCGCAGGATTTCGGCGGAGTAGCGCACCGCTTCGATCTTGGCAGCATCCAGATCAGGCCATTCCGAGCCATCCAGATCCCGGAAGTCGGACCCATCGGAAATGTCGAAAAAATAACGCGGCATCAAAAATACTCCGGTCCGGGCGTACATGCCCGCGCCATATACGTGACGGTTATGTCCGAGACCTGTCTGGTCTAAGCCCTTGTGTGTGAGGACGATGTGAAACGGCGTATCCGGGAAATCCCTATACGGGTTCGCCACGAGCTACGTTTGCCGCAAGGATCCGGTTACAGCGAGACCCTATTTCGGAGGATACGGTCGGCCTCCGCGAGGTGCAGCCGCTCGACCATTTCGCCGCCGATGCGGATCGCGCCCTTGTCGGCATTAACCGGATCCGCGAAGGCCGCGACCACGGCTTCGGCCCAGGCGACACGGTCCGCAGAGGGCGCGAAGGCGCGATTGGCGGGCGCGATCTGCGCGGGATGGATCAGCGTCTTGCCATCGAAGCCGAACGCCGCACCCTGCGCGCATTCTGCCGCCAAAGCGGGCGTGTCGGCCAGCACGTTCGACACGCCATCGAGCGCGATCAGGCCGTGCGCGCGCGCCGCAGTCACCATTGCAGTGAGGTGCGGCAACAACGGCAGACGGTCGGCACCCGGGGTGCAGCGCATGTCCTTGGCAAGATCGTTAGTGCCCGCGATCAGGCAGGCGAGACCAGGCGCGGCGGCGATCGAGGGGAGTGCGAGCATCGCGGCGCAGGTTTCGATCATCGCCCAGAGCGGGAGATCGCCCACGATCGCGCGGGCGGCAATGAGGTCCTCGGGATGTGACACCTTGGGCAGCAGCACCGCATCGAAACCGGCACCGATTGCGGCAGTGCAATCCTCCCTGCCCCATTCGGCGTCGAGCGCATTGACGCGCAGGACGAGCAGGCGCTCGCCGAAACCACCCTCGCGCGCGGCCGCAACCGCCTGAACCCGCGCAGCGCCCTTCACCTCGGGCGCGACCGCATCCTCCAGATCGAGGATCACCGCATCGCAGCCGAGCCCGCGCGCCTTCTCGATCGCCCGCGCATTCGATGCGGGCATGAACAGCGCGCTGCGGATCTGCCTCAAGGAGCGACCGCTTCCCGGCGCGTAGGCGCGGGCGCATCTTCCCAGCCGCCGCCGAGCGCCTTGAACAGCGTGATCTGCGCATCGGCCACCGCTGCGTCGGACTGGGCAAGCGCGGCGCGCGCATCGGCGCGATCTCGCTCGGCCTGGATCAGCAGCAGGAAGCTGTCTGCCCCATAATCGAAGCGGAGACGCGACAGCTTGGCGGCGGCGGTGCTCGCGGCCTCGGCCCGGCGCAGCGCGGCGTTGCGATCGAGCGCGCCTGCATAGCGGGCGAGCGCCTGCTCGGTTTCCTGCAGCGCGGTCAACACCTTACCGTCGAAGGTCGCTAGGCTGGCGTCCGCCCCGGCGCGCGCCTGGCGTACGCGGGCGCGCCCAACCGTCTGGTTGGGGAAGCTCCAGGAGATAAGCGGGCCGGCCGAGTAATTGACCGACGTGCTCTTGAACAACTGGCTGCCGCGCGTGGCGTTGAGGCCGATGCTCCCGAGCAACTGGATCTTCGGATAGAGGTCGGCGATCGACACGCCGATCCGCGCCGTATCCGCCGCCAAGGTGCGCTCCGCCGCGCGCACGTCCGGGCGGCGCGCGATCAGCGCGGTGCCGTCACCGACCGGCAGCACATCTTTCACGCGCGGCGGAGTGGTGCAGGCATCGGCATCCTTGTCGATCTGTTCGGGCGGAAGCCCGGTCAGCACCGCAAGCGCATACAACGACGCGCGGCGTTCAGCCTCGAAGCCGGGGATCGTGGCTTGCGTCTGCGCGAGCAGCACGTCGGCGCGTTCCACGTCGCGGCGCGTGCTGCGTCCAGCGGTGAACAGCGTATTGGTCAAGTTCAGCGTCTTTTGCTGAAGCGCGACCGTCTCCTGCGCGACAGCACGCTGCGCCGCGTTGCTGCACGCGGTCGCGTACGCACGCGCGGTTTCTGCCGCGACCGATACGCGCGCTGCATCGAGCTGCGCTTGCGCCGCCTGCGTATCGCCGCGTGCCGCCTCGATGGCGCGGGTAACCCCACCGAACAGGTCGACCTCGTAGGAGACGTCGAAGCCCAGTTGGAAATTGTCGAACTGGAATGTTTGCGGCGCACCCGAGCCGCCGCCAAAGGCCGCGGCGCTGGCACTGTTCGCCTGTTGCCGCGAATATTGCGCGCTCGGTGAGGTGCTCGGCAGGCGCGCACCGCGCTGTTCGGACAACACCGCGCGGGCGCGTTCCAGATTGGCCGCCGCAACGCGAATGTCGGTGTTGTGCGTAAGTGCTTGGGTCACCAGCCGATCGACGACCGGATCATTATACAGCCGCCACCAATGATCGGGCAGCGGCGTCGACGCCACCGCCGGGCCACGCGCTGCCTCGCTGAGAACGCCGCCGGTGGCGGGCAGCGGGGTGCTAGGCTTGACGTAGTTCGGGCCGACGACGCAGGCGGAAAGGGCCAGCGCGGGGACAATACTCAGCAGGCGCTTCATGCCGGGTTTCCTTGCGGGTTTTCAGGCAGCGATGCAGGCGGTGACACGTCCGGTTCCGGATCGCGGCGCTTGCGGCGCAGCTTCGAGGCGATCCAATCCCCGCCCTTGCGGCTGATGACGTAGAAGCTCGGCGTGAACAGCAGGCCGAAGGTGGTCACGCCAATCATGCCAAAGAACACCGCGACGCCCAGCGCCTTGCGCATTTCCGCGCCGGGCCCGTTGCCGATCACCAGCGGCAGCACGCCGAGGATGAACGCGATCGAGGTCATCACGATCGGGCGCAGGCGCTGTTCGGCGGCATGTTCGGCTGCGGCGCGCAGTTCCATCCCCTCCTCTTCGTTCTGGCGTGCGAATTCGACGATCAGGATCGCGTTCTTCGCCGCCAGGCCGATCAGCACCACCAGGCCGATCTGCGTCAGGATGTTATTGTCCATCCCCATGATGTTCACGCCGACGATCGCCGCGAGCAGGCACATCGGCACGATCAGGATGACCGCAAAGGGCAGCACGAGACTTTCGTAATTCGCCGCGAGCAGCAGGAACACGAACAGCACCGCCAGACCGAACACCAGCGTACCGGTATTGCCCGCCTGCGTCTGCTGGAAGGCGATTTCAGTCCATTCATAGCTCATGCCCTTAGGCAGGATCTGCGCGGCGAGCTTCGCCATCGTTTCAAGACTCTGGCCCGACGAATAGCCGGGGACGGTGTCGCCCTGCAGTTCGGCCGAGGGATAGAGGTTGTAGCGCACCACGCGGTACGGCCCGCTGTCGTTCTTCAACGTCATGACCGAATCCAGCGGCACCATATTGCCCGCCGCAGACCGGGCGCGCAAATGCCCGACATCGGAAATCTGGTCGCGATAGGGCGCATCGGCCTGCGCCGTCACGCGGTAGGTGCGTCCGAGATAGTTGAAGTCGTTGATGTAGGACGAGCCGAGATAGGTGCCGAGCGTCGAGAAGACGTTGGCTACCGGCACGCCGAGCTGTTCGGCGCGTTCACGGTCGATATCGGCGAACAAGCGCGGGGTGCGCGTGTTGAAGGTGGTGAAGGCCGAGGTGATGCCGGGCGTCTGGTTCGCCTTCATCATCATCCCGAACGCCGCACCCTCCAGCGCCTTGTAGCCCAAATTGGTGCGATCCTCGATCAGCATCTTCCAGCCGCCGCCCGTGCCGATGCCGGCGACCGGCGGCGGCGGGATGACCAGCAGCAAGCCACCGGCAAGCGGGCCGAATGCCTGACGCATCTGGTTGGCGATGGCATTGGCATCGGTGCGGTCAGCCTTGGGCTTCAGCGCGATGAACATCGCACCGCCATTCGACGCGGTCGAGAAGGTCGCACCGTCGAGACCGGCAAAGGCGACCGTATCGCGCACCGCAGGATTCTGCCGCGCGATCTGCCCTGCGCGTTCGAGCAGGTCGGTCGTCCGCTGGAGCGACGCGCCCGGCGGCAATTGCGCCGCGACGATCAGATAGCCCTGATCCTGCGCCGGGATGAAGCCAGTCGGCGTCGCGGTGAAGCGCCATCCGGCCAGGCCGATCAGCACGACATAAGCGACGGCGACAACCGCCAGCGCACGGATCGCCCGAGCGGTGAAATTGCCGAACTTCTGACCCAGCCAATCGAACCCGCGGTTAAAGCCCCGCGCGAACCGTGCGCCAGCACCGCGCCAGCCTGGGGCCGGCTCGGCGTCATGCTTGGGCTTCAGGATCAGCGCGGCAAGTGCGGGCGAGAGGGTGAGCGAGACGAACGCCGAGATCGCCGTCGCCGACACGATCGTCAGCGCGAATTGCTGATAGAATTGGCCCGAAATGCCCGGAATAAAGCTGGTCGGGATGAACACCCCGCACAGCACCAGCGCGATTGCGATCAGCGCGCCCGACACTTCGTCCATCGTCTCATGCGCGGCCTCGCGCGGGGACAGGCCCTTCTCCTCCATCAGGCGTTCGATATTTTCAACCACGACGATCGCGTCGTCGACGACGATACCGATCGCCAGCACCATGCCGAACAGCGACAGGTTGTTCAGGCTGAAGCCGAAGCCCGCCAGCACCGCGAGGCTGCCGATCAGCGAGACTGGGATGGCGATGATCGGGATCAGCGCCGCGCGCCAGCTCTGCAGGAACAGCAGCACCACCAGCGCAACGAGCACCAGCGCCTCGACCAGCGTATGCTCCACCGCCTCGATCGACGCCGAGATGTATTCGGTCGGGTTGTACGGGATCGAGTAGGCAAGGCCCGGCGGGAAGCTCTTCGAGGCGCGTTCGATCTCGGCCTTGACCGCCTCGGCCGTGCTGAGCGCGTTGGAGCCGGGCAGCTGGGTGATCGCGATCGCGGTCATGGGCTTGCCGTTCAACCGCGCGTTGATCGTGTAATCCTGCGCGCCGAGTTCGATCCGCGCGACGTCACGCAGCCGGGTGAGCCGACCCTGATCGTCGCGCTTCACGATGATGTCGCCGAATTGCTCGGGCGTGGTGAGACGCCCGGTCGCCTGGATACCGAGCTGGAACGCGGTCCCGCCCTGGTTGAACGGCGGCGCCCCGACCGAACCCACCGCGACCTGCGCATTCTGCGCGCGCACCGCGGCCACAATCTCATCGACTGTCAGATTGCGCGAGGCGGCACGATCGGGATCGACCCACACGCGCATGTTGTAATCGCGCCCGCCGAATGATCGCGTGCCGCCGACGCCGGGAATACGCGCCAGCCGATCAATGATCTGCGTCGTCGCATAGTTCGAGACATAAGACTCGTTGAGTGACCCGTCGGGCGAGGTCAGCGCGATCACCAGCAGGATGTCGGGCGAATTCTTGCGCACCGTCACGCCGATCTGGCGGACTTCCTCGGGCAGGCGCGGTTCCGCGGTGGAAACGCGGTTCTGTACCAGCACCTGCGCCTGATCGACATCGGTGCCCTGCTTGAACGTCACAGTGATCGACAAGGAGCCGTCGCCGGTGTTGGACGAGGACATGTAGATCATGTTCTCGACACCGTTGATCGACTCCTCGAGCGGGGCGGCGACAGTCTCGGCGAGCGTTTCGGCGTTTGCGCCGGGGAAGTTCGCCGTCACCACCACGGTCGGCGGCGCGATGTTGGGATATTGCGCGACCGGCAGCGACGGGTACGCCACCACGCCGAACACGACGATCAGGATCGACAGGACCGCCGCGAAGATCGGCCGGTCGATGAAGAAATGGGGAAATTTCACAGTCGCTCGGCCTTATTTGGCGGTGGCGGTGGCGTCGGCAGCAGGCGGCGCGCTTTCGGGGGTCGATTGCGGCGCGGTGTCGGCGGCCTTTGGCTTCATCTTCACAAGGTTCGCCTTGACCGGCATGCCCGGTTGCAGCGTCGTGATGCCTTCGATCACCACCCGCTCGGTAGGCGCAATGCCAGCCTTGATCACGCGCAACCCTTCGACCTGCGGGCCGGTTTCGACTGGTCGCGGCGCAACCTTGCCGTCCTTGCCGACGACATAAACGAGCTTGCGGGTCTGGTCGGTCAGGATCGCCTCATCCGGCACCAGCATCGCGTGGTAGGTGCCGGAGCCCAACAACCGCGCCCGCCCGAACAGGCCGGGGGTGAGGAAGCCGTCGGGATTGGCGATCACCGCATGCGCGCGGATCGTCCCGGAATTGGGATCGATCGCATTGTCGACGAATTCCATCCGGCCGTGCCACTTGTAGCCGCTTTCGTCGGCAAGCTGCACTTCGACCGGGTTCGCCGTGGTACGCGACGATCCGCGCTGCCCGGCCTTATCCTGGCGCAAATACTTCAGGTAGAAGCTCTCCGCTCCTTCGAACGAAAACCAGATCGGATCGGTCGACACGACGCGCGTCAGCACGGTGCTCGCCTCGGCGGCGTAATTGCCCTTGCTTACCCGACGATCCGACACGATCCCGGTGATTGGCGAGCGAACCGAGGTGAAGCCGAGATTGAGTTGCGCGGTCGCGACATTGGCGCGGCCCGCGCCGAGATCGGCCTGCGCGCTGCGCACGGTCGCAAGCTTGGTTTCATATTCTTCCTTGCTGATCGCCTCGGCGGCTAGCAATTTGTCGGCGCGCGCCAGTTCCGACTGGGCGTTGGTCAGCGCGGCTTGTGCCTTCGCCATTTGCGCCTGCGCCTGTGCGAGCGCCGCCTGGTAGGGGCGCGGATCGATCGTGAACAGCACCTCGCCGGCGCGGACGCGCTGGCCATTGGCGAAGCGAACCTGATCGATCGTGCCCGACACGCGCGGCCGCAACTCTACGTCCTGAATCGCTTCGAACCGGCCGACATATTCGTCCCAATCGACCACGTCGCGCTGCAACGGCACCGCAACGGTGACTTGCGGGGTCGGTGGAGGCGGCGGAGCGCTTTTGGAACATGCTGCAAGTGCGAGCACGGCGGCGCCCGCCAGCATGGTACGAATCTGGCCAGAAAGAAGTGACATCGACATCGGGATCCCCACGAACGGCATTGGTCCGGTCGTCTCGTGGAAGCATAATAGTTCGTTCGAACGAACAGGGCAACCACGGAAACGTTAGTCCGCTCGTTTCGGCGGCGCATTTTTATGGAGCGAAGGTGCGAACGCCAATGCTGCAATGCAAGAGGATCGCGGAATCTTTATCGAGGCTGAACGACAAGAGATTGAGAAAATGGCGAAATATTCGTGGCCTTCGACACCCCTCGACGCGGGCGGGCCAGCATGACAGAGCGATGTGATGGACGCCCCGACCCGATCCGATGTTGCAACGCCCTCCCGCTCGCTGATCGTCACCGCATGGCGCCCCGCAGTGGCCTTCGTGCGGGTGTTTACCGGCTTTGCCGGACAGCGCGGGTTGGTCGCAACCGGCCTGGTCGCGGCGGGGGCGCTGCTCGACGGGGCCGGGTTGCTGCTGCTGATCCCAATTCTCAATTCGGTCGTGACCCGCGTCGGTGGCGAATCGCGGGTTGGTACGGCGCTCGACGCGATCGGGCTGCATACCAGTTGGTCACGTCTGGTCGCGCTGTTGGCGGCCTTCGTCACGCTCGCCGTGGCGCGCGCGCTGGTGCAATTCGCGCGCGACATCGCGCTCGCCAAATTACAGACGAGCTTCGTCGAATATCAGCGCAATCTGGTGATGCGCGCCATCGCCGCCGCGTCATGGAGCCGGATCGTCGGTCTGCGCCACGCCCGCATCACCAATCTCATCACCACAGAGGTCAGCCGCGTCGCGGGCAGCGCGCAATTCCTGATCCAGGCATCGGTCGCCGCCGCGATGCTGGTGGTCCAGGCCGCTCTCGCCTTCACCCTGGCACCGGTGCTGGCCGTTGCGACGGCGGCATTGGTCGTCATCGGCGGCGGCGCGGTGTTCCTGGCGCAGGGCAAGATCCGCGACATCGGCACTGGCGTGGTGCAGGGCAATGCCGCCCTGATGGGCAGCGCCAACGGGTTCCTGAGCGGCCTGAAAGCGGCAGCGGCGCAGAATACGCAGAACGAATTCATCGCCGAATTCGAAACGATCCAGGCCAATTTGCGCGAAACCAGCCTGTCGTTCCAGCGCCGCCAGGCCAATAGTCGGCGAGTCTTTGCGATCGGGTCGGGCTTTGCCGCGGCATCGGTCGTGCTGATCGGCTTTGCGACGAAGGTGCCGCCCGCGGTGCTGATCACGCTGGTTTTGATCTTCGCGCGGATGAGCGGCCCGGCGATCATGATCCAGCAAGCGGCGCAGAACTTCTTCTTCGCGCTACCGAGTTTCGAAGCGCTGCAGGCGTTCCAGAGCGAGCTGGCCGCCGAACGCGCCGCCACCCCGGCCCCGGTCGTCCCGCCGCCTGGCGCGATCGAGGCGCGCGATTTGGTCTATCGCTATGCCACCGGCGGCGGGGTCAGTGGCGCGAGCGTGCGGATCGAGCCGGGCAGCTTCGTCGGGATTGCGGGTCCATCGGGCGCGGGCAAGACGACACTGATCGACTTGCTGATCGGCCTGACCGAGCCGCAGTCCGGCACGCTTTCGGTCGGTGGCATGGTGCTCGAGGCCGCCGGGCGCGCGGGCTGGCGCGAGGGCGTCGCCTATGTGCCGCAGGAGGGTTTCCTGTTTCACGACACCGTCCGGCGCAACCTCGCCTGGGGCAATCGCGGCACGCACGAGACGGCGATGTGGGAGGCGCTGGAGTTCGTCGGTGCGGAGGCGCTGGTGCGGCGGATGCCCGAGGGGATCGACACGATCGTCGGCGAGCGCGGCGCGTTGCTGTCGGGCGGGGAGCGGCAGCGACTGGCGCTGGCGCGCGCGATTCTGCGACGGCCGCGGCTGCTCGTGCTTGACGAAGCGATGAACGCGATCGACGCGGAAAGCGAGAACCGGCTGCTCACCAAGATCGCCGCGCTAAATCCGCGCCCGACGATCCTGATGATCTCCCACCGCGCGGAGAGCATGGCGACGTGCGATCAGGTGATCCGGGTCGAGGGGGGTGTGGTGGCGGGGTAGTGGGTTGGGCGTGCAGCTCACCCGCGCTTCCCCGGCGAAGGCCGGGGCCCAGTCGCGAAACAGAAGCGGCAAAGGACCGCGCTATCCCATCGACCTACGCAACTGGGCTCCGGCCTTCGCCGGGGAAGGCCTTAAGCTGGTTGGAGATTTGCCGAACGACCGTTCAGGTTCCGCCGCGAGTATCGCCATTCCTGCCCCCAATAGTAATGTCCGATTGCTGACGTTGCTCTCGCATGCCAGCATGGACTCCATGAGCAAGCTGACCCTTAGCTATCAGTATGATTCCAGCTTTTTCGATCCGAAGAAGCCGCGAGATGACTTCGGTTGGCTCGGTGCAAGAGTGGAAACCGATCGCTTCTCGGGGAACGGTGGTTTTTGGGTGCAATGGCAGGACGTGAGGGAGTTTGGTGAAGCTTTAAGTGCTTTCCCAATCACGGCAGATCATCCGATCGTGGCACAATGGGGCTATGACATGCAGACCGGCGACGACCTTATCTTGCGGATCGAGATTGTCCCAGCAGACAAGCGGGGCAATCTAGCGGTTCACTTTGAGGTGGCCGACTACGCTCTGCCTCAAAACCGCGCACGCGGCTCCTTCACGACCAATTATACTAATCTTGCGGCATTCCGCGCAGACATTGCATCCCTTATGGATAGGGAAGCCGAGGAAGCGATTTTGGTCGGAAACTAAAGTCCGCTTCTTCCAATCCCGCGCAAAAGCTGCGTGACGTCTCAACCACCACTCATTGCCGTTCGCACCGGCTGACGTGCTCCCCAGAATTCATGCCATTGGTAAGTTAGCTCGTCAGATGGAGACGAGTGATGCGGCGAGGCCGATTTACCGAGGATCAGATCATAGGCGTGCTGCGCGAGCATGAAGCTGGCGTGAAAACGGCCGACCTGTGCCGCAAGCACGGGATCAGCGATGCGACCTTTTACAACTGGAAGTCGAAGTACGGCGGGCTGACGGTGTCCGACGCGGCGCGGTTGCGAGCGCTCGAGGACGAAAACCGCCGGCTGAAGAAGCTGCTGGCAGAGTCGATGCTGGACGTGTCGGCGTTGAAGGATTTGCTGGGAAAAAACTGACTCGGTCTGCGGAGCGCTACGCTGCGGTGGAGAAGTTGATGGCCGACCACGGCTTCTCTGAGCGTCGCGCCTGCAGGCTGATCGGGGTCAACCGGTCGGCATGGCAATATGAGCCGCTTCGCGGGCAGGACGATGCTGTCCGCGTGCGGATGCGTGAGATCGCCAACGAGCGTCGGCGGTTCGGCTATCGGCGGCTGGCGATCCTGCTCAAGCGTGAGGGCAAAGGCATGAACCTGAAGAAGGTGTACCGGCTGTATCGCGAGGAGCGGCTGACGGTGCGCAAGCGTGGCGGTCGGAAGCGAGCGTTGGGTACGCGGGCGCCCATGGCGATCCCGCAGGAACCCAACCAGCGCTGGTCGCTCGACTTCGTATCGGACTCGTTGGCCTGCGGCCGGCGGTTCCGCATGCTCAACGTGATCGACGATTACAGCCGTGAGTGCCTGGGGTGTATCGTCGACACCTCGCTGTCAGGTCGGCGGGTCGTTCGGGAGTTGAGCGCCATCGCCGAACGTCGCGGGCTGCCGTGCATGGTGGTCAGCGACAACGGAACCGAGCTGACCAGTCACGCCGTCCTCGCCTGGTGCCAGGACACCGGGGTCGAATGGCATTACATCGCCCCGGGCAAACCGCAGCAGAATGGCTTTGTGGAATCATTCAATGGTCGCTTGCGCGACGAGTGCCTGAACGAGCACCTGTTCCCTACGCTGGCTGCGGCGAGACGGATCATCGAGGCATGGCGGACGGACTACAACACCGTTCGTCCGCACAGCAGCCTTGGCGGGTTGGCACCCGCCGAGTTTACGAACCGCCCCCGCCAAGGGCATATGGACACCGAAGCTAACTTATCAGCGGCCTGAAAACGGGGAGCAGGTCACGGCGCTCCAATGCCCTCGCCCCCAACTCCCTAACGCCCAACCACCACCCCGCCCTTCATCACCCAGCCTACCCGCCGCACCGCCGCGATGTCGCGCATCGGATCGCCCGGCACCGCGATCAGATCGGCCAGCAGCCCCGCCTTCACGCTCCCGCGATCGGCGAGGTGGAACGCGCTTGCATTGCCCGAGGTCGCGGCGATCAGGACTTGCGCGACCAGCATCCCCGCCGCCGCCATCAGCACCATTTCGCGCGCATTCTCGCCATGCGCGAAGACGCCGACGTCGCCGCCCATGCAGATCGGCACGCCCGCCGCGCGCGCCAGCGCAAACGCCGCGCGATTCTCGGCGACGGCGGGCGGCACCGGATTGCCGCCGCTCCACCCGCGATAGCGCGACACCGCGTCGGATGCCGCCAGCGTCGGACACAAAGCGATGCCCTTTGCCGCCATGCTGCGGAAAATCTCCGCTGTCCCGCCATAGCCATGCTCGATCGTGTCGGCCCCGGCGGCAATCGCGCGGCGCATTCCCTCGGGCGTGGAGGTATGCACCGCGACCGTGCGCCCGGCATCGTGCGCCGCTTCGACCGCGGCCTTCATCTCCGCTAGCGAAAAGGTCGGGCGGCTCGGCTCGCCCGGACCCCAGCGGTAATCGCCGTAGAGCTTCACCACATCCGCCCCCGCGGCGATCTGGCTGCGCACGACGCGGACGAGATCGTCGACGCCGCTTGCTTCCTCGGCGCCTTGCGGGATGTCCAAGCCGGGTTCGAAGCCCTTGGGTCCATACGCCCCCTTCGCCACGATCGCGCGCGTCGCGACGATCAGGCGCGGGCCGGGCACGATCCCCTGCGCGATCGCCTGACGCAGCCCGACATCGGCATAGCCCGCGCCTTCGGTCCCGAGATCGCGCAAGGTGGTGAAACCCGCCAACAGCGTTAGCCGTGCATTCGCCACCGCGCGCGCTGTGCGCAAGGCGAGCGGTTCGTGCAGGACCTGATCGTCCCAGCTCGTCTCGTTATAGGGGTGGAGGAAGAGATGCCCGTGCCCCTCGATCATCCCCGGCATCAGCGTCTGGCCGGGGAGATCGATCGTCTCGGCATCTGCGGGCGCGGTTAGTGCGGGGCCGACCGCGACGATCTTGTCGCCGCTGACCAGCACTTGCCAGCCGGGATGCGCCACCGGATCGACGCCGTCGAACACCGCCGCCGGGCGGAGCAGGATCGGGTGCGGCGCGGGCGCGGGCGCGGCACCGACGGCCAAGAGCGCGAGACCGATCAACCATTTCATCGTTTTGTCTCCGCAAGCGATTGTGGCGCGCAGTATTGCCCGATAGCCTCGCTGTCATGGATAGACTCCCCCGCCTCGCGCGCAACCTGCTTGCCGCCACCGCCCTGTTCACCGTGGCGGCGGCCCCCGCCCCGCCAGAGGCCGCGCGCGTCACGATCACGCGCGACACCTGGGGCATTGCGCATGTCGTCGGGCAGAGCGACGCCGATACGGTATTCGGCGCGATCTATGCGCAGGCCGAGGACGACTTCAACCGGATCGAGGCGAACTATCTGACCGCGCTCGGCCGCACCGCCGAGGCGGAGGGGGAGCAGGCAATCTGGGCCGATCTGCGCCAGCGCCTCTATGTCGATCCGGTCGATCTGAAGGCCAAATATCACGCCAGCCCGCCGTGGCTGCAGCGGTTGATGACCGGCTGGGCCGACGGGCTGAACTATTATCTCGCGACGCACCCCGAGGTTCGCCCCAAGGTGCTGACGCATTTCGAGCCGTGGATGGCCTTGTCCTTCACCGAAGGCAGCATCGGCGGGGATATCGAGCGGATTTCGCTGAACGACCTCGCGGCCTTTTACGGCAAGACCAGCGTCGCCGTTGCCGCCGAGGAGGCTGGCCCGGTCCCGCGCGAACCGCGTGGCTCGAATGGCATTGCGATTGCGCCGAAGAACACGGTGAACGGCCACGCATTGCTGCTGATCAACCCGCACACCAGCTTCTACTTCCGCTCCGAATTGCAGATGACCAGCGGCGAGGGGCTGAACGCCTATGGCGCGTCCACCTGGGGGCAGTTCTTCATCTATCAGGGCTTCAACGAGAAAGCCGGGTGGATGCACACCTCCTCCGGCGTCGACAATGTCGATGAATTTGCGGAAGATGTCGTGCGGCAGGGGGCGGCGGTTAGTTATCGCTACGGCAAGGCGATCCGTCCGATGCGCTCGAAACGCGTGACGATCGCCTATCGCAAGCCCGATGGCACGCTGGGCACGCGCAGCTTCACGACCTATGCCAGCCACCACGGCCCGATCGTCGCCGAGCGTGACGGCAAGTGGATCGCGCAAAGCCTGATGTGGAAGCCGATCCCGGCGCTCGAACAAAGCTGGCTGCGCACAATGGCGACCGACCTTGCCGGCTATCTGAAGGTCGCCGAGCGCAAGGCCAATTCCTCGAACGACACATTGTTCGCCGATGCCAAGGGCGAGATCGCCTATCTCCACCCGCAGTTCGTGCCGGTGCGCGACACGCGTTTCGATTATGGCAAGCCGGTCGATGGCGCCGATCCGGCGACCGACTGGAAGGGGCTGCACAGCGTGGCGAGCCTGCCCAATGCGATCAACCCGCGCGTCGGCTATGCCTTCAGCACCAACAACTGGCCATGGACCGCGGCGGGACCGGACAGCCCGAAGGCGGCCGACTATCCGCGCTACATGGACACGTTCGGCGAAAATCCGCGCGGGGTGCATGCCGATCTGCTGTTGCGCAACGCCCATGCCTTCACGCCCGAGCGGCTGATCGCGGCGGCGTATGACAGCTACCTTCCCGCCTTTGCCGAGCTGATCCCGCCGCTGGTGAAGGCGTATGACGCCCTGCCCGCCACCGACCCGCGCCGCGCCGCGCTCGCCGGGCCGATCACGACTTTACGCGGCTGGAATTACCGCTGGGGGACGGACTCGGTCGCCACCACGCTCGGCGTGCTGTGGGGCGGCAAGATGTGGCGCGAGGTGGGCAGCTTCATCCAGGCCGAGCAGATCAACGTGCCGAAATATATCGCGACGCGCGTTTCGGACAGCCGCAAGCTCGATGCGCTGGGTGAGGCGGCCGATCAACTGACCCGCGATTTCGGCGACTGGAAGGTCGGCTGGGGTCAGATCAACCGCTTCCAGCGGCTCGACGACAGCATCGACCCGCATTTCGACGACAGCAAACCGAGCATCCCGGTGCCCTTCACCTCGGCGCAATGGGGCAGTCTCGCGTCGTTCGGCGCGCGCCCCTATGCCAATACCAGGAAGCTCTACGGGTCGAGCGGGAACAGCTTCGTCGCGGTGGTGGAATTCGGGCCGAAGCTGCGCGCCTGGGCAGTCACCGCGGGCGGCGAGAGCGGTGACCCTGCCTCGCCGCATTTCCGCGACCAGGCAGAGCGCTATGCGGGCGGCGCCTTGCGCCCGGTCTATTTCTATCCCGCCGATCTCGCCGGGCATGTCGAGCGGCGCTATCGACCGGGCGAAATGGCAAAGGAGGCGAAATGACGGTGAGCATTGCCACACTGACGTGCGAGGATTTTGCGGCGCAGCTCGGCACGGTTTTCCTGCTGCAGGGCGCAGAAGGTACCACCATGCCGCTGACGCTCGCCGAGGCCAATCCGGGTCCCGGCGCGGCCTATGCGGGACGCGCGCCTTTCTCGCTGATCTTCCGCAGCGCCGCGCAGCAGGTGGTGCCACAAGGCTTTTACCGGCTCGAGCATCCGGTGATGGGTCCGCTGGAGATCACCTTCGCCCCCGTCGCGCGGACGGCCGCGGGCATCGATTATGAAGCGGTGTTCAACTGATCGATAGGAGCGGTGCCGCCGCCCGCGTTGGGACGACGGCACCCGTTTCACCCCTTGGCAAAGGTGCGTCAGTTACGTGCCGGGAAAATTCCCTGCAACGCGATGCAATAGAGCAAGGCGAGCCGGGGCTGCGCATTGCTGTGCGGCTGGCCGCCACCGGTGTGGGTGATCGCCAGCGGCGAGAACTCCACCGGCGGGGTCGCCGCTGGCGCGTAGGCCAGTTGCGGATTGCTGAACGATAATAAGGCTGTCGGCGACGGGGTGGCGGTCAGTTGACCCGTGCTGCCGATAGCGGTCCCGCCCTGAAGGACGTGCGTATGCAGTGGCAGATTGCCTTCCGTCAGCGTGATCGTATCGCTGCCCTGCGCTTGGCCGATCACCGTCGGAGTGAGGCCTGGGGGCTGCCCCAGTGCATCGCGGCGTTGCCCATCAGGTTCGGCAAGGCAAAGGTCGTCGTACCGTTGCCGCCATAGGTGGTGCCGATCACCGCATAGAGCGCCGAATTCTGCGTGATTCCCATGATCGTTCCGTCGCATACGGCCCAGCCATAGGGGGGATAGCTGAAGGCAACCGCGCGGATTTCGCCGATAAATTGATCTGACATGATTTGCTTCCCGAAATTTAGTTGCGGCTGGGGAAAATCCCGTTGAGCGCAATGATGAAGGAAACGCACACCGACGGCATGAGATTGCTGTGCTGCTGGCTCTGCCCCGCGGTGCCGACCGATGTCGGATCGAGCGGCACCGTCGTGACCGGCGTAGCGCCCGGGACGACGTAGAGCGAGGATCCGGTCCCGCCCGGCGCGGCCAGCACCGCGGTGTTGCTTGGGCCAGTCAGATTGCCGCTCACGGTGGTCGCAATCACCATGTGATTGTGCGACGGAATCTGTGCCTGTGTCAGGGTGACGTTTTCGGTGCCACCGCTCTGGCCGATCTGGCGCGGGGTGAGTCCCGGACCGGACCCTTCGCCGATCGCGAGGCGGGAGCGAAGATCGGGCAGCGCGAAGGTAGTGATGCCATCGCCGCCATAGGTCGTGCCGATCAGAACGTAGAGCGTTTGATATTGCGCGATGCTGAGGAGTTGGCCGTTACAGAACATCCAGTCGCGGGGGGCAAAGTTGCCGCCGAACATCCGGATTTCTCCGACGAAATTTTGTGACATGATGGATTGCTCCCGAAGAGGTTCGTGCGCCGCTCAATTGCGCGACGGGAAAATGCCGCTCGTCGCGATGCAGTAATTGAGCACCAAGAAGGGCTGCATGTTGTTGTGCGCTTGCGTGCCGCCCGTCAGGCCGATCGCGGTGGGCGAAAGCGGCGTCAGCGGATTGCCCGATGCAGGAGCGTAGAAGTCGGTGGCCGGCGACGTGTCGTTGGCCAAGGCGTTTCCGGTCGGCGCCTTGAGCGTCGCCGTCGTCGACGTACCGATCAGCGCGTGCGTGTGGCTCGGCATCGTCGCGCTGGTCAGCGTGACCATCTCCGTTCCGTCACGCGTTCCCTGCGGTTCCTGTGTCGAGCGATCGATCGCGACCCGCCCGCGCAGATCGGGCAATGCGAAGTTGGTCGTGCCGTTGCCGCCGTATGTCGTGCCAAGCAGGGCGAACAACGCCTGAAATTGATTGACCGACAGAAGCTGTCCGGCACAAAGCGCCCACCCCTTGGGCGCCCACTCCCACGGAAATAACCTGATTTCACCCAGATATGGATCCACAGTATTTCTCCCCACATGCGCCGTTGTGACGCAACGCATCACGACTCGTCGTTTATCGCGAGCAGGCGGAGCGTATCCAATCATGACGTCACCGCAATGACCGAAACAACCGATTTGGACCCGGTATTATGCGGGAGAAGAAGCTGCGTGCGATTCCAAAAACTAAGAACGGCATTGAGACTTTGCCGAAACCTGCTATGACCTAAACGTCAGGCTGGAGATCGAAATGAAGACTCAAAGTGACGATACGCAGTTTGATTTGCCTAATAACGCAAAGACCAAAAGAACCTGGTCGACGCCCGTCGTGATCGAGTCGCAGGTTTCCGGGACGGAGCTGCCAAATCCGACGCAGCCGTCTCCGCGTGACGTTACCACCGGCGGCGCCGTTGTGGGGCCAAGCTAAAGCCTGCCGATCGGTCCTGCGCCGCGTCGGACGGTATTTGGTGACCGTGATGTCCTAGTTCCGCCGATCGACCCAGGCCGTGTAGCGCGCGATGACGATTGATAACGTCGCCATTTCGCGCGCTCTCTGGCGCATCTTGTTCGTGCCCATGTCCGGGTTATTGGCCTGATCGAGCAAGGTGCGCACACGCGCGAAATCGAAATGCGCGCCGATCCGCGTCATCTCCAGTTCGGTGACTGCCTTGCGAAGCGAGGCATCGTCGATGCTCAGTTTGTCGGCGATCGGGCCATCATTGGCGCGCGGGCGATCCTGAAATTCGCGCGGCAGGATGTCGCCCAGCGCAGCGCAAGCAAGGTAGCGGTTGCGCCCGTCGCGCACGGCGAGGTGCAGCGGAACGGCAAGCGCGAACTCGATCACGCGGCGGTCGAAAAAGGGTCGTGTCAGCGCAAGCCCGAACGATGCCGCCATCGCTTCCAGCTCAGGCGCCTTGGCGGACTGGCGCGAGAGCAAATCGGATATCACGCGGTTACGGTTGCGCTCCGACGACCGGACGGAAATCCGCTCCCGCCCGCGGACGCGCCCCGCCGCGACCAACGGGGCGGTGAAGGAGTCCTTCAGCGCCAGCATCGCGGCATCGGCCCGCATTCCACGCCGTACCGCGAGCAGAAAACGCCGCGCCGATGCCGGCAGCAAGGGGAACAACGTGTGGCGCAGCACGATCGCACGCCACCGTTCCCCCGAGATCCGCCGATACGCGCGCATCTCGCGCCATAACGTCGCCACGCGCCCGGAGGCCGCGAAATCGGCGAGCGCCGTGTGGCCACGATCGTTGAGCGTATAATCGCCGCCATGGCCGTCCATCACCAAGCGCGCACCAGCGGCTCGCAACACGCGAAAGCGGTCCGCATCGGAATAGGCGAGACTGGATACCGGCATGCCTCCATTGTTCATGATATAGCCATCGAGCCCGTCGAGCGGATCCTGATCGCGCCAGTCGATGTAATGAACGTCGAGA
Organism: Sphingomonas sp. MMS24-J45; assembly: GCF_044881195.1. Classification (GTDB taxonomy): domain Bacteria; phylum Pseudomonadota; class Alphaproteobacteria; order Sphingomonadales; family Sphingomonadaceae; genus Sphingomonas. The sequence goes on along the minus strand of NZ_CP173255.1, from coordinate 2,356,930 downwards.
TGCGGCATCATGCGCTTGCACCGCTCGACCCAGGGGCGCGGATCGCGCGGCCAGCCCTCTGCGCGTTCGGGCATGGCGAGGGTCACCGTCGCCAGCTTTGCGTCGGCGGGCATGGCGGGGCCGGCGAGCGCGGCGATCGACCCGCTGTCGAAACCACCGCTCAGCGACAGGCCGGGCCATGCGAGCAGCCGCCGTACCCGACAGGCGACCGCCTCGGCCAGGATTTCCCGATACTTGGCAACGTAATACGCATCGTCCTGGCCAAGATGCGCCGGGTCGGCGTGCGGTTGCCAATATTGCGTCTCCACCACCGTGCTGTCTGGGGCAATGGTCAGCGTAGTCCCGCCCCGGACGCTGCGGATTTCATCGAACGCTGTCCGGCCATCGGGACGGTTGCCCCAGAAATTGACGTACCGGGCAAGCCAGATCTCATCGAGCTTTCGCGGCACGCCGGACACCGACCACAAGGCCGGGATATCGGTCGCGAACGCGACGAACCCGTTGCCGAGGTGATAGTGCAGCGGCCGTTGGCCCATGGGATCGCGCGCGAGGAACAGCCGCTTGCGCGCGACATCCCAGATTGCGAAGGCGAAGTCGCCGATCAGATGCGCCGGGCACCCCTCGCCCCAACGGCGATAGGCGTGCAGCACCAGCGCGCTGTCAGGCATCGTCGCCAGACCAGCGGGATCGAGCTCGAGCGCTGCCGCGATCTCCTCGCGATTGTCGATCCGACAGTCGGCGACCAGCACTAGCCGCGCATCGCGATCGTAGAGCGGCTGCTGATCGAACGCGTCCTCGCGCGTAATCCGCATCAGGCCATGACCGAGACCGATGCGCCCATCGGCGAACGTCGCGGCACCGTCGCTACAGCGCGCCGCCAGCGCGCCCTTCATCCGCTCCAGATCGGCCGCATCGACAGCGACATCGTCGAAGCGCAAAATGCCCCAAATCGCGCTCACCCGGGGCCGGCCCGTGCTACGCGCTACCCTCGACCGCGTTGTTTTCACGCAATTTCTCGATAAACGCGGTCACCTCGTCGTGGCACACCTCTGGCGTCACGTCGAATTCCTCGAGCAGCGCCGCGACCAGCGCATCGATCGTCTGCGGCGTCTCGATCAATTCCCACACACGCGCGCCGACATCGTTCAACCCGATATATTTCCCTTGTTCGGCACTCATCATCACGATCTCATCGCCAACCTTGGCCGAAATCCAGTCACCGTGCCTGCTGATCGACATGTTCGAAATCCTCCTTCGTCGCCAGGCTATAGCCCAGCCGTTCCATCATTGCCGCATGATCCTGCTCGATTCGCAGAATCTGCTCGCGGGTCAATTCGTCGCGCCACCCGCCGGCCACGCCGCGACGGAAGAAACGGGTCTTGCTGCCACTGCGCGCCTGCGGTGCTTCGCCGAAGCCCTCGGCTGCCTCCTGGCGCTGCAATTCGTCCATCGCGGCAAAGCGCGTCGCGCGTTCGATCAGCGCATCGTCGGCCGGCCAGCCGGCAAAGTGCAACGCCCCGCGCAGCGTTGGCAGGGCGGCACGGTGCATGTCCTCATAGCGGACGAGATGCACCGGCACGTCGCGCTGATCGAGCCAGCTTGCGGCATAGCCGCTCCAGCCGAGCAGTTGCTGACGCAATTGGTTGGCGAGCGAGCGCGGTTGTGCGCAGAAGCAGAAAGATCGATCGCCCATCATTCCGATCGCCTGGTCGATCGTGCAATTCTGATGATTGGCAAGCGACGGGGCAACGTCGCGCGGATCGCGCACGAACAGCAGCGCGCCGGCGGCGGCCTCTGCGCCCCCCATCATCGGTTCGCCCGACCGGGTATGGGTATAGCCGTCATGCGTTTTCACGAAACGCACCGGATACTGGCTCTCGGGATCGAACGGGTCTTCGTACGTGTCCGCTGCAAGATGACGATAGAGCGCGGGCCGCAGGTCGTCGATCTCGTCTGGCCAGAGCAAGCTCGAATCCACCAGCAGATGATTTTCAAAACGGCCGCGCGCGCTGGCGATCGAATCGGTGCTGTCGAGCGCGTTGATCGCGGCCGGCTCGTCGCGCGCCGGATCGAGATTGGAGAGCAACGCACGAAACCAGGTGTTGCCCGATTTCGGGAAGGACGTCAGCCAGACGGTTGGCCTCACCCCTGCACGTCCGCCACTTCGGTGGCCGCCGTCAGGCCGATCTCAGCCCAGTGCGCCTCCAGCCACGAAACCGTATCGTCCATCGCGCTGAACCGCATCGGGCGCGACAGGGTGAAGATGCCCGCAGCATGGGCGATCGCCGCCCCGATCTGAAAATACGCTTGCCGCTGGCCCATGCGCCGCACTAGCACCGGGCGATAAGCGTTGGCGATCAGCAAACGCGATCCGTCGACAACATTCGGCCGCGCAATGCCGGGCTCGCGCGGAGGGCGGTCCTCGAACAGCATATAAACCGCGCCGACCGGCATTGCGGCATCGCTGGCGGTACCGGGGTCGACGTAGAATTTCTCCATCCGGTCCCGCATCGCCTCGCCCTTGCGATCATCGAGCGCGAGCGCGTCGATCGATTTGCTCCAGAGCTTCAGGAAGCGTCCGTCGGGATGCACGACGGGAACGCCCGCATCGTCGAGCGTGATCGCGGCCTGATCGTCGGTTACCAGCGTGTAACCGCGCGCACCCAGCGCGGCGGCAAGCGTCGATTTGCCTGCACCCGATACACCGCAGAACAGCACGGCCTTGCCATTGACCGCGATCGCGCTGGCGTGAAGCACGATATGGTTGCGCTGGTGCAGCAGGATTCCGAAGACATTGCCCGCCAGAAAAATGGCGATGTCCTGATCGCCGACATCGGGCGCGCGCGCGAAACCGATGCTGTGCCCCCCCTCAAGCAGGAAGCGACCGATTGCCGGCAGTTCGAGCAGGAAACGGTCGTCGCTGCGCTGCCAGTTCGGGCCGGTGGCGACCGTATCGTCCAATGCGGCCGGCACGTCGATTGCCCGGATGGTGACGTCGGCAGTAACCATGCCATCGAGCGGGATCAGCCCCGGCAAACGTATCTCGCTGCAAACCGCGAGACCGGACACTCTATACCAATACACTCGCGCCCAACCCCCTGTCGCCCGAGCGAGGCTCTATGCAGATAGCAGCCCGGTTTCAAGCGTCCGCGCCGCCAAGCGCCTGTGCCAGCCGCGCGCGGTCGAGCTTCCCCTCCCAGCGCGCGACGACGATCGCGGCGACCGCATTGCCGACGAAATTGGTCAAGCTGCGGCATTCGCTCATGAATCGATCGACGCCGAGGACCAGCGCCATGCCTGCAACGGGCACCGACGGCACGATCGACAATGTCGCGGCAAGCGTGATGAATCCCGCACCCGTCACCCCCGCCGCGCCCTTCGAGCTCAACATCGCCACGCCGACCAGCAACAACTGGTCCCCGATCGACAGATGCACGCCACACGCCTGCGCGATGAACAGCGAGGCCAGCGTCATATAGACGTTGGTGCCGTCGAGGTTGAACGAATAGCCCGTCGGCACGACCAGCCCGACGATCCCGCGGTTGCACCCCGCCGCCTCCAGCTTTGTGATCAGATTGGGCAGCGCCGCCTCGGACGAAGAAGTGCCCAAGACCAGCAGCAGTTCGGCCTTGAGGTAGGTGAGCAATCGCAGGATCGAGAAGCCATGCGCCCAGGCAACCGCGCCGAGAATGACCAGGACGAACGCGATCGATGTGAGATAGAAGGTGAGCACCAGTCCGCCGAGGCTGATCAGGCTGCCCGCGCCATATTTGCCGACGGTAAAGGCGATCGCGCCGAACGCGCCGATTGGGGCCGCACGCATCAAGATGCCGACCACGCGGAACACGATCAGCCCGAGCCGCTCGATCAGATCGAGCACCGGCTCGGCAGGTTTCCCCACCAGGCTGAGCGCGATGCCGAACAGGATCGCGACGAACAGCGTTTGCAGGATCGACCCATCGGTCAGCGCCGAGACCATCGTATTGGGGATCACCGCCATCAGGAAGCCGACCACGGTCGTCTCATGCGCCTGATGCGCATAGTCGGCGACCGCGCCCGCATCGAGCGTCACCGGATCGACGTTCATGCCCGCGCCCGGCTGCACGACATTGGCCACGACCAGCCCCAAGATTAGGGCGAGAGTCGAGAAAAATAGGAAGTAGCCGAACGCCTTGGCCGCGACCCGCCCCACCGTCCCGAGTTCGCGCATGCCAGCGATGCCGCTAACCAGGGTCAGGAAGATGACGGGCGCGATCACCATCTTGACCAGCTTGATGAAGCCGTCGCCCAATGGCTTCAGCGCGGCCCCGGTCTCTGGCCAGAAATGCCCGACCAACGCGCCGAGCACGATCGCCGTCAGCACTTGGACATACAGTTGCGCGTACAGCGGTGTCGGCTTGGCCGGGGCCGGCGGTGCGGGCGGGATTGTCATGCACCTATCCTAAGCGAGCCTCGCGCCGATGCCACCCCCCGCGATCGCGGTTGCAGGAACGAGATCGCCCGCATACCAATGCGGTAACAGGATCATCACGATCCGGGGGCAGGAGTTTCGATGCGCTACGATGTAACGGCGGTGATCGCCGCGGTGATGCTGGCCAGCCCGCTTTCGGCGCAAACTGCACCGGCCCCCGCCCCCACGGCAACTCCCGCCAAGCCGCCAAAGTGGAACGTCAACGCACCCCCCGGCATGACGACGCGGCAGGTGCCGATCGCGGTCAGCGAGGGCAGCTGGATGAACGTCGATGTCTCGCGCGATGGGAAGATGATCACGTTCGATCTGCTTGGCGACATCTACACCATGCCGGTCACCGGCGGCACGCCGACCCGCGTCGCGGAGGGCCTCGCTTATGAACAGCAGCCGCGCTTCTCGCCCGATGGCAAGCGCATCGCCTTCGTCTCGGATCGCGGCGGCGGCGACAATATCTGGCTGATGAACGTCGATGGCAGCGACAAGCGGCAATTGACCAAGGAGGATTTCCGCTTGCTCAACCAGCCGAGCTGGAGCCCGGACGGCCGCTTCATCGTCGCCAAGAAGCATTTCACGACGCAGCGCTCGCTCGGCACGGGCGAGGTGTGGCTGTATCACGTCGCGGGCGGAGGCGGCGTGCAACTGGTCAAGCGCGCCAGCGAGGAATTGCAGAAGGAATTGGGTGAGCCGATCTACGCCGCCGACGGCAAAAGCGTGTTCTTCACGCGCAACGTCACGCCCGGCCCGATCTTCGAATATGCGCAGAATTCCTATACCGACCTATTCGACATCGAACGCTATGATCTAGTGACGGGCGAAACCAGCACGGCCGTTTCCGGCGCGGGCGGATCGGTGCGCCCCACGCCCTCCCCCGATGGCAAGCGCATCGCCTTCGTCCGGCGCGAGGCGGGCAAGTCGAAACTCTACGTCAAGGATCTCGACAGCGGGGTGGAGCGCAAAGTGTACGATGCGCTCGACCAGGACGTGCAGGAAACCTGGGCCGTCACCGGCGTCTATCCCAACATGGCCTGGACGCCCGATGGCCAGTCGATCGTGTTCTGGGCGGGCGGGCAGATCCGGCGCGCGAAGGCCGATGGATCGGGCGCGGGCGTCATTCCCTTCGCGGTCAACGACACCCGCGTGGTGATCGACGCGGTGCATCCGACCGTCGCGGTCGCACCCGATCGCTTCACGACCAAGATGCCGCGCTGGGCCAGCGTGTCGCCCAATGGGCAAAGCGTCGTGTTCGAGACGCTCGGCAAGCTGTGGATCAAGCCCGCCGCCGGGGGCACGGCGCGACGGCTGGTCAGCGGCGGTGACGAGAGCGAGATGCAGCTGTGGCCGAGCTGGTCGCGCGATGGGCGATCGGTGGTGTTCGTCGGCTGGACTGACGCCGGCCTCGGCAAGGTCCGCACCGTGGCGGCAACCGGTGGCGCGGCGAAGGACGTGACCACCGCCGCCGGCCATTACGGCCACCCGCGCTTTTCCCCCGATGGCCGCACGATCGTGTTCGAAAGCGGGCGTGGCGGCGGGCTGACCGCGGCGCGCGGCAGTGAAAACCCCGGTCTGTACCGTATCGCCGCGACCGGCGGGGCAGCGACACGCATCACCAAGGGCGGCAGCGAACCGCAATTCGGCGTGGATGGCGAGCGGGTGTTCTTCCTCGCCTCGGACAAGGGCAAGCGCCAGCTCGTCAGCACCGACCTCAACGGCCAGGCACGACGCGTCCATGCATCGGGCGAGCTGGTCAACGATTTCCAGGTCTCGCCCGACGGCCGCTATCTCGCGTTCCGGCAGAATTACCAGGCGTTCGTGATGCCCTTGATGCCGGGCACGCAGGATGTCGCGGTCGACCCGAAGAAGGGCGCGCTCCCCGTCACGCGTGTCAGCGGCGACGGCGCGAGCTTCATCGGCTGGTCGCATGACGGCGCACAGCTGCACTGGTCGCTGGGGCCGACCTTCTACACGGTGACGACCGATGCGCTGTTCCGCGCTGGACCGGCCGACGACGATGCACCCAAGTTCGCCCCGCCGAAGACCGGTATTTCGCTGTCGATGGAGGTTGCCGCGGACAAGCCGACCGGCATTGTCGCGCTGACCGGTGCGCGGATCGTGACGATGGCCGATGCCAAAGGGGGGATCGTCGATGACGGCGTGATCGTCATCCGCGGCGACCGCATCGTGGCGATCGGGCCGAAAGCATCGACTCCGGTCCCGGCTGGCGCCAAGACGATCGACGTTGCGGGCAAGACGATCATCCCCGGTCTGGTCGATGCGCACGCGCATGGCCCGCAAGCCGATGACGATCTGATCCCGCAGCAGAATTGGTCGGCGATGCTCAATTTGGCGATGGGCACGACGACGATCCACGATCCGTCCTCGACCGCGTCCGAAATCTTCGTCGCCTCGGAAATGCAGCGCGCGGGCAAGATCATCGGCCCACGGACCTTCTCGACCGGCGAGGTGATCTATGGCGCGAAATCGCCCGAGGTCTATGCCGAGATCGACTCGATCGAGGATGCGCTGGCCGACGTCCGCCGGTTGAAGGCGCAGGGCGCGAACAGCGTGAAGAACTACAACCAGCCACGCCGCGAACAGCGCCAGATGGTCGTCGCCGCCGCCCAGCGCGAGAATATGGAGGTCGTGCCGGAGGGCGGATCGCTGTTCGCAATGGACATCAGCCTGATCCAGGACGGCAATTCCACGGTCGAGCACAATGTGCCGCTGGTCACCTTCTACAAGGATGTGGTCGATCTTTGGACGCAGACCAAGACCAATTACACGCCGACTCTGGTCGTGACCTATGGCGGCCTGGCGGGCGATCCGTATTGGCGGCAGCATATGGATGTGTGGAAGCATCCGATCGTTTCCCGCTACGAGCCGCCTGCGATGTTGCTCGCGCAGAATGGCCGCCGCACGATGGCGCCGGAGGACGCCTTCGTCGATGACGAGAGCGCGCGCGAGGCGGGCAAGCTCGCGGCACGTGGCGTGCAGGTGTCGATCGGTGCACACGGCCAGCAACCGGGCCTCGGCGCGCATTGGGAGATGTGGTCGTTCGCGCGCGGCGGGTGGAGCCCGATCGACGCACTGCGCGCGGGCACGATCATGCCCGCCACTTCGCTCGGCTATGCCAAGGACGTCGGCTCGCTCGAAGTCGGCAAGCTCGCCGATCTCGTCGTGCTCGACGCCGATCCGACGGTCGACATCCGCAATACCGACAAGATTCACCGCGTCATGCTGGGAGGCAGACTCTACGATCCGCTGACGCTCGACGAAGTCGCGACCGGTACGCGCAAGAGCGCGCCCCTGTGGTGGTCAGGCGGCGGACTCGGCGCGGGCGCGATGCCAAGCACGGAGAGCGCGACGGGGGGCGATTAAAGCGACACGGGCATGACGTTCAGCGTGTGATTTCGATCAGTCTTAAGAAATTAAGCGATTGGACAGATCAATCGGCGCGGCTCATCCTCCGGCACAGAAACACTCTAGCCAATGGAGAGCTTGCATGAACGTCGAAGCCAAATGCCCGGTGGGCGCAGGTCGTGTGGACGGCAATGCCGTCCTGTTCGAGATGACCAACCGCCTGTGGTGGCCGAACCAGCTCGACCTGACCGTCCTGCACCAAAACCCGCCGCAAGCGGACCCGATGGAGCCGGATTTCGATTATGCGGCGGAATTCCAGACCCTCGATCTCGCCGCGGTCAAGGCGGACATTTTCGCGCTGATGACCGAATCGCAGGATTGGTGGCCGGCCGATTACGGCCATTACGGTCCGCTGTTCATCCGCATGGCGTGGCACAGTGCGGGGACCTATCGCATCGGGGACGGGCGCGGTGGCGCGGGCGCCGGGCAGCAGCGCTTTGCCCCGCTCAACAGCTGGCCGGACAATGCCAATCTCGACAAGGCGCGGCTGCTGCTGTGGCCGATCAAGCAGAAATACGGCCGCAAGCTGTCCTGGGCCGACCTGATGGTGCTGGCGGGCAATTGCGCGATCGAATCGATGGGCGGCGAAACCGCCGGTTTCGCTGGCGGCCGTGTCGATGTGTGGGAACCGGCGACCGACGTGAATTGGGGTGAAGAGCGTGAATGGCTCGCCGGTGACAAGCGCTATTCCGGGGAGCGCGATCTCGCCAACCCGCTTGCCGCAGTGCAGATGGGCCTGATCTACGTCAATCCGGAAGGCCCGAACGGCAATCCCGATCCGCTGCTCGCCGCGCGCGACATTCGCGAGACCTTTGCGCGCATGGCGATGAATGACGAGGAAACCGTCGCGCTGATCGCCGGTGGTCACACCTTCGGCAAGACCCACGGCGCGGGCGTGCCCGACGATTATGTCGGCCCCGAGCCCGAAGGTGCGCCGATCGAGCAGGTCGGTCTGGGCTGGAAGAACACCCTTGGAAGCGGCAACGGGGTCCATACCATCACCAGCGGGCTGGAAGGTGCGTGGACGCAGGAACCAACCAAATGGACGAACCTGTATTTCAAGAATTTGTTCGAATTCGAATGGGAACTGACGCGCAGCCCGGCCGGTGCCCAGCAGTGGACGCCCAAGAACCCCGAAGCGCAGGGCACCGTGCCGGACGCGCACGATCCGTCCAGGCGCCACGCGCCGATGATGCTGACGACTGATCTCGCGCTGCGGTTCGACCCGGCATACGAGAAGATCTCGCGGCATTTCTATGAGAACCCTGAGGCGCTGACCAAGGCCTTTGCCGAGGCGTGGTACAAGCTGACGCACCGCGACATGGGGCCGCACAACCGGCTGCTCGGGCCGGAAGTCCCCGCCAAACCGCGGCTGTGGCAGGATCCGGTGCCGGCCGTCGACCATCCGCTGATCGACGATGCCGACATCGCCGCGCTCAAGGCCAAGATCCTCGCGTCCGGCCTGTCGATTTCGCGGCTGGTGGCGACCGCATGGGCGTCGGCCTCGACCTATCGCGGCACCGACATGCGCGGTGGTGCCAACGGCGCACGCATCCGGCTTGCCCCGCAAAAGGATTGGGCAGTCAACGAACCGTCCGAACTGGCAGCGGCGCTCGCCAAGCTGGATGAGGTCCGCGGCAGCTTCGGCAAGCCCGTGTCGCTGGCGGACATGATCGTGCTCGGCGGCTGCGCGGCGGTCGAGGCGGCGGCGAAGGCGGCGGGGCACGACGTGACCGTGCCCTTCACGCCGGGCCGCACCGATGCGTCGGCGGAGCAGACCGACGCGGACTCGTTCGCCCCGCTCGAACCCAAGGTCGATGGCTTCCGCAACTTCAAGAGCGGCGATCAGCCGTGGTCGGCGGAGGAATTGCTGGTCGATCGCGCGCATCTGCTGACGCTCACCGCGCCGGAAATGACGGTGTTGCTGGGTGGCTTGCGCGTGCTCGGTGCCAATGTCGGTGGATCGACCCACGGTGTGTTTACCGATCGTCCGGGTGCGCTCACCAACGACTTCTTCGTCAATCTGCTGAAGACCAGCATCGCGATGAAGTGGGAACCGTCGGACGCGGAAGACGTGTTCGTCGCACGCGACCGCAAGACCGGCGAGCAGAAGTGGACCGCGACGCGCGTCGACCTGATCTTCGCCGCCAACTCGCAGCTCCGCGCCCTGGCCGAGGCGTATGCGACCGATGACGCCAAGGGCGCGTTCGTCCACGCGTTCATCGCCGCCTGGACCAAGGTGATGAACGCCGACCGGTTCGACCTCGCCTGATCGCGCGGTAGGCCGACACAAAGAAGGGCGCTTGCCAGTGGCAAGCGCCCTTTTTGTTTGCCCCGATCGAGCGATCAGAACTTCGCGGTGATCGTCCCGAAGATCTGCCGCGGGTTGCCGTAGAAGGCGGTGGCGATGCCTTCCTTGCCGAGCGTCGCGACATACGGACCGTTGGGCACCGGCACGTTGGTCAGGCTGATCGGATTCCCCGCCAGATCGGTGCGGATATATTGATAGCCGGCCGTCTTGTAGATCTTGTTGGTGATGTTCTTGGCGTGGACGCCGATCGAATAGCGCCCGCCGCGGCCGAAGCTGTAGGTCAAATTCGCATCCCACAGCGCATAGCCCGGCTGATCGAGGAACGGGCTGGCCGTTTCGAACTGGTGCGTCAGGCTGCGATACGAAATCGTGGTGTTGGCGTTGACCTTGCCGCGGCCGACCGGAAGCGTGCCCGACAGCGTCGAGGACAGCGTCCAATCCGGCGTATTCTGGAACACGCGGACATTGGCGACATCCACGCCGGTCGGCCCGATGAAGGTCTTATACTTCGCATCGATATAGCCGAGCGTGCCCGACAGCGAGACGTTCGACCCGGCGCCAGCGAAGCCGCGCGCGAGCACCGCGGTCGCCTCCGCTTCGACGCCCTTGATCTTGGCCTTGGCGGCATTGGTGGTGATGCCGCAGAACGACGCCACCCCGTTCTGAATGCAGCCGACCGACCCGGGCACCTGGACGTCGGTGTAATCCGAATAGAAGCCGTCGAGCGCAATGTTCAACCGCTTGTCGAACAGCGAACCCTTATAGCCGATTTCATACGATTTCACGATTTCCGGGCGGAACAACAGATAGTTGTAGATTTCCTGATAGCTGCGGATGCCATCCTGATTGACGTCGGGAGCCGAGGTGCCCGATCCGCGCGGATCGAACCCGCCGCCTTTGAAGCCTTCCGAATAAGACGCATAGAGCAGATGATCGGCCGTCGGCTTGAAGTTCACCGACACGCGCGGGGTGAAGCGCTTGAACTTCGCGACACCACGGAAATCGGTCGAGGGCGCACCGATCAGGATCGGATTGCCGCCGAATTCGGAAGTCGTGCCGAAATAACTCGCCTTGAACACATACGAGCTGCGTTCGTCCCAAGTATAGCGACCGCCGAGCGACAGGCTGAACTGGTCGGTGAAATCATAGGTGAAGTCGCCGAAGATCGAGCTGGTTTCGGTCCGCACATCGCCCGCGGTGTAAGCGTTGAAATTGGCGAGCGTGGTCGACAGCAGCACGTCAAACCCGGTGGAAGCCTTTGCCCCCAGATAATAGAAGCCGATCAGGCCGTTCAATTTGTCGCTCTTGTAGGCGAGCTGGAATTCCTGGCTGGTCTGCTGGTTGCGATAGACCGCCGGCACGTCGACATCGACTGCGGGTAGCGCGTCGAAGTCGATCGGCGTGAAGGAGCGATCCTTGCGGAAGGCGCTGATGCTCTTAAGCGTCAAATGATCGGTAAGCTCCGCCGTAGCGACCATCGACAGGCCGCCCGCCTGAATGTTCTGGCGCGGGCTGTTGAGCCCGGCGCGCGTGTCGAACGGATTGGACTGGACCGGAATGCCCGAGACGATCCCCGGGATCAGGCGCGATCCGTTGCGCGCGTTCGACTTGTCCTCGGTATAGTCGCCGGTCAGGCGGATCGACATGCGCTGATCGGGCGATTCGAATTCGACCGTGCCGCGTGCCGCCCAGACGTTCTTGTTGTAATTGTCGATGTTGAGGTTGGTGTTGCGCCCGAAGCCGTCGCGGGTCAGCCGCGCACCCGCCACGCCCACCTTGAACAGGCTGCCGATCGGGGTCGACAGGCTGACGATGCCGTCAGCCTGATTGAACGAGCCGTAGCTCGCCTTGAAATTCGCCTCCGCCACGTCGGGCAGCTTCTTGGTGACATATTTCACTGCGCCGCCAATCGTGTTGCGGCCATAGAGCGTGCCCTGCGGCCCGCGCAGCACCTCGATCCGTTCGACATCATAGACATCGAGCACGGCGGCCTGCGGGCGGTTCAGATACACGTCGTCGAGATAGATGCCGATGCCCGCCTCGAAACCGGGAACCGGATCCTGCTGCCCGACGCCGCGGATGAAGGCGGCAAGCGTCGAGTTTGTACCGCGCGCATTCTTCAACGTGGTGTTCGGTGTGACGTTCTGCAGGTCGGTCAAATCGACCGCGCCGGTCTGTTCCAGCCGCGCGGCGGAGAAAGCGGTGACGGCGATCGGCACGTCGAGCAGCGTCTCTTCACGACGGCGCGCGGTGACGACGATGTCGCCGTCCGCCACGTCCTGCTCCTGCGCGGCGGGTGCCTCGGTCGGTGCGGTCTGTGCGGATACGGGTGCCGCGGCAAAGGCAGCAAGGGCGGCTCCAGCATAGAGCACGGCGCGCGCGGAAATCAGGCGTGTCATTGGTTTTCCCCTCCTGTGGCGCTCCCATCATGGCCCCGATATCATTCGGGTTGTGCGCCGGTCGCAGTCGCTATACTGAAACCTGAACCAGGTTTCAACTTGGGAAATGGGGAGGCGTCGTTGATGGCGATGGAAGGTGTCCCGAATGCCACAGCCGCGGTACCGGACGATGGCATGTCGGCAGCAAGCGCGGGCAAGGCCCCGCGCACCGAGCGCGGGCGGCGCACGCTGCGCGCGATCCTAGATGCCGCTGCGATCGAATTCGGCGAGCGTGGCTTTCACGAGGCATCGGTCAGCGGCATCACGCGCCGTGCAGGCGTCGCACTGGGCAGTTTCTACACGTATTTCGATTCGAAGGATGCGGTGTTCCGCGCGCTCGTCCGCGATATGTCGGACCAGGTGCGAGACCGCGTCGCCCCCGCGATCCGCGCCGCACCCGACCAGATCGCGGCGGAGCGTGCGGGCTTACGCGAATTCATCGCCTTCGTGCGCGGGCATAAGGAAATCTACCGGATCATCGACGAATCCGAATTCGTCGATCCCGAATCCTTCAAGCTGCATTACGCGACCACTGCCGAGCGCATCGCGGCGCGCTTGAAAGCGGCGGCGGTGCGTGGCGAAGTGCGCGGCGACGTGTCCGAGGTCCACGCCTGGGCGATCATGGGGATGAACGTGTTCCTGGGGCTGCGCTTCGGGGTGTGGGGGCAGGACATGGCACCCGATGACGTGGCGGATGTCGTCGCGGACTTTCTTGCGCGGGGGTTGTCGGCGGAAGCCCACTCGGGCTGATCTCTCTTCCGTTCGCTTCGAGCGAAGTCGAGAAGCCTTGGTCAGGGCGCGGGTTCGGGTTTCTCGACTTCGCTCGAAACGAACGGGTGAGAGGGATCAGTTTGAGGCCCCCTCAACCGCCCCCAAGCACAGCTCCGCCACCGCATCGACGATCGCATCCGCATCCAGCCGATAGCTGCGAAACAGATCAGGCACGTCACCGGTCTGGCCAAAGCGATCGACACCGAGCGGGCTGACGCGCATCCCGCGCACACCGCCGAGCCAGGACAGCGTCGATGGCGCGCCATCGATGATCGTGACGAGCTTGGCATCGGGCGCAAGCTGCGCCAGCAATTGCTCGGCATGGCTCGGCACGCGCGCACCGGTCCAGCGCCCGGCGTGCCGCGCCGACCAGCCGCGATGCAGAAGATCGGGCGAGGTCACCATCAGCAGCCCCAGCCCCGGCACATCGTCGGCCAGCAGCGCGGCCGCCTCCAGCACTTCGGGCGTGATCGCGCCGGTGAAGACGATCGCCAGATCCGCCGGTCCGCTCGGCGCTTTCAGCCAATAGCCGCCGGCAAGCGCACCTTCCTGCCAGCCCGTGTCAGTTCGTTCGATCTGCGGCATCGTGCGCGTGGACAGGCGGAGATAGACCGAGCCGCCATCCGCCGCCTGCATATGTCGGAATCCCCAGCCCATGATCAGCGCGAGTTCGTCAGCAAAGGCGGGCTCGAAATAGGTCAGGCCCGGTTGGCCGATGCCGATCAGCGGGGAGTTGATCGACTGGTGCGCCCCACCCTCCGGCCCCAGCGTCAGGCCCGACGGCGTCGCCACCAGCAAAAAGCGCGCATCCTGGTAACACGCGTAGTTGAGCGCATCGAGGCCGCGCGCGATGAAGGGGTCGTACACCGTCCCGATCGGCATCAGGCGCGATCCGAACAGCGGCGCGGCAAGACCGAGTGCGGCGAGCATCAGGAACAGGTTATTTTCGGCGATGCCCAGTTCGATATGCTGCCCAGCCCCATGCCCGGCCCATTTCTGCGCGGTGGGAATGCGCGCGGCGGAGAAGACGTCCTTCAATTCCTGCCGCCGGAACAGTCCACGCTGGTTCACGAACGCGCCGAGGTTGGTCGAGACCGTCACGTCAGGCGACGTCGTGACGATACGGTCCGCAAGAGGATGCCCGGACTTGGCCAGATCGAGCAGGATTCGCCCGAACGCCGCCTGCGTCGAAAGTTCGGCCCCATCGGGCACCGGCAAGCTATCGGGGACCGGCACGGCTTGCGCCGCCGGAACGTGCTGCCCTTGGGCAAGCGCGCTCGCCTCGACCACCGCGCGCGCCGACGCCGCGACATTCGCACCCAGCCCGCCATAGGGTTCCCATTCGTCACCTGCCGCAATGCCGAGATCGCCGCGCAATTGTTCGATCTGGCCGGGGTTCATCAATCCCGAATGATTGTCCTTGTGCCCGGCGAACGGCAGGCCGTAGCCCTTCACCGTATAGGCGATGAACAGCGTCGGCTTGTCGTCGTCGCAGCGCGCGAACGCTTCCAGCAACGTCGCGATGCAATGCCCGCCGAGATTGGTCATCAACGCGGCGAGCGCGGCGTCGTCATGCTCGGCGATCAGCGCCAGCGTTTGCGGAAACTCCGCCAGATCGGCGGTCAGCCGCGCGCGCCACGCCGCGCCCCCCTGATAGGTCAGCGCGGCGAATTCGGCATTGGGGCATTCGTCGATCCAGTCGGCGATCGCCTGCCCGCCGGGTCGCGCAAAGGTCTCGCGCTGCTTGCGTCCGTGCTTCAGCGTCTCGACCCGCCAGCCGCAGGTTTCGAAAATGTCATCGAAGCGGCGGAACATGCGGTCCGCCGTCGTGCTGTCGAGCGATTGTCGGTTGTAATCGACGATCCACCAGCAATTACGGATGTCGTGTTTATACGCCTCGATCAGGCATTCGTAGATATTGCCCTCGTCCAGTTCGGCATCGCCCATCAGTGCGATCATCCGCCCGGCATCAGATTCCGCCATGTCGCCATGCGCGATCAGATAATCCTGGATCAGCGAAGCAAACGCCGTGATTGCAACGCCGAGACCCACCGAGCCGGTCGAGAAATCGACCGGGATCTTGTCCTTGGTCCGGCTGGGGTAACTTTGCGCCCCGCCGAGGCCGCGATAGCGTTGCAGCGCATCGAGCGATTGCTGGCCGAGCATGTAATGGATCGCGTGCAGCACCGGGCCGGCATGCGGCTTGACCGCGACCTTGTCCTGCGGGCGCAGCGCGCCGAAATAGAGTGCGGTCATGATCGCGGTGATCGACGCACAACTCGCCTGATGCCCACCGACCTTCAGTCCGTCACGGCTCTCGCGCAGATGGTTGGCATTGTGGATCGTCCAGGAAGATAGCCAGCGCAGCCGCGTCTCGATCGCCTCCAGCACGGCGATGGTGGCGGGATCGGTGCGCGGTGCAGGCGGCGTGACGGTCATATCCATGCCGCGATACTAGCCGATCGGCCCGCCGAGGCGATGCCAATCTTGGCATAAGCTCATTCCGCGTCGGCGGTTTCACCTTGGCGCGCGGCGAAATGCGCGATCAGCCAGCTGCGCACCAGGCTGATCGTCGGATCGGCAAGATCGTCGGCGCGGAGTTTGAGATAATAGCCGAACCCGTCATTGATAACGGTGTCGTACGGCACGACCAGCCGCCCGGCGGCAATTTCCTCCGCAAACATGTCGATATCGGCAAGCGCCACGCCATCCGAGTGCATCGCATAGCTCACTGCCAAAGCGTTGGAATCGAACGCGAGGCCGCGGTCGGCGTCGAGCGCAATACGGCACTGATCGGCATAGGTGCTCCACAGCAGACCGCGCGGCTGATCCTCCAGCTTCACGTGCAGCAAGTCATTGTCGGCGAGGAACTGTTCGAGCGACTTGCCCGCGTGGCGCTCCGCCGTCTGCGGCGAGCTGACGGGCGCGACGCGGACCATCCACAGCAGATCGGTCACCCGGTCATCGATATTGGGCCGGTCGAACACGATCGCCATGTCGGTTTCGGTCGCCGGCAGGCCGACCGCGCCCGAGCTCGAGATGTCAATCCGGATCTCGGGATGTTCCGCCCGAAACGCCCGGATCATCGGCATCACGACCTGCTGCAACAGCGTCGGCGGAATGTGGATGCGGATCGGGCGGTTGGCGTTGGGATTGGCGCAAATCGCGTTCATCGTCTGTTCGAGCCGGTCGAACGACTTGCTCACTTCGGGCAGTAGCGCCTTGCCCGCCGCGGTCAGCGCCAGCGTCTGGCCGGAGCGGTCGAACAGCTTATGCCCCAGCAACTCCTCTAGGCTGATGACATGGCGGCTGACCGCGCTCTGGCTGACGTTGAGCGCCTGCGCCCCCGCCGTAAAGCTCAGCCGCTGCCCCACCGCATCGAACGCGCGCAGCGCATTGAGCGGCAACCAGCGCCGATTGACAGGCGACGTACGTGCGATCGGTATCCACTCCGTTGCAGGGCTCATGCCCAAATTCGATACCAAGCGCGTTTTTTCCCGAGATGCAACGCCGTGCCTCACGCGGTCCAAAGGGTTGCAGGTTTTTGGATGCCGCCATGCGCAAATGCGATTTCAGCCGTGCGCCCTGCCCATGCCAGTGATTGCCGATCGGATTACGGAGGCGGCACTTGGATCTGGGGGATATTTCGGCGCTGTTGCGCGCGCGCCCTGCGGGCCATTCGCTGCCCCGCGCTTTCTACACCGGCAACGAAGCATTCGAATTCGACCTTGCCGCGATCTTCGGCACGTCCTGGCTGTTCGCCGGATTCGAGGCGGAACTGCGCAACCCGGGCGATTACATCTCCTTCCTGGTCGGGCGCTGGCCGGTCATCATCGTGCATGGCCGCGACGGCGAAATCCGCGCGTTTCACAACAGCTGCCGCCACCGCGGATCGATCCTGTGCAAGCCCGGTCAGGGCAGCGCGGCCCGGCTGGTGTGCCCCTACCATAGCTGGACCTATGGCCTCGACGGACGCCTGCTCGCCGCCAGCCGGATGCCGGAGGATTTCCAGAAGAGCGAGCACAGCCTGAAGCCGGTGCATCTGGAGCGAATCGCCGGGGCGATCTTCATCTGCCTGGCCGAAACGCCGCCCGACATCAGCGTGATGCGGCGCGACCTGACCCCGCTGCTCGCGCCGCACAATCTGCACCGCGCCAAGCTCGCGCATCAATCGACGCTGGTCGAATATGCCAATTGGAAGCTGGTGATGGAGAATGGGCGCGAATGCTACCATTGCGCGGCCGGTCATCCCGAACTGGCGCGGACCTTCCCGATCAACGCATCGGCCTATTTCGATTTCCCCGACGACACCGCGACGCGGTTCGAAGCGCGGATGAAGCAACTCGGCATGCCGATCGGCCCGGCGGGCGAGGATTGGTGGCAGGCGGTGCGCTTCCCGCTCAACGACGGCACCGTCGCGATGACCACAGACGGCACCTTCAACGTCAAGAAATTGATGAACGACCTGGGCGGCGGCGACACCGGGTCGCTGCGTTGGGCAGTCGAGCCCAACAATTTCTGCCATTCGACCAGCGAATATACCTTCGCCTTCACCGCAATCCCGGTCTCGCCGACCGAGACGCATGTCGTATCCAAATGGCTGGTGCATGAGGATGCGGTGGAGGGTGTCGATTACGACCTCGACACGCTGACGCATCTGTGGACGCAGACCAATCTGCAGGACAAGGAATTCGCCGAGAACAACCAGCTCGGCGTCAATTCCCCTGGCTACACGCCCGGCCCCTATAGCCCCGATGCGGAATCGCTGACGTTGCGCTTCGTCGATTGGTATTGCGCGCGCGCCGCCGATTATCTCGATCGAGCGGCGGCGTGAGCGAGGACGCGCACGGCACCTGGCGCCCGGAAACGCTGGCGGTGCGCGCGGGCTATGATCCGGCCAGCGCTTCGAACGCGGCCAAGCCGCCGATCTACATGACCTCGACCTTCGCTTATGCCTCGGCACGGCAGGCGAAGGATATTCACGAAGCCTATTTCGACGGCACCGGGCCGGAGGTCGGGCGGCCGGGGCACATCTATACGCGGCTCGGCCACCCCGGGCTCGACATGGTCGAACAGCGGCTGGCGGCGCTGGACGGTGCGGAAGCAGCGGCGGTGTTCAACAGCGGCATGGCGACCCACAGCGCGATCGCGCTCGCGCATCTGCGCCCCGGCGACAGCGTAGTGTTCAGCCGGCCGATTTATGGCGGCACCAACGGACTCTACACGATGATGCTGCCGGAATTTGGCATCAGCCACGCCGAATTTACCGACGGATGCGACCGCGCCAGCGTCGAGGCGACAGTCGAGGCCGCGCTGACCAAGGGCCCGCTCAAGCTGATCGTGGTGGAGAGCCCGGCCAACCCGACCGCCGCGATCGTCGATATCGCTATGGTCGTCGGGATCGCCGAGGCGGTCGGCGTGCGCACCGGCACGCGCCCGCTGGTGGTGGTCGATAACACCCTGCTCGGCCCCTCGATGCAGCGACCGATCGAACTCGGTGCTGATCTGTGCATGACCAGCCTGACCAAATATTGCGGCGGACACAGCGATTTGATGGCGGGCGGCGTGTCGGGACGCGAGGCTTTGGTCGCGCCGCTGCGGCTGCTGCGCACCACGCTCGGCAGCCATCTGGATCCCTACTCGGCCTGGCTGCTGCTGCGCTCGATGGAAACGGTCCACCTGCGCGTCGAACGCGCGATGGCCAATGCGCTTGCTGTTGCAGAATATCTGCGCGACCACCCCAAGGTCGCTGGCATCACCTATCTCGGTTTCCTGGCCGAAGGTACGCCGCAGCGCGCGGTGTACGACCGGCAATGCAAGGCGGCCGGATCGACCTTTTCCTTCGCGGTGGTCGGCGGCGAGGCAGAGGCGTTCCGCTTCCTCGACCGGCTGCGGCTGTTGCGCTTTGCGGTCAGTCTGGGTGGATCGGAAACGCTGATCACCCACCCCGCGACGACGACCCATTATGCGATCCGCCCGGAGGAACGCGCAGCAGGCGGCATCACCGATGCGACGCTGCGCGTGTCGATCGGGATCGAACATGTCGACGATCTGATCGCAGACCTTGCACAAGCGCTGGAGGCGATATGAACGTGGTGCCGCTGCGCGACCGTCATGCGCTTGACAACAAAATCCCAAGCGCCGAGGCGCATTTCGATCTGGTGGTGGTCGGCGCTGGCCATGCCGGGACGAGCGCCGCGATTGCTGCCTCCAAGGCGGGCGAGAGCGTCCTGCTGATCGACGAGCATCCGGTGCGCGGCAGCCTGATCGGCACCGACGTGCCCTATTTCTTCGGCGGTCGCGCCACCGCCGCCGTGCAGCAGAGCGGGCGGATGCTGGAACAGCTGTTCGGCGCCAATCCCGATCTGGAGGAAGCGTTCGACCTGCACGTCGATGTGCGGCTCGGCACGGTTGCCTGGGGCCTGTACGTCAATGGCCCGGCGATGCGCGCATTGCCCGAACCGCTGCTCGGCATCGCCGATGGCGAGGGGGCGATGATGGTCGGCTTCGACCGGCTGCTGCTTGCGACCGGCGCGCGCGACGTCGTGCTGGGGTTTCCGGGTTGGAACCAGCCGGGCGTGATGGGCGCGCAGGGCTTCGCCGCGCTCGCCAGCCGCTATGAGGCGCTGTCCAGCCGCCGCATCGTTGTGCTGGGGTCGGGCGCGCTGGGGCTGGAGACGGCACTGACCGCCCATGCGCACGGCATCGAGGTCGCGGCGGTGGTCGAGGTCGCGGACACGATCCAGGGCCCGGCCGAGCGCGCCGCGCAGGTGCGGGCGTCGGGGATTCCGATTTACCTTGGTACGACGATCGCGGCGACCAAGGGGGGAATTGATGGGGTCGAGGGGGTCACTCTTGCTTCTCTCAACGCTCCTCTGGGAAACGACGGTTCGACCGAGCTCGTCTGCGACACGATCGTGCTCGCCTTGGGCGTTACGCCAGCAACCGAACTGCTCGACGCCGCAGGGATTGCCCCGGGCGAAACCATCACCCTGATCGGCGACGCCGCCACGGCGCAGCGCCCCGACGCGGCCTATCTCCAGGCCTGGGCCGCAGCCCTCGCCCGCCACGCAGCGCCGGACACGATCGTCTGCCAGTGCGAGGACGTGACCCGCGCCGACCTGATCGGCGTACAGCCCCCACACTATCTCGACCGGCCCGAGGCAATGGCAGCGCGCACACTCTCCTCGCTGCTCAACGATGGTCCCGCGCATCCTGACCAGATCAAGCGGCTGACCCGCGCGGGCATGGGGCAGTGCCAGGGCCGCCGTTGCCGCGATCAGGTCGCCTGTCTGCTCGCGGCGGAGCAAAAGGTGCCGCTGAGCGCGGTGCCGATGGCCAGCTACCGCGCGCCCGTCCGCCCGGTGCCGCTCGCCGTGCTCGCCGACTGGCAGGAGCGTGGCGACATGGCGGCGGGGTGGGACGTGTGGTTCGGCATCCCGACGCAATGGACCCCCTATGCCGTGATCGGCACGCCGGAGGAGGCCGAGCATGTCGCTGGCCTCGGCGGCAACATGCATGTCTGAGCCGGACGCTCCGTCGGGCGCGTCGGTCGTCGTAATCGGCGCGGGCGTCACGGGTCTCAGCGCCGCATGGTGGCTGGCGCAATCCGGCCTCGACGTCGTGGTGATCGACAAGGGCATTGTCGGTTGGGAGGCGTCGGGCCGCAATGGCGGTGGCGCATCGCATTACCAGAGTCCTTTGTTCGCCGAGGAGCAACGGATGTGGCCGCAGATGGACGATCTGCTCGGCTACCCCACCGAATATCAGCGCGAACGCATCATCATCCAGCGCGACCCGCATCTGCTCGACCATTATCGCGCGGTCGGGCGGATGTGTAGCGCGATGGGCTATCCGGTCAACGATCTCGATTCCAAGCAAGCGCAGGAAGCGGTGCCGCTGACCGACGAGACGTGTCTCGGCGGCATCCACCTGCGTTTCGGCGGCCATGCCAATCCGCAGCGGACGGTGCAGGCCTATGCCTGGGCGCTGCAGGACCTGGGCGGGCGCATCCTGCAGCATTGCCCCGCGCTGTCGATCGAGACGGTGGGTGGCAAGGCGACGGCAGTGCAAACCCCGCGCGGGCGGATCGCGTGCGATGCCCTGGTCGTCGCAGCAGGCCCGCAATCGGGGATGTTGCTCGATCCTCTTGGCATCGATTTCCCGCTCGCCTCGGCGCGTGCGGAAATGATCGTCACCGAACCCGCGCCGCTGATGAAGATCGGCGGGGTGGATGGCAACGGACTGTACGGGCGCCAGACGCTGCGCGGCAATCTCGCGTTCGGCGGCGGCCCGCATGAATGGATCGACATGGAGCCGACCGGGCCGAAGGCACGCCCGACCTCGCCGCTGGTGCGTAACCTCGCGCGGCGCGTCGCCGAGATGTTCCCGCGCGCGGCGCAGCTGAACGTCATCCGATCCTGGGCTGGCGTGATCGAGAATACACCCGACGGCCGTCCGATCCTCGACCGGCTGAGCGACCCCGGCAATGTGACCGTCGCGACCATGTCGGGCGTCGGCTTCGGCCTGTCCCCGGCAAGCGGCCACGCCATTCGCGATCTGGTGATCGACGGCACCTGTTCCTTCGCCGACATCGCTAAATTGGGCCTCGCCCGTTTCAAGGATCTAGAGCCTGACTGGCGCGAACGGCGCGGCTGGACCGCCGGGGTCGCGGCATGAAGCGCTATTCGGCGCTGGCGCTGCTCAAGGCCGGACTGAACGGTCAGCGCGGCTGGGACCGAGCGTGGCGCGATCCGGAGCCGAAGAAACAGTACGACGTGATCGTCATCGGCGGCGGCGGGCATGGCCTGTCGACCGCTTACTATCTCGCAAAGGTCCACGGCATCCGCAATGTGGCGGTGCTGGAGAAGGGTTGGATCGGCGGCGGCAATACCGGGCGCAACACCACGATCGTGCGGTCGAATTACCGGCAGAAGCCATTGCACGACCTGTTCGACTTCGGTCTCACCCTGTGGGAGGGGATGAGCGACGAACTGAACTACAACGTGATGTTCTCGCCGCGTGGCGCACTGTTCTTAGGGCATAGCGACAGCGACATGACGATGCTGGCGCAGCGCGGGGACGCTCTGCGCTGCGACGGGATCGACGCCGAGCTGCTGACGCGCGATCAGGTCCACAAGCTCGTCCCACTGCTCGACATGTCACCGAACGCGCGCTTCCCGATCCACGGCGGGATGATCCAGCGACGCGGCGGCACCGCACGGCACGATGCGGTCGCCTGGGGCTATGCCCGCGCCGCCGATGCGCTGGGCGTCGATGTGATCCAGCGTTGCGAAGTCACCGGCTTCGCCATGCAGGGCGGGCGCGTCACCGGGGTGGAGACGACGCGCGGCCCCATCGGCGCGGGGCGGGTCGGCATCTGCGTCGCGGGCAATAGCGGGCCGGTCGCGGCGATGGCGGGCCTGAAGCTGCCGATCGAGGCGCAGACGCTGCAGGCCTTCGTCACCGAACCGGTCAAGCCGATGATCGACACGGTGATCATGTCGCAGTCGCTGCATTGCTACATCAGCCAGTCCGACAAGGGCGGCATCGTGCTGGGTGGCGATCCCGATCAATTCCCGAGCTATGCACAGCGCGGCCTGCCGACGCGGATCGAGAAAGCGGCGGCGGAGGCGATTGCCCTGGTCCCCGCTTTGTCGCGGCTGCGCATGGTGCGGTGCTGGTCGGGGACGACCGACATGAGCTTCGACGGATCCCCGATCATTTCCGCGCTGCCCGTCGACAATCTCTATCTCAACGGCGGCTGGTGCTATGGCGGGTTCAAGGCGACCCCGGCGTCGGGCTGGTGCTACGCGCACCTGCTGGCGACGGGCGAGAGCCACAGACTCGCCGCGCCGTTCGGCGTCGATCGCTTCGCGCGCGGCGCGACGATCGACGAGGCGGGGGTCGGCGTGATGCCGCAATTGCGCTGATGCTGCAGATCGATTGCCCCCTTTGCGGCCCGCGCGCGCAGGTCGAGTTCGTGTACGAACGCACGCTGGATTCGATCGTCACGCTCGACATGACTGCCGAGGAAACGGTTGCGCGGCTCTATGCCCGTACCAACCCGCGCGGCGTGGATAGCGAGTTGTGGCGGCACAGTTTCGGCTGCCGCCAGTGGATCGTGCTGGAGCGCGACCGCATCAGCCACGCGATCGTCTCGGTCGCGGAATACGGTCGATGAGCGGCCCGTCGCGCATTTCCGGTGGGCCCGAGCCGACGCTGCGCTTCCGCTTCGACGGGGTCGAGTACCGCGCCCGCCCCGGCGACACGCTGGCTGCGGCGTTGCTGGCCAACGGCATGAGCCGCATCGCGCGCAGCTTCAAATATCACCGCCCGCGCGGGATCATGGGCGCGGGGGTCGAAGACCCCAACGCCCTCGTCACCGTCGGCGAAAGCGGACGGCGCGAACCGAACACGCGCGCGACCGACCTGTTGGTCTATGACGGGCTGGTCGCGGTCAGCCAGAACCGCTGGCCGAGCCTGGCGTTCGATCTGGGCGCGATCAACGGTCTCGGCGCGCCGTTCCTGAGCGCAGGCTTTTATTACAAGACCTTCTTCGGCCCAGCCTCGCGCTGGATGATCTATGAAAAGTTCATCCGCCGCGCCGCCGGGTTGGGCAGGCCGCCCACCCAGGCGGACCCCGACGCTTATGAACATCGCGCGGCGTTTTGCGACGTGCTGGTGGTCGGCGGCGGGGAAAGCGGGATCGAAGCTGCTCGCGCCGCGCAGGCGGCGGGCGAGCGCGTCATCCTGGTCGAACAGCAAGCGCGGCTGCACGGGCTGGTCGAGGGCGTGCGCATTCTGACCCGCACCACCGCATCGGGCCTTTGGGATCACGGCTTCGCCACTTTGGTCGAGCGCTTGGTCGAGGCGGGCCAAGCCCCTGCCCCAGGCAAACCGACGCAGCGGCTGTGGCACGTCCGCGCGAAACGGATCGTACTCGCGACCGGCGCGATCGAGCGGCCGCTGACCTTTGCCGGGAACGACCGCCCCGGCGTGATGCTGTCGCAGGCGGTGCGGACCTATATCGAGCGCTTCCAGGTGCTGCCCGGCCAGCGCGTCGTCATCGCGACTAATAACGACGACGCCTATGCGACTGCCGAGGCGGTGGCGGCGGCCGGCGGCGAGATCGTCGCGATCCTCGATTCCCGCAGCGACGGCCCCGCCAGCCGCTTTCCGCGCTTCACCGATGCCAGCCCGATCGCGACCAAGGGGCGCAGCCAGCACCTCGCCAGCGTCACCGCCCGCATCGGTGGCGCGACGCGGCGGTTCGACGCCGACCTGCTCGCGATGTCGGGCGGTTTCACGCCGCTCGTCCACCTGCACAGCCAAGCGGGCGGCAAGCTCGACTGGCGCGAGGAGGTGCAGGCGTTCGTTCCAGGCGCGACACCGCAAGTCATCACCAGCGTCGGCGCGGCGGCTGGGGACATCCCGGAGATCGCCCCCCTCCCCGCCGACCTGCCCGATCCTAAGCACAGCTTCGTCGATTTCCAGAACGACGTGACCGCCGCCGACATCGACCTCGCCTGGGCGGAAGGGTATCGCTCGGTCGAGCATCTCAAGCGCTACACCACGCTCGGCATGGCGACCGACCAGGGCAAGACCAGCAACATGGCGGCGCTGGCCCGGCTGGCGAGCGTCGCGGGGGTTACGATCCCGCAGGCGGGCCTCACCACCTTCCGCCCGCCGTTCACGCCGCTGACGCTCGGCGCGCTGGCCGGTGCCGATGCGGGCGGCCATGCCGCGCCCGCGCGGAAGCTGGCGCTGTACGAGCGCCACCAGCGGCTCGCGCCGCTGTGGCAGCCGCTCGGGCTATGGCATCGCCCGCGCGCCTATCCGGTCAATGGCGAGACGCTGCACGCCGCCGCAGCGCGGGAGGCGCACGCGGTGCGCACGGCGGCGGGGATCGTCGATGTCTCGACGCTCGCCAAGTTTGCGGTGACCGGGCCGGATGCCGCCGCCTTCCTCGAAATCGTCTGCGCCACCGGCGTCGCGAAGCTGGCGGTCGGGCGTGGGCGCTATACCTTCATGCTGCGGGAAGACGGCATGGTGATGGATGACGGCACCGTCTGGCGGATCGACGAGACGCGCTATCTGCTGACCAGTTCGACTGGCGGGGCGGATCGGATGGAAGCGCATCTGAGTTATGCGCACGCCGTGCTCGCCCCGCATCTGAAGGTTTCGATCGTTGCGCAGCAGGAGCATTTCGCCGGGATCGCGCTGGCCGGGCCGCAATCGCCTGCCATCCTCGCCGCGCTGACCGGCATTGCCGCGCCCGCGCACATGGGCCTGTCGCACGTGACGATCGCGGGCGTGCCCGTGCTGATCCTGGCAGCAAGCTATAGCGGCGAGCGCGCTTTCGAAATTTATGCCGAGGCGCATGACGCCGGGCCGGTGTGGGACGCACTGGAAGAAGCGACACGCGCCGCCGGGGGTTGCCCCTATGGGCTGGAAGCGCTCGAATTCTTGCGCATCGAAAAGGGCCATATCGTCATCGGCGCGGAGGCGGACGGGCGCACCACGCCGCACGATCTGTCGCTGGAACAGATGCTGCGCAAGGCGGGCGGCTTCATCGGTGCGCACGGCCTGTCGCGCCCCGCGCTGTCGGAGCCGAACCGGCTGCAGCTCGTCGGCCTGACCAGCGACACCCCGATCCCCGAAGGCGCCATGCTGGTCGCCTCGGAAGGTGCCGCGGTCGAGGGGCATGTCACCTCCGCCACTGTGCGCGTCATCGGAAACGGTGCGGTCGCGCTTGGCCTGCTTGCGGGCGGCAAAGCGCGTGCGGGCGAGGTCCTGCTGGCATCCTCGCCGACACGCGGGCAGTCGGCGCGGGTCACGGTGACAACACCGATGTTCTACGATGCGGAAGGGGCGCGGTACCGTGATTGATCCGCCCGTCGCCCTTGCCCTGGCCCCGGCACGCGACGTGATCGTGCTCGATCTGTGGGAAGGTGCCCCGCCCGCCGTGCCGGGTGTCCGGCTGCTGCCGGTCGAGCCGCATCGCTGGTGGTTGATCGATGGAGCAGCCTCGGTCGACACGCTCGCCGTGCAGATCGGCGACCGAGGCGCGCTGACCCCGATCGGTGGCGGCCTCACCCGCGCCACGCTGACCGGGCCGGGCTGGCGCGAGCTCCTGACCATCAGCGGCTTTTTCGACGTCGAAAATCCGGACTTCGGCCCCGGCATGATCGCCGCGACGACGATCCACCACGTCCCCGTCTGGATCGCGCCGTTCGCGGAAGACGCGTGCGAGGTCTTCCTCCCCAACAGTTACGCGCCTACGCTGGCCGATCTATGGTCGCGCTATGCGGCTGAAAAAGGGGGGAGTTCATGACGGTATCGCCTGCGCCACGGCTCGATTCGGCACGCTGGTACGTCGTGCTGGTGCTGGGCCTGGTCTATGCGGTGAACATTGCGGATCGCTACGTCGTGTCGACGGTGCTGGAGCCGATCCGTATCGAATTCGGCCTGAGCGATTCGGGCGTCGCCTGGCTGACTGGCGTCGCGCTCGCCTTTTTCTACATCTCCGTCGGCCTGCCGATCGCCAAGGTTGCCGACCGGTCCAATCGCCGCAACATCGTCGCGGGGGCGATGATCCTGTGGTCGGCGATGACCGCATTGCTCGGGCTGACGCAGAATTACTGGCAATTCCTGCTCGCGCGAATCGGCGTCGGCATCGGCGAGGCCGGCGGCACGCCCCCCTCCACGTCGATCATCGCCGACAATTTCCCGCGCGGGCGGCGCGCCTATGCGCTGACCGTCTATGCGCTTGGCCTCCCGCTCGGCGCGTGGATGGGGTCGAGTCTCGCAGGCGCGATCGTCGAATATTTTCATAGCTGGCGTGCCGCCTTCATCGCGCTCGGCGTGCCCGGCGTCATCTTCGGCGTGCTGATCCTGCTGACCGTGCGCGAGCCGGTACGCGGCCGCTTCGAACTGGTCACCGAAGACAGCGCACCCGTGGCCACCTTCACCGAAACGTGCCGCTACATGTGGTCGACCCGCTCTGCCTGGCACATCAACGCGGCGGGGACGGTGATCTGCCTGTGGGGCTGGGGCTTGCTGTGGTGGACGCAAACCTATCTCGAACGCGAGTACGGCCTGTCCACCGCAGAGGCGGGCGCGCGGCTCGGCACGATCTATTTCTGGGCGGGCAGCGGCGCGACGATCGCGACCGGCGTGATCCTCGCCATGCCGCAGATGCAGGACGCCAAGCGCGTCGCCTGGCTGTTGAGCGGCTTGGTCGCGCTGTCCACGATCCCGTCCTTCATCGCCTATTACACCCATTCGCTGACGATCGCGACGGCGATGCTGTGGCTCGTGGTGCCGACCGCCTATCTCTACGTCGGCCCGACGATGGCGCTGCTGCTCAACTTCCTGCCGCCGACGATGCGCGCGCAGGGCATGGCGATCAGCCTGCTGACCGCCAATGTCGCCAATCTGATCATCGCACCCGCCGCCGTCGGGTGGATCAGCGACACGCTGGCCGGGCCGCTTGGCAGCAATGCGGAATCGCTGCGCTATGCGCTGATGGCGCTGTCGCTGACAGGGTTCTGGGCGGCCTATCATTACTTTACCGCAGTTCGGACCTTCGCGGCGGATGATGCGCGCGTGCAAATGGCCAGCGCGGCGGCCTGACGCCGATGATCGCCCTGTCGCTACTGCTCGCCGCTGCTGTACCGGTGCCGCCTGTTTATGGCGAACCGACGAACTGGCTTTGCCGTCCCGGCCGCGCCGATGCCTGCAGCGGCGATATCGCCGCCACGATCGTGACGCCTGATGGCAAGCAACTGCGCGAACCCCGCATGCGGCGCGCGATGCCGAGCGCCGACTGCTTCTACGTCTATCCCACCACATCAATGGACCCCACACCGCTCAGCGACTTGATTCCGGGCGACGGCGAAATCGGGATGGCGGCATCGCAGGCGGCACCGTTCCGCAATGTCTGCCGTGTGTTCGCACCGATGTACCGGCAAGTGACCCTGCCCGCGCTGCGCGACTCGATGCGGACAGGGAAGCGCTTGTCGGCCGCCGATCTGGAGACGCCCTATGCCGATGTCCGCGCCGCGTTTCGCGACTATCTGGCGCGGGACAATCACGGGCGACCGTTCGTCCTGATCGGGCACAGCCAAGGCTCGGCGTTGCTGAAACGGCTGGTGATAGAGGAAATCGACGGCAAGCGGATCCAGCGCCAGATGCTATCGGCGATCCTGCCGGGGACGGCGGTGCTGGTCCCGCGCGGGCGCGACGTCGGCGGGGATCTGAAAACGGTACCGCTGTGCCGTGCGGTGACGCAGACCGGCTGCGTCGTTACCTGGGCAAGCTATCGCGACACCAACCCGCCGCCCGTCAATGCGCTGTTCGGGCGCGCGGGCGCGGGCGATCTCGTCGCGGGCTGCACCAATCCCGCGCGGCCGGAGGGCGGCTCCGCCCGGCTCGATCCGCTGCTCGGCTTTCCGTGGTGGCGGGGCGGCGTCGCGCAGTTCAGGCAGCCCGCAATCTGGACCGCGCGCGGCAAGCCCGTCGGCACGCGCTTCGTGCGGATGCCGGGTCTGCTCTCGGGCGAATGCGTCACACGCGGCGAGTTCGGCTATCTGGCGGTGACAGTGACGCCCGGTGCCGCGACCGACCTGATCGCGGCAACCGTCGGGCCCGACACGGTCGGCGATACCGCTTACCCCGATTGGGGCTTCCACGTCATCGACATCGCCATCGTGGAGCGCGACGTGATCGAGCTGGTCGCCAGCCAAAGTGCGGCCTGGCACGCAAGAAAATAGGGGACGGTCGCCCGCCCCCCATCATCCTTAACCCGTTATGCGGCGCTCAGAATTTGACCTTTGCGCGCAAACCGATCGTGCGTGGACGCGCCAGCGTGTTGCGGCTGCCCGCCTGATAGACCTGATAGTAGGTCGCACGCGCAATGTTGGTCACCGTCACGCCATTCGCCAGATTGTTGCCGTAAACACCGAATTCGAAATTGCCGATGTTGTAGGTCGCCGACGCACTCAGATTGTGCGATTCGGGGATGACGGCAAAGGTCTGGCTCGGCCCGGTCGCAGTCAACTTGCCTGCAACCAATGCCGTCGTAAAGTTGTTGAACGTCGTGTTCTGCGACGATTGGAACTGATAGCCGAACTGCAGGTGCATCTCGCCGGAACCGACCGGACGATCGTAGAACGCCTGGAAGTTCGCGGTAAGTTGAGGATAGTAAGGCGTGCGATCGCCATTAAAGGCACCGACCGTCGGGATGTCGCCGTTGGCGGTCGAGCTGTTGTACGATCCCGCCAACGTCAGCGTCAGTTCGGGCGTCGCTTTGACCGACGTCTCCAGTTCCAGACCCTTGCTGGTGATCTTCCCTTTGTTATCGGTGAAGAAGTACGAGCAGTTCAGCCGAAGCCGCGACTGCACGTCGGACCAATCGATATAATAGGCGCTGACGTTGAGCGTTACGCGCCCGCCGGCCAGCTTCGCCTTCTCGCCGATCGTATAGTTCCACAGCTTGTCGGGCCCGAAGGTCAACGGTGCAGAGGTGTAGCCGTAGGAGGCGAGATCGTTCGTGCATTGCCCGGCAATCCCGGCCGAGCCGAGCGGCACCGGCTGGTTGCCGCCGCCATAGCGGAAGCCCTTGGCGACCTCACCATAGACCAGGAAATCGTCATTGACCTTGAACGAGATGTTGCCGCGCGGGTTGAAACCGTTCGATTTCAACGTGGCGTTGGTGGTCAGCGGCACGCCATTGACGACGCCGTAGAAACCACTCGAATATAGATAGTATTTTTCCTTGAAGTTGAAGTAACGCACGCCCGCCGTCAGATCGAGCCGGTCGGTGACGTGCCAAGTCCAGTCGGCATAAGCGGCGAACTGATGTTCGTTGACGTCCTGCAAGCCCGAGTAGATGTCGTTCGGCTGGAATGCCTTATCAACCGTCTGCGAGTTATACAGGCCGCCGGGCACGTTGAACGGACCGTAGAAGGTGTTCATGTACGACAGCGTGTCGAACCCGGGCACGGGAATGTCCTGCCGCAAATGGCGGTCCTGCTGTTCGTAGAACACGCCGACCGTCCATTTGAGCGGCCCGCCGCTCTTCGAGACGAGCCGCGCCTCGCCCATGTAGTCCTTCAGCTTCTGGTCGATCTGATAATATTCCGGCGGCAGCGAGCGGGCGAGCGCGTCGCTATACGCGGTTGGCGCCTCGAACAGCGGATAACGATCGGTCCGCGGCGTGAGCGGCGACCCGTAATCCTGGAAGAAATAGCCGATCTGCGGCTCGACCGAGGCATCGAAGCCGATCGCGCGGTCGGTATAAGCGCCCGTCACGATCAGATTGGCAAAGCCTGCGTCATAATCCGCGCCCAGTTGATACAGACGGAAACGGTCGTCGGTGCCCTCCGGCCCGTTGGTCAGGATCGTGTACGGCGCAAGGCCGCTGAACGCGGAATTCAGGCCGCGCGCGATGCTGCGTTCATAGGTGATGCTGCCATCGACGGTCAGGTCGGACGACGGCGTCCAGCGCACCGCGACGCGGCCCTGATAGGTGTTGTTGCTATTGGCGTTCTGCTTGTTGCGCAGCCCGATATTGTCGATGTAGCCGCCATCGCGGCCAACATAGAAATTCGCGCGCACCGCCAGCGTGTCGGACACGAGCGGCAGGTTGACCATCCCGCGGATGTTATAGCTGGCCGCGCCATGTTCGGTCGTGGCGATCCCTGCCTCGGCCGTGCCGAAGAATTTGGTGAGATTGGGCTTAGCCGTGACGAAGCGGATCGTACCCGCCATCGATCCTGCACCGAACAGCGTGCCCTGCGGCCCGCGCAGGACTTCGACGCGTTCCAGATCATAGACCTTCAGGTCGGGCGTCTGGCCCTGCAGCGAGATCGGCGTATCGTCGAGATAGACCGCGACGAGCGTGCGATCCGACGTGTCGGACGAGGCGTAGCCGCCGGTCGACAGGCCGCGCATGTTGAATTTGTTGAAACCCGGCGCGCCTTCGGTGATCGACAGCGAAGGCGTGAATTTGGCGAGATCGACCAGATTGCCCTGGTTCGATTTGGTGATCTGATCGACGTTCACGACCGACACCGCGATCGGCACCTTCTGCAGCGACTCGGCACCCGACCGACTGGCGGTGACGACGATGTCGGTGAGCGTGTCATCTTTCGCTTGAGTTGGCTCGGCTGCGGTGGTTTGCGCAGCGGGGGCCGCAGGGGCAGGATCGGATGCCGCGAAGGCGGCGCTCGGCGCGATCAGCGCGAGGCTTGCGCCCGAAGCCAGCAACAGCGCCAGCAACGGCGTGCGGCGAACGGAATTGCCGGTCTGGTGGTGCAAAGTCGTCATGATTCCCCCTTATCGAACGGTCTTGTCACTTCGCCGTTTGCGCCGCTCCGGGCTGCGTGGCCCTTTGCTGACGAACGGTTGGAGGCGCCCCCCCAATTGCGGAGGCTCATCCCATTAGTGGCAAGCGCAAAGCAAAATTACTCGATGGGGGCATCCAATATTGCGATCACTGCCGAATTGCCAGTGAGTTGGCAAGGGTGCCGAGCGCCGCCTTGAGTGGCTCCAGCCAGGGCTCGAAATGCCGCCATTGGTCGAGCCCGTCGCGATAGATCGGTTGGCGCACCTGTTCCGAACTTGGCGTGCGCACCGCGCGCTCATTCTCGAAAAAGGCAAGACAGCCGGGTTCGAACGCCAGCCCGACATGCTCCAGCAGGGCACGAAGTTCGCGCTCCGGCGCATCCACCAACGCTTCGTACGACACCCGATGCACGCGCCCGGGCAAGACCACATCGACATGCGCCATCAACGCCACATAATCGGCATAATAGCGTCCGAGATCCGCGAGATCGTAGCTATAGCCCTGCCCCGCCGCGAAACCCTGCTTGAACAGCGAGACGCAGCACGCGAGCGGATGCCGCCTTACATCGATGATCCGCGCGTTCGGCAGGATCAGGTGGATCAGGCCGATATGCAGAAAATTGCCGGGGAATTTGTCGACGAAATGCGGTGCATCGGTCTGGCGGCGGGGCCGGGTGCGCTCAAGATAAGCGTTCGCAAGTTCGGCAAACGCAGCGGGCGGCAGATCGGCGAGCGATTGCGGATAGGTATCCCCGCCCTGCCCGCGCACCTGCGCGGCGAGCGCCGTGATGTCGGGCAGCTCCGACAGACCCTCGACCTGGCTGTGGCTGGCGAGGATCTGCTCGAGCAAGGTGGAACCCGAGCGCGGCATCCCGAGCACGAAGATCGGATCGCGCGCGGCACACCCGACCGCGGCGCGTTCGGCGAAAAACGCTGGGCTGTAGGTGGCGATACTGCGCTGGACGAAGGCGGAATGCGCGGCGGCATCGTAGGGCGTTGCGGCGCGGCGAGCAGCATTTCCCGCTTGATACTCTTGGAACGCGGGTTCGTAGTCGGCGGCATCCTCCAACGCCTTGCCCAGCGCGAAATGCAAATGCGCACGGTCGTCGGGGCCTAGCGTGTTTGCTCCCAGCAACCCGCGTATCGCCGCGACATCCTCGGCCGCAAAGCGCCAGGTCTTGAGATTGGCGAGACTCCAATAGGCCTCGCCAAATTGCGGTTCGATGGCGATCGCATGACGATAGGCGGCGACCGCATCTCCTTGCCGCCCGACGCTGCGCAGCGCATGGCCATAGGCGTGCCACAGACGGGCATCGGCAGGCGTGATGGCGAGCGCCGCCGCGAACTCTTCGACCGCGGCGGGCTCGCGGCCCAGGCTCATCAGGGCGCTCGCGTGAAGCGCCCGCACCGGCGGCGCCACGACATAAGCCGTGAGCAGCGGCTCAAGCACCGCCGACGCCTCCACAAAACGCTCCAGCCGAAACAGCAGGACCGCGCGATGAAACCGCGCTGGCGCATACCGCGGAGCGGCCGCGACGGCGCGCGTCAGCAGATCTTTCGCTGCCGCATCGCGCCGCTCGCGTACCGCAACATCGGCAAGCAGGCGCAGCGCGGCCGGATCGTTGAAATCGACCCCGAACCGCGCGCGAAGCGCCTCCGCAGTCGCGCTGCCCGGCGTATCGATCCACGCCAGCACGGCCTGCACAAATGCCGCATCGCCGATACTGCCCGGCAGCAACCGCGCCTGCGCCTCTAGCGCGCGCGCCGGATCGGTCATGCCGTAGAGATCGCCGAGCGCGTGCCAGGCGAGCGCTGCACGCGGTTCGGCCGCAGTCGCGCGTTCCAGCGCGGCGATCGCCTCCGTTCCCCGCCCCAGCATCGCCAACGCCATGCCCTGTTCGTAATGCGGTCCCCAGGCGCCCGGTCGTGCCACCGCGAGCGGCGTGAGCACCTCCAGCGCCGCCGCCGCATCACCACTGCGCCGAAGCGCCGCACCAAGCAGAAAACGCACTTCGAGCGTCGGCGGCAACGTACGCGCCAAGGCCGCCGCGCGGCGCGGATCGACCGCAAGCAGCGCCTTGGCCTGCCCGATCCGGGCCACAACATCGCGCTGATCGTCGGGACGGGCCATCGCTTCGGCCTCTATGCGGACGCCCGGCAAAAATCTATCGTCGCGTCACGCCGCACCGGAAACGCGTGCCATTACAAGGGGATCTGCATGTCGGGATCACGCCGCGAGTTTCTTGGCGCCACGCTTGGGGGGCTTGCACTCAGCGGCACCGCCGCGCGCGCCGCGACCAGCAAGGCACCCTGGACGCTTCCTCCCAAAACCGGCGTCAAACATCTCGAGATCGTGCGGATCAAGATGCGCGACGGGGTCGAACTGTGCGGCCAGATCTGGCTGCCCGCCGATGCCGACACGCGGCCCGCTCCGGTCGTGCTCGAATACATCCCCTATCGCACCCGCGACGCCTATTCGGCGCCCGATGGTTATTGGGGTAACACGCTGGCGAGCCACGGCATCGGCTTCGCGCGGATCGATTTGCGCGGATCGGGCGATTCGGGCGGTCTGCTGCGCGACGAATATCTGGCGCAGGAACAGGATGATGCCGTAGAGATCATCGCCTGGCTGGCGGCGCAGCCCTGGTCGAACGGATCGGTCGGGATGCGCGGCATATCATGGGGCGGGTTCTCGACGTTGCAGACCGCGATGCAGCGTCCGCCTGCGCTGAAAGCGATCATGCCGATGGCGTGCTCCGACCGGCGCTTCACCGACGATGCGCATTTCGTCGGTGGGTGCCTCGGGCTGACAAATTTCAAATGGGGCGCAAACTTCAAGGGCGTGATGGCCGCCCCGCCCGATCCCGCCGTGGCCGGGCCGGGTTGGGAAAAGCTGTGGCGCGATCGGCTGGAGGCATCGCCCGCGATCATCGCGCGCTGGACCAGGCATCAGCGCGAGGATGCCTATTGGCGGCATGGATCGCTGCATTTCGATTATGCCGCGATTACGTGTCCGACCTACATCGTCGGCGGCTGGGCCGATGCCTATGTCCATTCGGTCCCGCGCCTGCTTGAAGAACTGAAGTGCCCACGCAAGGCATTGGTCGGGCCGTGGGGCCATACCTATGCCTGGCTCGGTGGCCCCGGCCCGGCGCTCGATTGGGCGTATGAGGAAGTGCGCTGGTGGTCGCACTGGCTGCGCGGCGCGGCGACGGGCATTATGGACGAGCCGATGTTGCGCTTCTACCGGCCGGAAGCGACGCCCGCACAATCCGCGCCGGGGGCAACGCCGGGTGCATGGGGCGCAGAGGCCGTCTGGCCCTCCCCCGACGTCCATGCGCAGCGCCTGTACCTGACCGATGCCGGTCTCGCCCCACGCCCCGGCGCGGGAAAGCGACGACAGCATCGCTCCGACAATGCAGTTGGGTTGGCGACGCCCGAATGGGTGCCGTTCGGTCAGGACGAGATGCCAGGCGACCAACGGCACGATGACGCGGCGTCGATCTGTTATGACATGGCGCCGCTGCCGGCCGATGTAGAGTTGCTGGGCGTTCCCCGGGTGCGGCTACGCGTCGCCGCCGACAAGCCGGTGGCGCAAATCGCGGTGCGGCTATGCAAGGTGATGCACGATGGCACGTCGTGGCGGCTCGCCTATGGCATCCTCAACCTGACGCATCGCGACGGCCATGCGACCCCGAAACCGCTCATCCCCGGCAAGATGGTCGATGTTACGATCGACCTGGGCTTTCTCGCACAACGCCTGAAGACCGGGGAACGGCTGCGCATCGCGATCTCGGAGGGGCTGTGGCCGCTCGTCTGGCCCTCGCCCGACAGCCCGACGCTGACGCTCGACCCCAATGCGAGCGCCCTGACCCTGCCAATCCGGACACCCCCGCTGATCGAACCCGCCATGCCTATCCAGAGCGTGCCCGTTGCGCCCGATCGCGGCGATGTCGCGGTCAAGACGGTGGAGGACCACGGCGGCATCACCGTAACGGGCACATGGCCCGACAAGAGCCGCCCTTGCGCGAATGGCACGATCCTGTCGGGCTTTGGCCCCAACACCGTCGCCACCATCACGCGCGGCGCACCCAATAGCGGATCCTGGTCGGGCAGCCGGATCAGCCGCTATCGCCGCGGCGACTGGAATTGCGAGCTGCGCATCGGCTTCACTCTGACCTCGACCGCGCGCGCGTTCACCGTCGGCGAGACGCTGACCGCTTTCAAAGATGGGGTCGAAATCTTCCGGCGCGACGTGACCAATACCGTGCCGCGCGACCTGCTCTAGCGCCGCCGCGCCTCGGCGATCGCCTCGGCAAGCCTCGCGTCCGCGCGGCGCTCCTCCCGCGTCGGTCCGTGGGTCAGCAGGCCGTTCGGGCAATAGCGTCCGTCGTCCCAACCGGGATGATCGAGGATAGGGTACAGGCACACGCCCTCCACCGGCACACCCATTGCGATAGCCGCATCGACCTCCTTCAGGATCATGCGCAGCCACGCCGGGCGCGCATCGCCCTCGATCCCCGTCTCCGCGACGAAGATCGGGCATCCGTAGCGGGCATAGGTTTCCGCCAGCATGTCGCGAAACGGGCGCGCCAGCAGATGCCCGAGCGGCAGTGTCTCACCGCGGTGCATCCATTGGTTGTTGTGATAGAAATTGACCCCGACGATATCGAGCAGATCGGCCCGCCCGCCAATTTGCGGCCAGGCTCGCCCGGCGATCATGTCCCACGCCTGAAATTGCGCATGCCTGTGCCCAAAGGCATCGGCCACATCCTCGGGCGTTGCGGGATCGGCAACAATATTGATGACCGGGTCGGCATGGATGAATCGTGCGGCGGGATCGACCGTCAGGATCGCGTCCATTGCGGCGATGCTCGCGCGCGCAAGCTGCACCTTCAGCTCAAAACCGCGCCCACGCGCGAACGGATTCATGTAGGCAACATCGCCCCCGCCCCAGGCGAAAAACGAGATTTCGTTGACCGGCGCGTAGAAGCGGCGCTCGCCGGGTGCAGCCGGGCCGATATGACGGGCGGCGGCGGCGGCGAACGCGGCGAAGCGTTCGACGAAAGCAGGCGACCAGATATCGAGGTGATCGGGCCAGCCATAATGCAGCAGGTCCCAGATCATCTCGGTCCCCGTAGCCCGCGCGGCGGCCAATTGTCGATCGAGGCTCGACCAGTCGTAATGGCCAGGCGCGGCTTCGATCAGATGCCAGCGCACCCCATCCCGGACCGTATCGATGCCGTGCCGCGCCAGCTCGCGATAGTCATGCTCGGCGTGAAGATCGTGATGGCTCGCCGCGATCATGTCGATCCGTTGACGATCCGCGGCACGGCGATGCGTCGAACATTCGAACCCGCCCTGCAAGAAGCTTCGAAACAGCCCGGTCGGCCGCGCCGGTGCCGGGCGCTGAACCAGCGCAGTGGCCAGACGCCGCTGCCATTCGGATACGCCCCAGCCGTATGCATTTTCGGCGCTGAAATCGATCAACGCGGGCCGCAGCGACAAGCGTTCGAGCGCGGGTGCGACATCGGCCACGTCCTGACACGCCACCACCACGTCATAGACCGGCAGTACGCTGGCGAGATGGCTGACCGTATCCTCGAAGGACAGGTTCCACGGCGTGGGATCGACCGCGACGCCCGCCGCCTCCAGCAGAACGTGCGCTTGCACCGTCACGCCCTCCTGCCGGAAGCAGGCGAGCGCGCCGACCTCGTACCGGTCGCGATCGAGCAACAACGCCAGATGCCGCACCGTCTCTTCCTCCGCACCGCTGACCAGGCATGCGAAGACGAAGAGGATGCGGATCGGCCGGACCTCGACCGATCCGGTCAGGCCGCTTGCGGCAGGTGCGGTTGCGATGGGATCACTCCGCCGCCGCCAGCGTCCGGTCGGCCCGGGCGGCCATCCGCCGGTACGTAGCCAGCGCCTGACCGACCACCTGGTCCATGTTGTAATAACGATAGGTCGCCAGTCGCCCAACGAAGGTCACGCCCTCCTGCGCGTCGGCCAGAGCCTCATAGCGTTTGAACAGCGCCTGATTCTCCGGGCGCGGGATCGGATAGTAGGGATCGCCCTCCGCCTGCGGAATTTCATAGGTGATGCTGGTCTTTGGATGTACTTGGCCGGTCAGATGTTTGTACTCGGTGATGCGCGTGTGCGGCACCGCCTCGTCGGGATAATTCACCACGCCGACCGGCTGGAATTCCGGCGTGTCATGCGTTTCGTGCCGAAATTCTAGACTGCGATACGGCAGCTTACCGAAACGGAAGTCGAAGAACTCGTCGATGGGCCCGGTAAACACGATGTGATCGACATCCACGCTAGCGATCACGTCGCGATATTCCACGCCTGTTCGCACCGTGATGCCAGGATGATCGAGCATCGCCTCGAACATACGCGTATAGCCTTGCGCCGGCATCGCCTGGAAGCGGTCGCCAAAGTAGCGGTCGTCCGTCGAGGTCCGCGTCGGCACGCGTGCGGTGACCGATTTGTCGAGCTCGGACGGATCCAAGCCCCATTGCTTGCGCGTATAGCCGCGGAAGAACGTCTCGTAGAGATCGCGGCCGACCGCCGAGATCACGACATCCTCCGACGTGCGGATGCGATCGACCGGCTCGGCCCGCCGCGCGAGGAACGCCTCTGCGGCGGCATCGCTGTCGAGCGAGAGTCCGTAGAGCGCGTTGAGCGTCGTCCGGTTGATAGGGATGGGCACGTGCTTGTCGCCGACGCTGGCCAGCACGCGATGCTCGTAGGGATGCCATGCGGTGAAGCGCGACAGATAGTCGAACACTTCCGAGGAATTGGTGTGGAAGATGTGC
Organism: Sphingomonas sp. MMS24-J45; assembly: GCF_044881195.1. GTDB lineage: Bacteria > Pseudomonadota > Alphaproteobacteria > Sphingomonadales > Sphingomonadaceae > Sphingomonas. The sequence continues at coordinate 2,318,350 of NZ_CP173255.1, read as the reverse complement.
GGGCCGTAGCGATGGATCAGCACCCCCGCCTCGTCATATTCGTCGAACGCGTTCCCGCCGACGTGCGGTCGACGATCGACCACCAGCACCCGCTGCCCCGAATCGGCCGCCAGCCGTTCTGCGATAACTGAGCCAGCGAAACCTGCCCCGACGACCAGCGTATCATAATGTTCGCGCTTCGGCAGCGCCGCCACGGCGCGCGGGCGGGCGATCACGCGGTCGATTTGCGCCTGCATCGCCGCTTGCGTGCGATCCCAGGACTGCGTGGCGAGCAGGGCGTCGGCCTGATCGAGCCAGGCACCTGTCTTGGGCAGCGCGAGCGCCGCTTCGCACGCCGCGATGAAGCCGTCCGCCTCGCCAGCGATAGCGACCGCATCGATGTTGCCATAATGCCGGATCACGTCGGTCACCGGCGTCGACACCACGGGCAGACCGCCAGCCAGATATTCCGGGGTCTTGGTCGGGCTGATGAAGCGCGTTGCGGCGTTGATCGCGAACGGCATCAGCGCCACGTCCCAGCCGGAAAGGTACGCCGGGAGATCGCCATAGGCCCGCGCGCCAAGCCAGTGGATGTTTGGGCGCTGCGGCAGATCAGCCGGATCGATCTTCACGACCGGACCGATCATCACCAGCGACCACTCGGGATGGGCGGCGGCGCCCGCGTCGATCATCGCCAGATCGATCCGTTCGTCGATCACACCGTAAAAGCCAAGGCGCGCGCCCGGAATCTCGCGCTGGTCGGCGGGTTCCGCGACGGTGCCGCGGGCCATCGCGAAGTGCGGCACTTCGACCGCCGAGGGAAACGGGTGCACTTCTGCGTGACGGCTGCGCTTCGCTTCGTAAAGACTGTACCCGCCAGTAAAGACGACGTCGGCGCGCTTGAGCAGCCGCGCCTCGCCCTCGATCAGAGCTGGATCGGCGAAGCGGAAGGCCGACAATTCGTCCATGCAATCGTAAACCACTGCCTGCGCATTCAGGTGCGCGGCGAAGTCGAACATCATCGGCGTGTAGAACCACAAGAGCGGCGGCCCGGGGACACTCGTTTCAACCAGCAGGTCGAGCAGCTTCGTCAGACCCGTTTCGATTTCGGCGGCGCTCCACCAATGCGGCAGGCGCGGGCGGAGTGCGATGACGCCGTCTGCCGGGAACGGATGATATTCCAGATACGGCAGCGGATGATCGCACCGAATATGCTCTTCCCAGAAGAATACAGTCCGCGTCCGTGCGAAGCGGCGCATCAGATGTTGCGGGCGCTGAGTGACGAAATCCCAGCGCAAATGCGAAAAGCAGATCAGGGGAGAAGAGATGCTCGACGATACGGATGGTTGGGTCGCGGGCGAAAAGCCGGAGGTGTGCACGCTTCATGCTCCATTATTCGGGCTGCCGCGTTGCGAGCATGATTAGATGCACGACGTCGCGCGCCGCACCTTGCGGTGCGGGGCGACGTCGGCGGACGGGACGGATTTCCGCGATAATGAAGGGGCAGCGCGGCGCTGCCGTTCGCAGGCTAGAACGCTTACATTTCGTCGAGCATTCGGATGTGCATCTGCACGACCGGAACGATCTTCGCCGCTACCGTCTTCAACGGTGCCGCGCGGCCGTTAGAGGCATAAGATTGGTGGAGGGTCAGCGCCTGATCGTGCGCCGCTTTTTGCTGCGTGACATAGGTCGTATCTCGGTCAGTACCCTTGGCTGCGCGAAGCTGTTGCAACATCGCGGCCTGATCGGGCATCAACTTAGGAGGCATAACCTTGACCCGGCTTCGGGCGGCAGCGGCTTTAACGTCCGCGGTGCTCTTGCTGTGTGCGGTGAGCATCATCTTGGCGCAGCTGCGAACCTTGGCGTTGGTCGTGGTCTGCATCACGACTTGCGCGGACTGCCGCTCAAAAAGATCGCTCGCCCCGGCGGCAGTAACATATTGCGACGCCGAATCCGCCTGCGCCAACGCAGGCACCGCCACAAAAACCGACAGAATCGCAACCGTGTGTAAAGTCTTCATGGCGGACTCATCTCTTATCGTGTGACATCCCCAACATCTCTCACAGACCACAGTTCCTAGATAATTCAAGGTTTTAATCTGCATCAGTCACTTTTGACTTAAACATGATTTGCATCAAATGGCTTCCCTGACGGTCAAGATGCTCCGGTCCCGCCATTCGCGCCGAAGAAGCTGCCGGTCGTGAAACTCGCGCTTGGGTCGGCAAGAGTCACGTAGAGCGCGGCGAGTTCGGCGGGCTGACCAGCGCGCCCGAGCGGCGTGTCCTGCCCGAATTCACCCAATTTACCGGGCAACTGCCCGCCAGCGACCTGCAGCGGTGTCCACACCGGCCCGGGGCCCACGGCATTGACGCGGATGCCTTGCTTGGCGACTTGCTTGGCCAGCCCTTTGGTAAAGATCAGAATAGCGCCCTTGGTGGTGGCGTAATCGAGCAACTCCTCGCCTGGATTGACCGAATTAACCGACGCCGTGTTGATGATCGCCGCGCCAGGCTTGAACATCGCAACGGCCGCCTTGCTCAGGTGGAACATCGCATAGATGTTGGTCTTCATCGTCCGGTCGAACTGTTCGAAAGAAATGTCGGCGATCGATTCCTTTGATTGCTGATAGGCCGCATTGTTGACGAGGATGTCGAGCCCGCCGAGCGCACTCGCTGCCTTGTCCACCAGTCCCTGGCAAAATTTCGTATCGGTCAGATCGCCAGGCAGCAGAACGATCTTGCGCCCCTCCCCGCGGAGCACTTTTGCGAGATCCTGCGCATCGGGTTCTTCGGTCGGAAAATAATTGATCGCGACGTGGGCCCCTTCGCGCGCAAAGGCGATCGCGGCGGCGCGACCGATGCCGGAGTCGCCACCCGTGATCAGCGCCTTGCGGCCCTGCAATCGGCCCGACCCGCGATAACTGGTTTCGCCGCAATCGGGCACCGGTGTCATGTCGCGCTGCAGCGCCGGCCATTTTTGATGCTGTTCCGGAAACGGGGTCGAGGGATAGCGCGTTTGGGGGTTGGGGGCGGCGCGTCCACCCGATTGGGCAAGCGCGGGTGCGGCGACGAAACCGACGCCGGCAGCAGCCGTGGCTTTTAGAACATCGCGGCGGTTCGAATCATCCGGCATAGTAAACTCCTAGGAAAGCGTTTGCCTAGAACCGCTGCCGCGAACGCGCGGTTCCACTTTCAAATTTCCTATAATCTGCATCAAGTTGCGTCGGATAAGACAATTAACCGGGAACTTACCACCGCGATCATTCGATTAAGCCCCATCTATCCCGGAGAATGATCGTGACCGAAACGACTTTCGAACGTCAGCAGGATGACGCACCCTTGACTACGTCTAAACAAGGTGGCGCAGTCGATGAAGCGACGGCTTCGCTGATCGAGGATCGCGGCGACACGCTGTTCGCCAAGACCGTGACGATCAATCGCCCGGTGTCCGAACTGTTCGCCTATTGGCGCGATTTCGCCAATCTCGCGACTTTCATGGAGAATGTCGAACGCGTCGATGTATTCGATCCGCAGCGGTCGCACTGGGTTGTGAAGGCGCCAGCCGGACGCACGGTCGAATGGGACGCGATCGTTACCGAGGAAGCCGCAGACAGTTTCATCGCCTGGGCCTCGGCCGAGGGCGCGGACGTGCCGAATAGCGGACGGGTCGATTTCCGCGATGCTGGCGCACGCGGCACGGTGGTGACCGCGATGATCCTGTACGCCCCCCCGGTGGCGCGATCGGCAAGCTGATCGCGCGCATGTTCCAGCGCGAACCGACGATTCAAGCGCGGCGCGACCTGCGCCGCTTCAAGCAACTCATGGAAACCGGGGAAATCGCCACCGCCGCGATGAACCCAAAGCAGCTCGCAGAGGAGCAGGCATAATGCGCGCACTGGCATGGCACGGCAAACACGACGTCCGCATGGACACGGTCGACGATCCCGAAATCGTCAATCCGCGCGATTGCATCATCAAGGTGACCTCGACCGCGATCTGCGGATCGGACCTGCACTTGTACGACCACTACATCCCGACCATGCAGTCGGGCGACATTCTCGGCCATGAATTCATGGGCGAAGTGGTCGAGGTCGGCGCGAAGTCGACGCTCAAGAAGGGCCAGCGCGTCGTGGTGCCGTTCACCATCTCCTGCGGCTCCTGCTATCATTGCGGCAAGCATCAATATTCGGCGTGCGACAACGGTCTGCCCGCGGACAATCAGGACATTGCGCAGACTGCTTATGGTCAGCCGATGAGCGGCCTGTTCGGCTATAGCCACATGACCGGTGGTTATGCCGGTGGTCAGGCGGAATATGTCCGCGTGCCGTTCAGCGATGTCGGCCCGATCGTCATCCCCGACGGGATCGAGGACGACAAGGTGCTGTTCCTCTCCGACATCCTGCCGACCGGCTGGCAGGCAGCAGAGAATGCGCAGATCGAGCCCGGCGACACCGTTGCTGTATGGGGCTGCGGCCCGGTCGGGCTGTTCGCGGTGCAATCGGCTTTCCTGATGGGAGCCGAGCGCGTCATCGCAATCGACCATTTCGACAATCGCCTCGCGCTTGCGAAGAAGTTCGGGGCCGAGACGATCAATTTCGAAAAGAGCGCGGTTTATGACGCGCTAATGGAGATGACCGGCGGGATCGGCCCAGACGCGGTGATCGACGCGGTGGGCCTTGAGGCGCACGGACTATTTTTCGACAATGTGATCGACCAGATCAAGGCGTCCACTTTCCTCGGCACCGATCGCATCCATTCGATCCGTCAGGCTATCATTGCGTGCCGCAAGGGCGGCCGGGTGTCGATGCCGGCAGTGTACGGCGGCTTCGTCGATAAATTCCCGCTCGGCGCGTTCATGGAAAAAGGGCTGACGCTGAAGACCGGCCAAACTCACGTGCAGCATTACATGCCGGCACTTCTCGCCGCGATCCTGGACGAGAAGATCGACACCACCTTCCTGATCTCACACCGCATGGCGCTGGAGGATGCGCCCAAGGGCTATAAGATGTTCAAGGACAATCAGGACGAAGTGACGAAGATCGTGCTCAAGCCCGACTTTGCCACCGGCACGATGGCGTAAGGGCGGATCATGGCCGATACTTTCGCCGTCATCACCGGTGCCTCAACGGGCATCGGTTTCGAACTCGCAACAATCGCCGCACAGGAGGGCTATGACGTCCTGATCGTGGCGGACGAACCGCTGATCGAGGCGGCCGCCGCCGATTTCCGTCAGTTCGGCACCGATGTTCAATCGATCGAGGCCGACCTGTCGACGATCGAGGGCGTCGATCGCCTGGTCGCGGCGATCGGCAATCGCCCGGTGGACGTGCTGTGCGCCAATGCCGGGACCGGGCACGGCAACGCGTTCCTCGATCAGCCGCTCGAAATCTGGCGGCACACGATCGACACCAACGTCACCGGCACGCTCTACCTCCTGCAGAACGTACTTCTGGCGATGAAGGCGCGCGGAGCGGGCAACGTGCTCGTGACCGGGTCGATCGTCGGATACATTCCGGGCGCGTTCAACGCGGTTTATAACGGCACCAAGGCGTTCATCGACAATTTCACCGATGCGCTACGCAACGAGCTGAAAGACGATAAGGGCATCACGCTCACCACATTGTTGCCCGGTGCGACCGACACCGAATTCTTCGCGCGGGCCGACATGGAAGATACTAATGTCGGTCAGGCGAAGAAGGACGATCCCGAAAAGGTCGCGCGCGACGGCTGGGATGCGCTGATGGCGGGCAAGGCCCGGGTCACGTCCGGCTGGTATAACAAATTGCAGGTCGCCACTGCTGGCGTGGTGCCCCCTGCAATCCTGGCCGGGCTCCACCGCAGGATTGCGGAGCCCGGCTCGGGCAAGGACTGAGCCGCCTAACGCCCGGCCAGATGGAGATACGCCGGGTTGAAATCCGCAATGCGGCGCATCCCTTCCCAATCGACGATCCGCACTTCACGCTTGTCGCGTGTCATCACGCCGCGCGCGCCAAGCGTCTGCAACATGCGGTTTACATGGACCGGGGTCAGCCCGGTGGCGTCGGCAATATCCTCCTGGGTCATCGGCAAGCGGAAACGATCGGGGGAGCCCAGCCCCGCCGCCTCGCGCCGCGCGACGAATTCGCACAGCATGTGCGCGACGCGCGAAACCGCTTCGCGGCGCCCGACGTTCAAAACCCATTCGCGAAAGATCGACGCATCGATCAACGCCGAGCGCCATACGGCGGTGCGCACGGCAGGATGCTCGTCGATCACCCGCTGCAACTCGGCCTTCGGCACCCAGGCGATCGTCGCCGGTGTGATCGTCTGCACATTATGATCGGCCCGGTGCAGCTCGAGATGCTGGAGATCGAGCATGTCGCCGGGAATATGAAACGACACGATCTGACGTTCGCCCGAGGACGTGGTTTTGTGCCGGCAGGCGTAGCCCTCCAGCAACATGCAACACGCACTGGGCCGATTGCCTTCACGGACCAGATAGAAATGGGACGGATGTTCGGTCGTTTCGAAAGGCAAGGCTTCCAGCGCCGCCCGGTCCGAACTGGCGAGCGGGTAGACGCGGTCGAGACTGGCAATGACCTCTTGCAATGTCGTCGAGTGTTTGACTTTCATGGCCGTTCAGATGCGTCCTTCGATGGTTCTGCGTCAGGCTCCGCGCCATTGTCGCTACGGGCCTTCAGGGCCGACCGCAGACGCGTGATCCATGTTTCCAGGCTCCAGCTGTCACTGGTGTCATGCTGCTCCCGGCGTGGAGCAGGCGGGGATTCCTCGTCTGCCATCGCTTTATCCCGAAACAGAACCGATGAGGCGTACGATGCCCACTTCTGAGCCTTGCCGTGCGGCAACCCGCGACGCGCCGAATGGTTTCACGCCTTCCACCCTTGTCATCCCTTAATGCAGGATAAGTACACGATGCGTCCGGCGTAACATCAATTAACTCCCTAACTTGAAGCAAGTATCGATAAAATCGTGGATACCGGCGCGCGTTGGCAAGTTTGATCGAGCGGACCTTTTCAACCTTAGGAGGACGCCTGTCATGTCTCTGCTCGACAAAGCGATCGCTGCCGTTACCCCGCCCGAAAGCGAAGAGGCGCGCACCAGAGCGCGAACGGAAGCGGAGAGTATGGCCCCTCCCGGAAGCTGGCTTTCGCAGATCCTGGACCATCATCGCGAAATCGAGGCGCGCTTCGCCGACGTGAAGGCAGCGACCTCGCCCGAGGCCCGTCGCACCGCGCAAAAGGAACTGGCACTGATCCTGACCGCGCATTCGATCGCCGAGGAAGCCGCGATCTACCCCGCGCTCGCCGCCGACAAGCAGATCGGCCATGCCGAGCTCGCCTATCAGGAACAGTCCGCCGCCAAGATGGAGATGGGGCTGCTCGAACGGCTCGATCCGATGAGCGAGGACTATCTCGACAAGCTTGAACACATTCGCGGCGCGGTGGCGCACCACGTCTATTCCGAAGAAGGCACGTGGTTCCCGGAACTGGCTCGGGACCTGTCCGCAACCGACCTGGATTTCATCACGCAACGGTATGCCGAAGAATTTGCCCGCTATTCGCAGTCTGAGGTCGCCTGAGTCGGGTTAACGAAATCCAGGAACGGAGGTCGCTGCTCTGGTCGAGTTTCGCACCTCCGGTCCCGGTGGGCGGATCGGCCGCGCCCCGCGATTCCGATCGTCCAGCGCAGCATCATGCGGTACAAAAAGCGTCGGAAACCGCTCAATCTTCCTCTTCTGTACCGTCGCGCCGACTGCAAAGCGCGTGGCAGCCCATCGGGCAGGGATCGTGCGGCTTGTCATTGTGGCCACCCGGCACTGGGATAAGGCGCGTCGGATCGCCGCAAAGCGCGACGAACGCCGCATCGCCCGCCTGTTCCGGCTTAGCGAGCCCCGCCCCCGCCAAGCCGATCGCCGCCAGCACCGATGCGACTCCCCGCGCCAACATCTCAGATCGCGCTGCTGAAGCGCGTGGGCGACTGGTGCCGATACGGATCGAGCGCCGCAGCGATGCTCCGGGCATAGGGCAACCCCGCGGGTGGGATGGTCAGCTGCCGCCCGCGCCAGATCGCTAGCCCCGCTTCGACGAAGCGCGCGAGCCGCAGCTCGACCGCCGCCACCTCGGGCAGGCTGGCCAGATCGACCGTCCCCTGACACAGTAACGCCTCGATCGCGCGGCCGATTGCCTGGTCGGGGCGCGAGCGGACCCAGCCGCGCTCGGTGGCCAACTGCCCATTCGCGATGCGCAGGTGATAACGCCCCGCATTCTTCTCATTCTGCAACAGCCACCCGGGAAACTGGCTGATCGCCGAGGCGCCCAGCCCGATCAGCACGTCGGCGGGATCTTCGGTGAAGCCCTGGAAATTGCGCCGCAGCCTGCCCTGCCGCGTCGCCACCGCGATCGCATCGTCGGGCAGTGCGAAGTGATCGAAGCCGACCGGCTGATAGCCTGCGGCCGTAAGGCGTTCGAACGCGAACTCGGCTTGCGCAAAACGTAAGTCGGCATCGGGCAGCGCCGTGTCGTCGATCTGGCGCTGCCGGGGAATCAGGTGCGGCACATGCGCGTAGCCGAACACCGCGAGCCGATCGGGCCGCAGCGAAAGGGCGGTATCGATGCTTGCCGCCAGTGTCTCGACCGTCTGCGTCGGCAGGCCATACATCAGGTCGAAATTGATCGACGACACCCCTGCCGCGCGCAGCCGTGCGACGGTGCAGGCGATCATCTCGACCGGCTGGACGCGCCCGATCGCCGCCTGGATCGCGGCATCGAAGGTCTGCACGCCGAGGCTGACTCGCGTAATTCCATTGCGTTCGAGCGCAGCGGCCCAGGCCCAGTCGAAACCGCGCGGGTCGATCTCGACCGACAGGACCGGATCGTCGAGCAGAAACGCCTGCGACACGTGGCGCATCAGCGTGTCGAAATCCTCTGGTGCCAGCGCATTCGGGCTACCGCCGCCCCAGGCAATCCGCTTCACCCGCCCGCGCCCTTCGAGCGTCTTGCCGACCAGCGTAATCTCTTCGATCAACCGCAGCAGATAGGCCTGCACCCGCTGCGTGCGGTTGGCGGCGCCAGTGTTGCAGCCGCAATACCAGCACAGCTCTCGGCAATATGGGATGTGCAGGTAAAGCGAGATCGCCTCGTCCTGCCCGACCGTGGCAAGCGCCTGTGCGAGCTGCGGCGGACCGACCGTTCCGGTAAATTCGGCAGCGGTCGGGAAGCTGGTGTAGCGCGGCACCGGCTGAGCGAGCAAATCGGGATGATAAGGCCACATGCAAGCGTGATTGCACAGCCTGCAGCAGTGCGAATTGACCGTGATCAAAAGGCAAAGCCCTTGCGCGCCGCACAAACGGGTCGTCCACAAAGGAGGGACCCAACGTGAAGTTTTCCAAATTGATCGTCACCCCGGCCGCCCTTGCTGCAGCGCTTGGTGTCGGCCTTACCGCAACGCCCGCGCTGGCGAAGGAGGGCGAAGGCATCAAGGCGCATGACGTGCTCCTGCGCGTCCGGGGGATCTGGGTGAAGCCAACCGGCACGTCCGACGGCGTGCTGCCTGCCCTGCCCGGCGACCGCGTTACGGTGCGTGATTCGTTCGCCCCCGAAGTCGATCTGACCTGGATGGCGACGAACCATATCGGCTTCGAACTCATCGCCGCGACCACGCGTCATTCGGCGCATGGCAAGCAAGGCGTGACCGCCGGAATCGGCAAGGTGCTCAACACCTGGGTGCTGCCGCCGACGGTGACGGCGCAATACCATTTCAACCCGTCGGGCAAGGTGCGGCCTTATGTCGGCGCTGGGCTCAATTACACGGTGTTCTGGAACGAGAAAGCGTCGGATTCGCTGGTGGCGGCGGTCGGGCCGACCCGTGTCCATATCAACGACAGCGTCGGCTATGCGCTGCAGGGCGGGGTCGATGTCGATATCAACAAACGTTTTTTCCTGAACGTCGATGCGAAATATATCGACATTAGCCCACGCGCGACGCTCGATACCACCGCGCTGGGGCGGCAGACGGTGAAGACCCGGATCAGTCCGGTTGTCGTCGGGGTAGGGTTCGGTATCCGCCTGTAAGCGCGCTCCCGGGCGAGCCATTGGGCGGGCAGCGATGCCCGCCCGTTTTGTATGCGGCGATCACGCCGCTTCGTCGTCTTCCTCGATCAGGATGCGCAGTGCCGCGCCATCGAGGTCCTCGAACTGGCCCGAGCGCGCTGCCCAGAAAAACGCCGCCAGACCCGCAAGGCCCAGCCCCAACGCGACGGGTACGAGAACCGCGAGACCGGTCATCTTGCCGCGCCGCGCAGGCGCATCGCATTGGCAACGACGAGCAGCGAAGACCCCGACATTGCGAGCGCGGCGATCAGCGGCGTGACCATCCCCGCCATCGCGAGCGGCACCGCCAGCACGTTATAACCGATCGCCAGCACGAAATTCTGGCGCACCACGTGCATCGTCCGGCGCGCGGCACGGATCGCGATCGGCACCGCGCCGAGCCGGTCCCCGAAGAACACCAGATCGGCGGCGAGTTGGCCGACATCGCTCGCCGTTGCCGGCGCCATTGCGACATGCGCGCGTTTCAGGGCGGGGCCGTCGTTCAAGCCGTCGCCGACCATCAGCACCCGCTTGCCGAGCGCCGCCTGACGATCGATGAAGGCGAACTTGTCGGCTGGCGACAGGTTCGCGACGCCGATAATGCCGATCCGCGTGGCCAGCGCCGCCACCGCCTCCAGCCGATCGCCCGACAACATCAGCGGCGCGAGACCCATCGCGTCGAGCTGTGCCATCACCGCGGGCGCATCGGCACGCATGACATCGGCGAAGCGGATGAGCCGGGCCGGGTTTTCGCCCCAGCGGAAGGCGGTCGTAACCTCGACGCCGGTCGCGGTTGCGCCGATCCAATCGGGCCGCCCAAGCCGCGCGGTCTTTCCATCAACCACCGCTTCTATGCCCAGCCCCGGATGCTCGACGATGGCGGTAGCGATCGTGGTTCTCACCGGGGCGCTGCCCAGCGCATCGCGAAGCGCGCGGGAGAGCGGATGCCGACTGGCCTGCGCCAAGGCCAGCAGTGCCGCGCGCTCGACCGGGTCGTCCGGCAGTCCGTCAAGCGCGGTGAGGCCAGCGAGGGTGATCGTCCCGGTCTTGTCGAACAAGGTCGTGTCGATCTCCGCCAGCCGTTCGAGCGCGGAGCCGTCCTTGATCAGGATGCCGGCCCGCATCAGTGCCCCTGCCGCGACCACTTGCGCGATCGGTACGGCGAGGCCCAGCGCACACGGGCAGGTGATGATCAGCACGGCGACCGCGATCATCACGGATTCGTGGAGCCCCGCCCCCGCAAGCATCCACCCGATGAAGCTTAACGCCGCCAGGCTGTGGACCGCAGGCGCATAAAGCCGCGCCGCGCGATCCGCGATGCGAACATAGCGCGACTTGCCCTGCCCCGCGCTTTCCATCAGCCGCGCGATCTCGGCGATGACGGTCTGCGTCCCGACGGCGGTGACGCGAACGGTCAGCGGCGCGTCGAGATCGATCGTGCCAGCCAGCACCGTGGCCCCTGGTGTCACGCGCTCGGGCACACTCTCGCCCGTCACGAGTGCGCGGTCGACATGCGCCTCGCCCGCTTCGACCACGCCGTCGACGCCGATCCGCTCGCCTGCAGCCACCAGCACGCGCATTCCGGGCGCGATATCCGCCGCCGCGCGCATTTCGGTTGAGCCGTCGGGGCGCAAAACCTGCGCTTCGGCCGGCACGCGCTCGAGCAGCGCCGCCACGCCATCGGCAGCCCGCGCGCGCATCATACTGTCGAGGAAACGCCCGGCGAGCAGGAAGAACAGCAGCATGATCGCGCCGTCGAAATAGGCATGGGCGCCGCCGGTCGCCGTCTCGTAAAGGCTCATGGCAGTGGTCAGCACGACGCCGATCGAGATCGGCACGTCCATATTGGTATGTCCATGCTTCAGCACGCGCCAGGCACTGGTGAAGAAGGGACGGCCGGCATAGGCAATGGCGGGCAGCGCGATCAGCGCGGACAGCCAGTGGAACAGGTCACGCGTCGCCCCCTCCGCGCCGGACCAGACCGCAACCGACAGCAGCATCACGTTCATCGCCGCAAAACCGGCGACGGCGAGCGCTTTCATCAACCCGCGGCTCTCGTCATGCACGGTCGCGGTCTCGCACTCGCGCATGATATGCGCCGGGAAACCGAGCGCCTCGATCGTCTCGCGAAGGGTGTCGGTGGAGACTGACGACACATGCTGCACCACGATGAGGTGCGCACCGAAATTCACCCGCGCACCGGCGACCCCCGCCAGCCGACCGACCGCGCCCTCGATCCGGGCGATACACCCGGCACAGTGCATCCCCTCGATCGCAAAGCGCGTTTCGATCGCAGGCTCTGCTGGAATGATCCGGCTGATCGCGTTCATGTCCGCACCGCATCCTCGAAATGCGCGTCATGGCCAGCCGATTGAAGATCAATCCGTAGCAGCCAGCGTCCCTTGGGCAGCGGGCGATCGGCGACATACCCCTCGGCGACGGGCAGCATCCGAACGTGTTGGTCCGGCAAGCGGCCAAGCGGGTGGCGCGCCGTGACCGCCATGCTGCCTTTTATCATTACACCATCCGCACCGGTGGCGACGATCCGCAGCCGGCCGCCACCATCGATCGCCGGGACGACGTGCCAGCCTAGTCGGTCCTGCGCCCGCGCCGCCGCCAGCCAGCCGTTGAACCGCTGGCTCGCGACATAACTGTTCTCCACCACCTCGCCCCCGAACGTGCCGACGGCGAGGCGCGCCATCGTGACATTGACCGCGATGATCAGGCCGAAAAAACCAATCATCAGCAGCAACATATGCGTGCCGGTAAAGGAACGGGTCATTGGTCATGCTCCGCGTTTTCAGGGCGATCGAAGCGCGTGGTGTCGCGCGCATGGCCACCCTCCGCGTCGAGCGCGCGGACGGTGAAAGTGATGTCGACATGTTCGGGGCCAACCGCCGGGGCGGCCACGAACATCTGGACCGGCCGCACCTGATCGGCATCGACGTGGAGGCGGACGGATTGCGCCGCTCCAGTCCGTTCGCCGTCTTCATCCCACAACAGCGCGCCCGGCACGCCAGCGATCGACACTTCGACGTCGCGCGGGCGCTCTTCCATATTGCGGACCTTGACGACGTAGCTGTTGCGCACCGCGCCGTCCGACAGGCGCACCCATTGCGGGTTGCGACCATGCGCGACCGACAGATCGATCCGCGTGCGATTGCCGAGCGAGAACACCATGCCCAGCCCGATGGCGCCCCAGACGCCGAAATAGATCAGCGTGCGCGGGCGGAGCAGTCGGTTGAGCGCGGTCCAGGGCGTGCCGCCGGAATTGGCGATGCGGGCGTCCGCCTCGGTCGTATAGCCGATCAACCGGGGCTCGCGGCCCAGCTTGGTCATGATGTCATCGCAGGCATCGATGCATAGCCCACAGGTGATGCAGCCGATCTGCGCGCCGTCTCGGATATCGATCCCGGTCGGGCACGCCGCGACGCAGGCGTTGCAATCGATGCAGTCGCCGATCCGCGCCTGCGGCTCGGTCGCCAGTTCGACCAGATCGTGCGTGCGCTTCAACCCGCGCGTCCTCGGTTCCCCGCGCCAATACTTATACGCCACGGCGAGCGAATGCTCGTCCATCAGCGTCGCCTGAATGCGCGGCCAGGGGCACATGTAGATGCACACCTGTTCGCGCATCAGCCCGCCCAGCGTGTAGGTGGTGAAAGTCAGCACCCCGATCGTCGCATAGGCAACGAACGGCGCGCTGCCGTCCACCAACTGCCGCGCCAGAGTCGGTGCATCGGCGAAGTAGAAGATCCACGCGCCGCCCGTCGCCAGCGCGATCAGCAGCCAGATCGCGTGCTTGGCAACGCGCCGCGCGATCTTGGCCGGCCCCCAGGGCGCATTCAGCAAACGGAACTGCGCGTTGCGATCGCCGTCGATCAGCCGTTCGACATGGACGAACAGATCGGTCCACACCGTCTGCGGACAGGCATAGCCGCACCACGCGCGCCCCACCGCCGAGGTGACGAGGAACAGGCCGATCCCGGCCATGATCAGCATCCCCGCGACGTAATAAAACTCGTGCGGCCAGATTTCGATCGAGAACAGATAGAAGCGCCGATGTGCGATATCGACCAGTGCCGCCTGGTGCGGCGCATAGGGGCCGCGATCCCAGCGGATCCACGGCATGACGTAATAGATCGTCAGGGTGATCGCCATGATCGCCCATTTCAGGCGCCGAAAGCTGCCATGCACGGCCTTTGGGAAAACCTTGCGGCGCGCCTCGAAGAACGGCTCCTGGTGGATCAGGTCACTTGGGTCGGACATTGGCCGCTACCGCTGGAGGGATCGGCACGGGGGGCGCCGCAACCGGTGGTTTTTCGCCACCGCCCAGCGAATGGACATAGGTGGCGAGCATCTTGATCGTCACCGGGTCGAGCCGCCGGTTCCACGCCGGCATGATGCCGTAGCGTGCGTTGGTGATCGTTCGCGTCAAGGTTTCCCGATCGCCGCCATAGAGCCAGATGCCGTCGGTAAGGTTCGGCGCACCGACCTGCCGCCCTCCGGTCCCATTGTCGCCGTGGCACACCGCGCAATTGTTGGCGAACAGCGTGCGCCCGCGCCCCGCCGACGCCGATGCCGCCTCCTGCCGCGAAAGCGTGCGGACGTAGGAGACGACATCCTGGATTTGCGGTGCGGTCAGGATGCCGTCCTTTCCGAACGCCGGCATTTGCGACATGCGGGTAGCATCGTCGCCCGGCTGACGAATGCCGTGGGTGATCGTCTGCTGCAGCGTGGCAGGGTCCCCACCCCACAGCCAATCATCGTCGTTAAGGTTGGGATAGCCGATGTTCCCCGCCGCGCCGGCACCGTGGCACTGCACGCAATTGACCTTGAACGCCGCGCGCCCGCCCTCCACCGCTGCGCGCAGCAGCTTAGGGTCGGCGGTCAGTTGCTCGATCGGGGTGTTGGCGATCGCCGCCAGCACCGGCCCCTTGCGCTGCGCATCGGCGCGCATTTCCTCCGCGAGCTGGCGATGGCTCGACCAGCCGAGCGTCCCCTTGCTGCCGCCCCCCGTCATGGGAATGGCGGGATAGAGCACGACATAGACCAAGGCGAAGATGATCGTGCCGTACAGCGTGTACAGCCACCAGCGCGGCATCGGCGTGTCGAGTTCCTCGATCCCGTCCCATTCGTGTCCGACGAAGCCGGTGCCGGTGGCGGCGTCTATCCGCTGATCATGCTCAGCCATTGGTCTCATCCTCGTCTTCCAGGATCATGGTGGCGGCGCGCACATGGGCGTCGCGGGCGCGGGGCAGGAAGGTCCAGCCGGTGAAGGTGAGGAACATCACCCCCATCGCGACCAGGCCCCAGCTATCGGCGAAGTGGCGCAGCGCGTCGTAGCTCATTTCGCGCGCTCCTGTGCCTCGACCGCCTTGAAATCGACCTGCGTACCCAGTTCCTGCAGATAGGCGACCAGCGCATCCATCTCGGTCACGCGCGACGGGTCCCCGTCATAATCGCGCACCTGCGCCTTGGGATAACGCTTGAGCAGACCCGCGGTGTCGCCCTCGCCGCCCGCCTGGATTTCGAAATCGGCGGCGGCCTGCTTGATGTCCTCGGCGCTATAGGGAACGCCGACGCGGCTAAGCGCCACCAGATGTCCCGCCATCGTGTCACCCTTCAGCTCGCGATCGGCAAGGAAGGCGTAGGGCGGCATGATCGATTCCGGCACCATCGAGCGCGGGTCCTTCAAATGCTGGACATGCCATTCGTCGGAATAGCGACCGCCGACGCGGGCGAGATCGGGCCC
This sequence comes from Sphingomonas sp. MMS24-J45, assembly GCF_044881195.1. GTDB lineage: Bacteria > Pseudomonadota > Alphaproteobacteria > Sphingomonadales > Sphingomonadaceae > Sphingomonas. The sequence continues at coordinate 2,302,532 of NZ_CP173255.1, read as the reverse complement.
GGTCCGTTCCGATCCCCATTGGAACGGGTGATCGTACATGCTCTCGGCCGCCAGGCTGTAATGGCCGTAGCGCTCGACCTCGTCGCGGAACGGACGGATCATCTGGCTGTGGCAGCCATAACAGCCTTCACGCACATAGATGTCCCGGCCCGCCAGTTCGAGCGGGGTATAGGGACGCACGCCCTCGACCTTTTGAACCGTCGACTGGATCCAGAACAAGGGCGCGATCTCGACGATGCCGCCGATCGCGACCACGACGAGCGACAGCGCGCCCAGCAGGGTCACATTGCGTTCGATCCGCGTGTGACGATGGAGGAATGAGGTAGCCATGATCCGATCCTCCTTACTTGGCAGCTGCGAGCGTTGATGCCGGGGTCAGCGGATGATCCCGTCCGGCATCGAAGGGTGTTTGCATGAGCGGCGCCTCGACGCGCAGCTTGCCCGCGATCGTCATCCAGATGTTGACGACCATGATCACCGCGCCGGCGAGGTACAGCCCGCCGCCGATCGCGCGGATGAGGTAATAGGGATGCAGCGCCTGCACCGCTTCCGCGAAGGAATAGACGAGGTATCCGTCCGCCCCATATTCGCGCCACATCAACCCCTGGGTGATGCCGGCCACCCACATCGAGGAGGCGTAGAACACGATGCCCAGCGTCGCGCACCAGAAGTGCCAGTTGACCATCCGCAGCGAATAGAGCCGCTCGCGATCCCACAGCCGCGGCGTCATGAAATAGAGCGCGGCAAAGGTAATCATGCCGTTCCACCCGAGCGCGCCGGAATGGACATGGCCGATGGTCCAGTTGGTGTAATGCGACAGCGAGTTGACCGACTTGACCGACATCATCGGCCCTTCGAAGGTGCTCATGCCGTAGAAGGCGAGGCTCGCCACCATCATGCGGATGATGGGGTCGGTGCGGACCTTGTCCCACGCGCCGTTGAGCGTCATCAGCCCGTTGATCATGCCGCCCCAGCTCGGCATCCACAGCATGATCGAGAAGACCATGCCCAGCGTCTGCGCCCAGTCGGGCAGCGCAGTGTAATGCAGGTGATGCGGACCCGCCCAGATGTAGAGAAAGATCAGCGACCAAAAGTGGATGATCGACAGGCGGTAGCTATAGACCGGCCGCTCCGCCTGCTTCGGCACGAAGTAATACATCATGCCCAAGAAGCCGGCGGTCAGGAAGAAACCGACCGCATTATGGCCGTACCACCACTGCGTCAGCGCGTCCTGCACGCCCGAGAAGGCCGAATAGGATTTCGAACCGAGGAACGACACCGGCACGGTCAGATTGTTGACCAGATGCAGCATCGCGACGGTGATGATGAAGGCGAGGAAGAACCAGTTCGCGACGTAGATATGCGGTTCGCTACGCTTCAGGATCGTGCCCGCGAAAACGATCAGATAGCTGACCCATACGATCGTCAGCCAGATGTCGACATACCATTCGGGCTCGGCATATTCGCGCCCCTCGGTCACGCCCATCAGGTAACCGGTCGCCGCCAGCACGATGAACAGCTGGTACCCCCAGAACACGAAGCGCGCGAGCGCCGGCGCGAACAGCCGTGCGCGGCAGGTGCGCTGCACGATGTAGAAGCTCGAACAGAGCAGTGCATTGCCGCCGAACGCGAAGATCACCGCCGACGTATGCAGCGGCCGCAGGCGTCCGAAGGTGGTAAATTCGGTTGGAAAGTTGAGCAGCGGGAAGGTCAGCTGCAGCGCGATGAACAGGCCGACGGCGAACCCGGCGATGCCCCAGAACACCGTGGCGATCACGCCCCAGCGGATCACCTCGTCATAATAGCGCCCGGTCTCGGCCACCTTCGGCGCCTGCCCCGCCTGCTTCATCGTCACGAACGCAACCGTCAGGGCGGATACGGCGGCGATCGCCATATGGACGCTGAACCCAAAATCCGCTGCGGTGCTCGCGCAGCCGGCCGCAACAAAGGCCAGGATCATCCAAAATCCCGCCCGCATCACAATCGAATCCATCCCGGTTCCTTCCATCGAACCGGGCCGCTATCGGCGGGCTTTGCAGCCTACCCTTTGATTTTGGTCAATTGCGTGGAGAACGATCGCGCGCGCCGCGCACGATGCATGGCTTCACGCTACTTTTAGATTAGGCCGCGCGGCCGCCTTTGCGATCGACAACTTCGGATCGGAGGCTCAGCTCATCAAGCGATACCCGACACCGGGTTCATTGAGAAAAATGCGCGGCGCGGCGGGGTCGTCCTCCAGTTTGACGCGGAGCCCGCGCATAGTGACGCGCAGATACTCGACGTCTTGGACATGCGCCTCGCCCCAAACCGCCCGCAACAGCGCCGCGTGGGTCAGGACTCGGTCGGGGTGCCGCGCCAGTTCGGCGAGGACCGCATATTCCTTGCGCGTAAGACGCACCTCTTGACCATCCCGCGTGACCCTGCGGGCGACCAGATCAACCGTGATCTTGTCCATCACCAAGGGGCCACGATTGTTCCCGCTGGCATGGTGGCGGCGAAGTGCCGCGCGGACGCGGGCAAGCAATTCCTCCGTGTCGAACGGTTTCACGACATAGTCGTCCGCGCCAAGATCGAGTGCCGCGACCTTTTCCTCCGTCGCACCGCGCGCGGTCAGGACAATGACCGAGCGGTCGATTGCCCGCAGCAGTGGAACCAGCTCCAGGCCGTCCCGATCCGGCAGTCCGAGATCGAGCAGCACCAGCTCGCATCCTTCGCGGGGCGCCTCGGCCAGCGCCGCTGCAGCCGTGCCGACTTCACTGGCAGAATAGCCCGCACGCTCCATCGCCCCGCGCACCAGGCGGCGGATCGCCGGTTCGTCATCGACGATCAGAATTTGCCCGGTCACTCCGCCATTCGCCTGATCCTGCTTTCGCCCCATGTTATGCTGAACGCGGCACCCACGGGATCGCGGTTGGATGCGGCCACCGTCAGCCCCATCGCTTCGGCAAACCCCTTGACGATGGCAAGACCAAGCCCCGACCCGCCACTCATATCATCGCCGTCCACGCGCATGAAGCGGTCGAACAGGCTGGTTTCGCGACCGCTCGGCAAGCCCGGCCCCGCATCGAGCACGGAGAGCGTCACCTGGCCCGGCAACCGCTGCGCACGAACGATGATGGGTGTGCCGGGTGCGGAAAATTTGGCGGCGTTGCCCAACAGATTGATCAGGATGTGATGCAACATGCGGGGATCGGCTTCGACCAGCGGCAAAGTCGGCGGCACGTCGAGGATTAGAGAATGCCGCATCAGCTCGGCCCGCAGGTCGTGCGCCGCAGCGGCGATGGCGTCGGTCAGGTCGGTCGCCTCACGCTTGACGACCAGTGCTCCAGATTCGATCCGCGTCATCTCGACCAGATCGTCAAACACCCGGCGCAGACGACGGGCTTCCCCTTTCAGCGTGGCGGTCGTGGCACTCTCGCCATATTCGGCGGCCAGCGCGTCCGCGGCTGCAACCACTGCCGTCAGCGGTGTCTTAAGGTCGTGGCCCATTGATGACAGCAGGGTGGCGCGCAGGTCGTCCCGTTGCTTCAGTGCGCTCACTTCGCGGGCATTGGCTTCCAGTCGAAGGCGTTCATGGGCCAGCGCCGCCTGCCCCAAGAGCGTCGTGAACAAGATGCGCTTGTCGGCGGGCACGGGGTCCCCGCTGCCATTCGGCGCGATACCAAGCACACCCAATACGCCGAGCGCGGTTTCAAGCGGGTGGAATTGCCATTCGCTCGACGTCAGCGTTCCGCTGTCACGCCCGGCCACCTCGCCCCGGTCGAATGCCCATTCGGCAGCCGCCATATCGAGCGGGCCTAACATCGGATCGGGTGGACTAGCCCCGATTGGCGCAATCGCGCTTTCGTCTCGGGCGAAGAGAATAGTGGACACGTTCAGCAAACGTGCGATTTCCTCACACACCGCCGCCGCCGTTCGGGCTTCGTCCGACACCGCGGCCAGCCGCTGCCCGAATGCGGCGAGCGCGGCATTTTCGCTCGCGCTGCGGGCGCCGATCGTTGCCTCGCGCTTCAGGCGCCCGGTGAGCTGGCTGGCGACCACGGCGACCGCCATCAGGACGAACAGTGTCACGACGTTTTGCGGATCACTGATCGTGAAGGTGTAGAGCGGCGGGAGGAAGAAGAAGTTGTACGCCAGCGCAGCGGCCAGGCTGGCGACCACAGAGGGCCGCAGACCGAAAAGCGTAGCGGTCGCGATGACGGGCAGCAGATAGATAAGATCGACCGCGTTCGACCCAACGGTGGGCTGGAGCAGAATCGCCGCCGCGGTGGTCGCGGCCACCATCGCAAGCCCGGCCACGATGCCGCGCAGCGCGCTCGGACGCGCCACCGCCGTCATGCCATCGATTGCCGCCTGAGGACCTAGGGGAACGACGTGGACTGCAACTGCATCGAGCTTGCGGACGAGCTGGTCCACGACGGAGCGGTTGCGCATTTCGAACCACCAGCTTCGCCGCGATTTGCCGATCACGACGGCGGTGGCACGCGTTTCCTGAATGTGCGCGCAGAGCCCGTCGACCACGGAGCGCGCCGGTACGGTCGCGATTTCGGCACCGAGGCTCGTTGCCAGTTTAAGCGTGCTGGCCATGCGTGTGCGCGCGGCGTCGCTGAGCGTGATGCTGCGCGGGGTTTCCACGGTCACAGCAGCCCAGGGCGCGCGCATCGCATCGGCAAAACGCTTTGCCGCCCGGATCAGCGCGTCGCCGCCGGGCTGATCGCCGACCGCGACGACAATGCGCTCGCCCGCCGCCCAATTGCCCCGATCGCCGATCAGTTCGACGTGATCGAGCAGGGAACGATCGACCGCCTGAGCTGCGCGCCGCAGCGCGAGTTCGCGCAGTGCCGATAGATTGGATTTGGAAAAGAAGTGGCCGAGCGCCCGTGTCGCTTCGTGCGGCACATAGACCTTACCGGCCTTGAGCCGCTCGATCAGCTCGTCGGGCGGCAAGTCGATGACTTCGATCTCGGCATCGTCGAGGATCGCATCGGGAACGGTTTCACGCACCCGCACGCGGGTGAAGCCCGCGACGACGTCATTCAGGCTTTCGACGTGCTGAATGTTCAGCGTGGTCAGCACATCGATGCCGGCGTCGCGCAATTCCTCGACATCCTGCCATCGTTTCGGATGGCGGCTGCCCGGCGCGTTGGTGTGCGCCAGTTCGTCGATCAGCGCGATGCTCGGGCGGCGGGCGATCATCGCATCGAGATCGAACTCCGTCACGGTGTGGGAGCCGCGCTCAATCACGCGGCGCGGAAGAATCTCGAACGGTGCGACGAGGGCCTCGGTCTCGGCGCGTCCGTGCGTTTCGATGATGCCGGCGACGACATCGCGGTCCTGGCGCAGCAGCTCCGCGCCCTCGCGCAACATCTCGAACGTCTTGCCGACCCCGGGGGCCGCGCCCAGGAAGATCTTGAGACGTCCGCGCGCCTCTTTCCTGGCGGCCTTCAGCAGCGAGTCCGGGGATGGGCGATTAGACGATGTCACGTGGGCGAGTTAGTCGAAATCCGGTCTAGCTGTCGATTAAGCAACAGCACGTTGACATGCGCGTCGCCGATGATGCCGAGCCACGGCCAGGCGATCGATTGTTCGACGAGCGCGCGAACCTTGGCTCGGGGGAGGCCGCGCGCCTTGGCGACGCGCGAAACTTGCCAAAAAGCCGCCTCGGGACTCAGATCGGGATCGAGCCCCGAGGCGCTAGTGGTGACCAGGTCAGGCGGGATCGTTAAACCCCCGGTCATCCCTTCGGCGCGTGCCGCGGCCACACGGGCGGCAATGGCATCGCGCAAATCCTTCGATCCCGGCGCAAGGTTGCTCGCGGCAGAATTGCTGGCGTCATAGCCCTTCCCCGCCGCCGACGGGCGCGGGTGGAAATAGCGCGACGCGGCAAAGCTTTGCGCGATCAGTTCGGAGCCGACGACCACGTCATGGTCGACGATCAGGCTGCCATTGGCCTGGCGGGGCAACGCGACCTGCGCGACACCGGTGACGAGCGCAGGATAGGCAAGGCCGGTGATCGCGGCGAGCAGCAACAACAGCGTCATCGCGGGGCGCAACGCGGCACGGATTTCGGTGAACATGATGGTTCCTGTTCAGGCTAGGTGGAGGGCGGTGACGGCCAGATCGATGATCTTGATGCCCACAAACGGCGCGATCAGCCCGCCGACACCGTAGATCGCAAGGTTGCGCGCGAGCAGGTCGCCCGCTGGCGCGGGGCGGTATTTCACCCCTTTCAGCGCAAGCGGCACCAGTGCCGGGATGATCAGCGCATTGAAGATGATCGCCGACAGGATCGCGCTTTCCGGGCTACCCAGCCGCATCACGTTCAGCGCGCTCAATCCCGGATAAAGCGTGACGAAAATCGCCGGGAGAATGGCAAAGTATTTCGCCACGTCGTTCGAGATCGAAAAGGTAGTGAGCGCGCCGCGGGTCATCAACAACTGCTTGCCCAGCCCCACAATCTCGATGAGCTTGGTCGGATCGCTGTCTAGATCGACCATATTGCCCGCCTCGCGCGCTGCCTGCGTTCCGGTGTTCATCGCCACGCCGACATCGGATTGTGCAAGGGCGGGGGCGTCGTTGGTGCCATCGCCGCACATCGCGACGAGCTTGCCGCCCTCCTGCTCCTTACGGATCAGCGCAAGCTTGTCCTCGGGCGTCGCCTCCGCGAGAAAATCGTCGACCCCGCTCTCGGCCGCGATACTGGCGGCGGTAAGCGGATTGTCCCCGGTGATCATCACGGTGCGGATGCCCATCCGGCGAAGCTCACCGAACCGTTCGCGAATGCCCGCTTTCACGATGTCCTTCAGGTGCACCACACCCAGCAGGCGCGCGCCATCGGACACTGCGAGCGGCGTCCCCCCGACCGCGCAATTTCATCCGCGATTTTGCTTAGCGCCTTGGCCGCGTTGGGATCGACCTGATCGCCCAGCCGCCGCACCACCGCATCGACTGCACCTTTGACGAGCATCCGCTCGCCGATCTGCAGGCCCGATACGCGCGTCTGAGAGGTGAACTTGATGGGCTCGGCACCAGCCGGCATCGGATCGCCATCGCCTGCGAGAACCACGATCGATCGCCCCTCGGGCGTTTCGTCGGCCAGGCTGGCGAGGCGTGCCGCAGCGATCAGGTCACGCTCTGCGACACCCGGAACGGGCAGGAAGGCCGTCGCCTGCCGATCGCCGATCGTGATCGTGCCGGTCTTGTCGAGCAGCAACGTATCGATATCACCAGCGGCCTCCACCGCACGGCCCGATTTCGCGAGCACGTTGAAGCGGACCAACCGATCCATGCCCGCAATGCCGATGGCCGAAAGCAAGGCCGAAATGGTGGTCGGAATGAGCGTCACGAACAGCGCGACCAGCACCGGCACCGCGAGCGCCCCGCCGGCATAGGCGGCGAACGCGGGCAGCGTGCCGACGGCGATAAGGAAGATCAGCGTCAACCCGGCGAGGAGGATGGTGAGGGCGATCTCATTCGGTGTTTTCTGGCGGCTGGCGCCTTCGATCAGCGCGATCATCCGGTCGAGAAAGCCCTGACCCTGCGCCGCGGTCACCCGCACCGTGATGCTGTCGGCGATCACCCGCGTGCCAGCCGTCACGGCCGAGCGGTCGCCACCGGCCTCGCGGATGACCGGCGCGCTTTCGCCCGTAATGGCGGCTTCGTTGACGCTCGCGACGCCGCCGACCACCTCGCCATCGGCGGGGATCAGGTCGCCGGTCTCGACCAGCACTTCATCGCCGACCTGCAGCCGCGTCGCGTCGACGAGTTCCCACGCACCGGCAACGCCAATCAATTGCTTTGCCCGAAGATCGGCCTTGGTCGATCGCAGCGACGCGGCCTGCGCCTTGCCGCGCCCCTCCGCCATCGCTTCGGCAAAGTTGCCGAACAGCACGGTCAGCCAGAGCCAGAACACGAGCTGCGCCTGGAACGCGATGCTGGTCGAACCGCTCAGCGCGCCCTTGATGAGCAGCACCGTGGAAAGCGCAGCGACAATGCCGGTCACGAACATGACTGGGTTGCGGATCAGCGTACGCGGATCGAGTTTGATGAAGGCGTCGCGCGCGGCGGCCGCCATCAAGGGACCCGTAAAGAGCGAGGTTTGGGTTGCCATGTTGGTTAGCCTTTTAGTTGAGCGTGCCGACGGCGACCTGCGCCTGATCGGCGATCGGGCCGAGCACTAGGGCAGGCAGGAATGTCAGCCCCCCGACGATCAGGATGACTGCGGCCAGCAGCCCGATCCACAAACCGCCGGTGGTGGGGAATGAACCCGCGCCCGCAGGGATGACACGCTTGGCCGCGAGCCCACCGGCAATGCCCAGCACCGGTAGGATCACCCCGAACCGCCCTACGAACATGCCAAGCGCCAGCAGCAGATTGTAGAACGGCGTGTTGCCGCTCAGCCCGCCAAATGCCGAACCGTTATTGGCCGCCGCGCTTGAGAAGGCGTAGAGAATCTCGCTGAAGCCATGTGGCCCCTTTGCCAGCGGCCCGGCCAATCCTGCCGGAACGACACTGGCGATCGCGGCGAGACCGAGAATCATCAGCGGCGGGATGAAGATCGCGATGACGCTCAGTTTCATCTCGCGCGCTTCGATCTTCTTGCCGACATATTCGGGTGTGCGCCCCACCATCAATCCGGCGATGAAGACCGCAAGGATCGCGTAGATCAGAACGGCATAGAGCCCAGAGCCGACGCCGCCGATCACGAGTTCGCCCAACTGCATGTTGAACATCGGGATCATCCCGCCGATCGGCGTGAAGCTGTCGTGCGCGGCGATGACGGCGCCCGTCGAAGTGGCGGTGGTGATCGTCGCGAACAGCGCCGACGTCGCGACACCGAAGCGGACTTCCTTGCCCTCCATATTGCCGCCCGCCACGCCGAGTGCATGGTGCACGGGGGTGCCCGCCGCCTCTGCCGCATAGGTGACCGCAACGCCTGCACCGAACAGCAGCAGCATGGCGGCAAGTATGGCCCAGCCCTGGCGGACATTGCCGACCGCCTTGCCGAAGGTGAGCGTGAGCCCCGCGCCGAGCACGAAGATGCTGAGCATTTGAATGAAGTTGCTGATGGCGCTCGGATTCTCGAAGGGGTGCGCCGAATTGGCGTTGAAGAAGCCGCCACCGTTCGTGCCAAGCATCTTGATCGCAAGCTGCGACGCGACCGGGCCGAGCGCGATCACCTGTTTGCCACCTTCGATCGTCGTCGCTGTTGCCGACGCAGAGAATGTCTGCGGCACGCCAAGCGCAACATAGATGAGCGCGAGAATGATGCTGATCGGGAGCAGCAGATACAGCGTGACGCGCGTCACATCGGTCCAGAAATTGCCGATGCCCGACGCCTGCCGCCGGGCAAAACCCCGGATGATCGCGAACGCGACGGCAATCCCGGTGGCCGCCGACAGGAAATTCTGGACCGTCAGCCCCAGCATCTGCGACAAATGCGACAGCGTGCTTTCGCCCCCGTAATTCTGCCAGTTGGTGTTGGTTACGAAACTGACTGCGGTGTTTAGCGCGAGCAGGTTCTCGACCGCTGGGAAGCCTTGCGGATTGAGCGGCAGCACCCCTTGCAGCTTCAGCACAGCGAACAGGAAGGCGATGCCGAACAGGTTGAACGCCGCCAGCGAGACCGCATAGCCGACCCAGCTCTGTTCGGACTTCGGATCGATTCCGATCAGTTTGAAAAGCGCGCGCTCACCCGGCAGGCTGTCGCGTGCATACAATGCGTACATCCAGTCGCCCGCTGGCTTGGCGAGCGCCACGGTGAGCGCGGTGAACAGGAGGATCATGCTCCAACCGGCAAAGGTCATCGCCGCCACCCCGTTCAATAGCGCTCGGGCCGTGCGAGCACGGCGAGCAAATAGACAAGGATGATGGCGAGCGTGACGCCGCCGATGATGAGATCAATGGACATAGTGGGTGCCTTGATAATTCGGCACCCGCCTAGACCCGACGCCCGTTAAGGCGCGCGGGGGATTGCGCACGACGGGCGTAAAGCGAGCGTAAAGTCGGACCGGGCCGAACCCGATCCGGCACCCCTGCAACGGCGCTGCTGCAATGCCAGAATTGCCAAGGAAAGCCGGTTGCGGCGATCGGTGCGCAATGTCGCCCGTCGGTCAGATTTGATTATGAGATCGTGCCGCCCGAACTGGGTATTCTCGGTTATCCGTGGACTTCAACATCCGATGCCGCAAATCGCCGCCGCTCCGATCACTCAGATCGGATAGTGCACCGGTAGCGTGTCGATCGTGATCCAGCGGAGCTCGGTAAATTCCGCAATGCCCGCCTTGCCGCCGAACCGACCATAGCCGGAGGCCTTGATCCCGCCGAACGGCATTTGCGCCTCGTCATGGACGGTCGGGCCGTTGATATGGCACATGCCCGTTTCCAGCCGTGCCGCCACGCGGAGCCCGCGCGACGTGTCGCCGGTAAAGACCGAGGCGGTCAGGCCATAGTCGGTATCGTTGGCGACGCTGATCGCTTCCTCCTCGTCCTTCACCCGGATAATGCCCGTGATCGGGCCGAAGCTTTCATCGCCATAGATCGCCATCGCCGCCGTGACATGATCGATCACCGCCGCCGACAGGATCGTGCCCTTGGGTTCGGCTGCACTGTGCAGCGTGCCACCCTTGGCGACGGCATCGGCGATTAGCCGCTCGACCGTGGCGACCGCTGCGGGATCGATCACCGAGCCGAGCGGAGCCGCGCCGTCACGCGGGTCGCCGGCCTTGAGCGTCTTCACCTTGGCGACGAACGCCTTGAGGAATTTATCGGCGATCGCGTCGACGACGATGATCTTCTCGGTCGACATGCAGATCTGCCCGGAATTCATATAGGCCCCAAACGCCGCCGCGGCGACCGCTTCGCCGATATCGGCGTCTTCCAGCACGATCAGCGGTGCCTTGCCACCCAGTTCGAGCAGGGCTGGTTTGAGCTCCTCGCCGCACAAGCGCCCGATGATCCGGCCGACTTTGGTCGAGCCGGTGAAGTTCACGCGGCGCACGGCCTTGTGCCGCACCAGCGCCTCGACCACAGCGGCCGCGTCGGCCGGCGCATTGGTGACGACGTTGACGACGCCGTCGGGGAATCCCGCATCGCGAAACGCCTCGCCGATCAGCAGATGGGTCCGTGGGCACATCTCGGAGGCCTTGAGCACCACCGTATTGCCGCAGGCAAGCGGCAGCGCGACCGCGCGGACGCCCAGGATGATCGGCGCATTCCACGGCGCAATGCCGAGCACGACCCCGGCTGGCTGCCGGATCGCAATTGCGATGCAGCCGGGTCGGTCGGACGGGATCGTCTCGCCCTGCACTTGCGTGGTCAGCGCCGCCGCCTCGCGCAGCATCGATGTCGCGAGATGGACGTTGAAGCCACCCCAGCCCATCGTCGCGCCGGTTTCCGCCGCCATCGCCGCGCAAATCTCGCCGCTGCGGGCCTGCAGCGCATCTGCGGCCTTCATCAGCAGCGCACGGCGCGCATTGGGGCCAAGCGCCGCCCAGGCGGGGAAGGCCGCGGCGGCACAATCGACCGCAGCAATGGCATCGGTCACCGACGCCGCCGCCGCCCGCGTTGCGACCGCCCCCGTGATCGGATCGCTCCGATCATAGGTCGCACCTTCGCTCGCGGCGACATCGCGATTGCCGATCATCAGCGTGGCGTCCATCATCTGTCTCCCGGCATGGTCATGATCGTATGGACGACGCGCCGCCGTAAACGCCTTCGTCCCTCAGAATTTCGCCGACACCTGGACGAACCAGTTGCGCGGCCGGGCATAGATCCGCTCGGCATAGCCCAACGTGCCAAGCGAGGCATTCCCCTGAATCAGATAGCGTTCGTCGAACAGGTTGATGACGCCCGCCGTCAGGTCGATCGCCTTGGTCAGGCCAAGCGCCAGCGAGAAATTGCCGACGAAATAGCCATCTTCCTCGATCGACGGGATGCTGCCGGTGATGAAGGTTTCCTTGGAGGTGTAGCTGCCATCGAAACGCGGCGTCAGCTTCATCCCGTTGGCAAAGTTGATCGCATAGGAAATGCCGAAATTGGCCTGAAACTTGGGCGTCAGCGGCAGATCATCGCCGGGCGCGACGGTCGCGGTCGCGCCCGGGACCGGGGTGATCGTCTTGATCTTGTCGTCGAGCACGCTGCCGCTTGCATCGATCGTCAGGCCCCACGGGGAGCGGTAATTCAGCTCCGCTTCCAGGCCGCGGATGCGCGCCTCGCCCGCGTTGAACAACAGCGGCACGACGCCCTGACGGAAGATCAGCTGGATGTCCTGATATTCGGCCTGATATGCGGCCAAATTCAAGCGGACCCGGCCGAACTGCGTCTTCACGCCGACTTCGTAGCTGGTGACCTTTTCGTCGTTGAAGGGCACCGGCACGTTGCCGGTCGGCGCGGCGTTGTAGCGCGTGTTGAAGCCGCCCGATTTAAAGCTGCGCGCGTAAGAGGCATAGGTGCTGATCGCGCTGTTCCAGCGATACTGGATGCTGCCCGATCCGGTCAGCGCCGCGAAATCGCGCGTATTGAGCCCGTTGAAGATAAACAGCGGCCCGCCCTGCGGGATCGCCAGGGTCGGCAGCGGATCAGGATCGGGCAAGGTCGCGGGGAAGAGGTTGAACACCGTTCCCTGATAGGATTTCCGGTCGGACGTGTAGCGAAGCCCCCCGGTCAGTTCGAGCCCGGCGAGCGGCTTCACCGAGACTTCGCTGAACACCGCGACCGAACTGGTCTGCAGCCGCGAAATCTGCAGATCGCGCGAACCGGGTCCGCCGGCCAGCAGCGAGCTGATCACCGGGGGCGAAGGCGGGAACGACAGCGGCACGGTCGCGCGCTCGCGAGTCTTCTCGTTGAAATAATAGCCGCCGAAAATCCCGCTGATCCAATCGTAATCGAGCTGCAGCTGGACTTCCTGGCTGAATTGCTGCGACTTGCCGCCGACATCGGTGGTAATCAGCAACAGCGGCGTATTGTCCGCGTCGCGGATGCCGCGCGAGCTGGTTTCGCGGTAAGCGCTGATCCATTTGACCGAGGCCTGATCGGTCAGACGGATTTTCGCCGTTCCCGCCACGCCCCACACTTCAGAGTTGCTGAGCACCGGGGCGGTGCCGCCGTTGACGAACGGACCGCGGGCCTGAAGATCGTTGGCGCAGCGGACATCGTTGATCAACGGCACGTTAGGCGCGCCGAACCGCTGATTGCCGGGGGCAATCGGGGCGAAGGGGATCGTCGCGCCGGGGCAACCGGCCGCAACGCTGGCAATCGCCGCGACCGGCGCCTGCTCGTTGATTTCGGCGAACACGAACGGCGCGCCATTTTCGTCGCGCTTGGAATAATCACCACGCAGGAACAGCTCGAAATCGCTCGAAGGTGCCCATTTGAGCGCGGCGTTGAGGGTGTACCCATTGTCGTTGCCGAGATCGAGACCGTCAGAAGCGCGGATCACATAGCCGCGACGCTTGCGAAAGCCGCCCGAAACGCGCGCGGCGAGCGTATCGGCGAGCGGGATGTTGAGCGCGGCGAAGCCCTCGTACAGATCGTCGGTGCCGGTGCGGAAGCGGGCCTTGCCCGAAAATAAACCGAGCTCGGGCTGGCGCGTGCGCACCAGGATCGCGCCGCCGATCGTGTTGCGGCCGAACAACGTCCCCTGCGGCCCGCGCAACACCTCGACCCCGTCGATATCGCCGAAATCGATCGCACCGCCTACGGCGCGCCCGAGATAGACTTCGTCGAGATAGATGCCGACGCCGGGATCGACAGCCGCGGTCGGATCGACCTGACCAACGCCGCGGATGAACACGACGGACGATGCGCTGTTGCCGGAGAGTTGGCCCGCGGGCTTGAACTGCAAACTTGGCGTGATGCGTTCCAGGTCCTGCGTCTGCTGGATCTGGCGATCCTGCAGCAGTTGGCCGCTGAAGGCGGATACCGCAATCGGCGTATCCTGCAGGTTCTCGGCACGCCTTCTGGCGGTGACGACGATGTCATCACTCGGGGCGCTGGTCGCCGCTGCTGGGGTGGTGCCGTCCGATGGCTGGGTCGATTGTGCAGCGACGGGTGCCGCGAGCGTGCCCACCGTCATCGCTGCCAGCGATGCGATACCACTCAGTAACCGGACACGGATCTGTGATGTGATCATTGTACCTCCCCCAAGTGCTTCCGGGTTTCCCGGTATCATTGGCTCGAAGGATGCAGATTGTTTTAGCGCATGTCAATAACCGCTATACAGCATAGCTAATCGCACAACCGCTCGACTGGCGGGTCAACCCGTGCCGCGGTCCTTGTCATAGGCGCCGAGGCCCGGCTTATAGCTTTTCTCGTCGATGAACTGGCGGATGCCTTCCTTGCGGCCTTCGGTCTTGTCGTGGAAGTTGGCAGCTTCCTGCGCGCGGATCAGGTAATCCTCGGCCTCGTCATAGGGCAGGATGGAAACGCGACGAACTGCGTCCTTGGTCGCCTTCAGCGCGACAGGATTCTTCTGGAGGAGCACTTTGGCGACGGCGGTCACCCGATCCTTGAGCGACGCAAGCGGATGCGCTTCGTTGACGAGGCCCCATTCGGCGGCGGTCTTGCCGTCGATATTTTCGCCCATCATCGCATGATACATCGCCTTGCGGAACGACATCAGCTCGACCGCGACCTTGGTCGCGCCGCCACCGGGCAGAATGCCCCAGTTGATTTCGCTCAGGCCGAACGTCGCTTCCTCGGCGGCAAAGGCCAGATCGCACGCAAACAGCGGACCGTACGCGCCGCCGAAGCACCAGCCATTGACCATCGCGATCGTCGGCTTCTGGTACCAGCGCAGACGACGCCACCAGCCATAGGCTTCGCGTTGCGCCGCGCGGGTGCCGCCGAGACCCTTTGCCTCGGTTTCGCGGAAATACTCCTTCAGATCCATGCCGGCGCAAAAGGAATCGCCTTCGCCAGTCAGGACGAGCACCCCCACATCGTCACGAAATTCGAGTGCGTCGATCACCTCCATCATGTCGCGATTGAGCGTCGGGCTCTGCGCATTGCGCTTGTCAGGTCGGTTGAATCTCACCCAGGCGATGCCGTCCGCCACATCATAGGCGACCACGCCGTTGCTGCTGAGTTCCGTCATCGCTCTCTCCTCAAGGCCGTTGTTGGCAGGGTAGAGGTGCCGTGGAGCAATGCCGCCGCACGGCGAAACGGGTTGGATCGACCACCACCCCCTCTCCGCCAATTGTTATGCGAGATAGCGGATTTTTTAAGCGGTGCAATGGCCTTGTTTATGGCGCGGGCGCGTGGGCTGCTGTCGTGGAATGGCCGGTCAGGCTTCCTTCGCCTCGATCCGCATTAGCAGCCCGATCAGCGTCTCGCGCTCGCTGGCGCTCAGATCGGCGAGCAGATGCTCCTCATGCTCCCGAATATTGGCCAGACAGAGCGCCACAAGCTCTTCGCCCTGCGCTGTAAGCGTCAGCGCGAAAGCACGGCGATCCTCGGACGATGTTTCCCGGTGCACCATCCCCTTGTCGACCAGCTCGTTGACCAGGCTGACCATATTCGCCCGTTGAATCCCGAGCGCGCGGCCGACATTGCCCTGATTGATCGCTGGGTTGGCTTTGATGATCGACAGGATCCCGAACAGCACCTGCCGCATCCCGGTACCCGCAACGGCCTGCGCGAAATCGCTGGCGAAGACGGTAGAGGCACGGCGCAAATGATATCCGACAAGCTGGTCGAGCACCCCGATTTTCGGGTCTTCGTGAGAGAAGCTGGTCGCCAAAAGTTCGTTCCTAACCGCGGACGCGAGATACGCTGGCCCTTGCGCATCCGATACGCACTGATAGCGCACACCTCAAGCCGACAGCGCAATCCCTCATATGCCGAACAGACGCCCCAACAACCAACCAGCCAAGCGCGACCCGCGATGCGACCGCTTGTCAGGTCGACACGCTGGCCATCGGCACCGACAGGACCACACACCAAGACGCAGCACGCGATAGGTTGCTTTATATATGACTTTATCGCATCACGACCGCGGTAGTCGCGGATGAACAGGAATGTGGAATGAGAAGTCTTCCAGACCTTAAGATTTGGCCATTGGTCCTTTCTGCGATGGCCGCGTTGCTGTCACCGACCGCCGCCTTCGCCCAGGCAAGCTACGACCGCGAGCACAAGATTTTCAGGCTCGATGGCGGAGACGTCACCTACGCCTTCAAGGTCAATCTCACCGGGATTCTTCAATCGGTCTATTGGGGCAAACGCCTGCCCGATCGCGCGCCGCTGGCCGCACCGGAACTGTCGGGATTGAGCGGATTCGACGTGACCACGAACGTCGTGCCGCAGGAATATGCCGGACAAGGCGGCGGCTTGTACGCCGAGCCGGCGTTGAAGGTGACCTATCCCGACGGCAACCGCGATCTGGTCCTTTATTACCGCAGCCACGAAATTTCCGGCGATACGATCCGCGTGACGCTTAGCGACCTCGACCGGCCACTGTTCGTAACGCTGACCTACACGATCGATCGGGCAACGGGCGTTGTCTCGCGCTCCGCGGTGATCGAAAATCGCGGTACCGGCGATGTGCGGATTGATCAGGTCGCTGCCGCCGGGCTGACGCTGCCGGTCGCCTATGATTATCGCCTGCATTATTCGACCGGGCGCTGGGCGGCGGAATGGACGTTGCAGGATCGGCCGCTGACGGCTGGCGCGACCGTGCTGGAAAGCCGTCGCGGCTCGACCGGCAGCCAGAACAACCCGTGGTTCCAGATCACCCGCGCCACCACCACCGAAGAAGACGGACCCGCGTGGATCGGCGCGCTGGCGTGGAGCGGATCGTGGCGGCTGAGCTTTGATCAGGAC